>CANQSM010000008.1 GCA_947626525.1 uncultured Phocaeicola sp. | reverse complement strand
ATGGAACTGAACGAACCGCACGCATAACGGACATGGGAAATCCCGTAACGGACCAGCGTGGAGGATATCTGCTCCACAAGCTCGATGCGGTGGACCACAATCCAAACAGGACGGAACTCCGACCGGACATAGTCGCGGACAACGGAGACCAGAAGGTGCGTCTTCCCCGTACCCGTGGGCATCTGAACCATCACGGAGCGGACCTCCTTCCAGGAGGCATACAGACGGTCCTTCATCTCAACCTGGTAGTTGAATAGAAAACTGTCGTCACGGTGTGTCATCAATGGAAGAAACAATCATTTGCCTGTTAGCTTTGGCCTTACCGGCCGGAAGCCATGAGACTTCTGTATACATCGGCCGTTTGGACTGCAATCGCATCCCAATCATAAGCCTTCATCCCGTAATCCATCCGCTGTAAGGGTCTTTCCACCCAATATGCCAGTCGCCGAGTCAACGCTTCGATGTCCCCGCACGGGAAATAACACTTTTCCGACAACCCTATCTCCTTATTGGCGGGGATGTCACTCACCACGACCGGCAAACGGTAACTCATGGCTTCCAACAACGAAATAGGCAATCCTTCGTGGCTGGAAGGAAGACAATAGACACAAGCATTGGACAATAGAGAATGTAACTTCCGGCCTTTAACAAATCCGGTCAGCACAACCCCGTTCTCTTTTGCCTTCCTCTTCAATGACAATGAATAGTCATCCTCAAAATCCGTGTCACCGGCAAGCACCAATTTAATGCCGGAACCGCCGTGCTTCATTCCTGACTCTTCATTCTTCACTTTGGTAAAAGCTGCCACCAGGTGGTGCAGGTTCTTTTCCGGCACAAAACGGCACATGCCCAAGATGTACTTCCCCTTCTCAATGCCTAATTCCTCGAAATATTCAGGAAAGTCACAGACTTCCGGTTGCGACACACCATTATATATAAGGTGTACGTGCTGCGTCCTTCCATACTTCCCTCTTATCAGGTTACGGATGACATCGGATATGACAATCACCTCGTCCGCAAACATGCAGCCCATGCGTTCACCCAGCCTCAACATCGCCTTGGCTGAGAAGCCCCATTTGTCTCGGTCATAGTCCGGCCCGTGATGGGTGAACACCACCTTCATGCCCAGCATCTTGGCGTATGGCACCAGCAATGCAGGACCTATGGCATGGATATGAATGATATCAGCCCCCTGTCTTTTAGCACGGCGGATGGCACGGAATGTATGGATGATGGCCTCGAACGATTTTTTCTTCGGGCTTTCCATGTCCACCAGCTTCACGCCTTTCCATTCCGTCAGATTATCCCTCACATAACTGTCCCTGCGTATCACGGTCACATCGAAGCCCCTTGCCGCAATCCTCGGGAACAGCTCCTCGCAGTGCGTCTCCACGCCACCCATGATATTCGGAATACCACGGGTGCCGGTCACAACAATCTTCATAAAAACATTCTTGATTTTGAAAACAAACTGTTACTTTTGTAAAGACAAAAGCCGAATCAATGAGACAGCTACTAAACCGCCTTAAAGAGAATATGCTTTATGCAAGAATCATAACGGTTTCTTGCCTGTCTGCTGTGTGGCTTTTCCTGACTGGTAAAAGAATCAGGTAAATCAGAACTTCTCCCTCAAATCCCCCTGACACGGGTCTTGTCCCACGTCGCACCACTTCGGGTCTATGCAAGCAGGCTTTCCCCGCATCGAGCGCAGCTTGTTTGTCAGCGCCCACCTGGCAGGATACCTGAGGTACTTGTGCATCACCGGACTTGCCGTACCCACCATCCAGCAGTTCTTGGGGCACTTGCGCACCATCGCACGCACCTCCTGAGCCCGACCGCTCTTCCAGATCTCCATGAAATCCGGGGTCTCATGAATATTCCCCATCGATTTCATCCAATACTTTTCTTCCAACCCGTTACATGGATACACATCTCCGAACGGGTCGATGAAGAAGTTCACCATACCCGCCTCGCAAGGGAGCATGCGCTTTCCGCCTTCAATATAATTGATAAGTCCCATGTTGAACCATGCCCGGAACCAACTTTTAGGATGATTTTCCTTCAACTGCCATTCTATCAGTTTCGCAAAGTTCCCGCAAACCTCCTCCTTGTTCGTTATCACATTGTCGTCCTTATGAAAATAATAGCTGTTATGGAAAGCGGCCGTGGCAAACTCCATTCCGAGCGACTTACTCAACTGATAAAGGGAAAGCATGTCCCTTGAATTATTATTGGAAACCGTACAACCGAATCCGATATCCTTCAGTCCCAGCTCTTTCAACGCCAGCAACGTACGAAGCCCCTTATCAAAACCTCCCGCATGGCCTCTCAGCTCGTCGTTCTTTTGGCTCAGTCCCTCGATGGAGATGCGGATTCCGATATCAGGGAACTTCTTTGCCAACGCAACCACTTTCCCCTCAAACCATCCGGAAGTGGAAATGACGATGCGGCCGGTATGCCTGTAACACTCCTCCACTATCTCGTCCAGGTCTTCACGGATGAACGGCTCACCACCGGTCAGATTGATAAACTTCAACTTCGGCAGCGTGCGCAAATCACACGCCTTGATTTCCTCACTCTTATGAGTCGGATTAAACCAGATATTACACATCTTGCACTTCATCGGGCAACGATAAGTCAAAATGATACTTGCATCCGTGGAACACGGAATATTGCAATTTGCCATCATAAAATAAATTTGTATTTATGAAACAGAAACAAAAAAGATGTACAGCCATATAACCGTACATGTATAGACCTAAGTACCAGCCTACTTATTATTATGTAGTAAAAAAGGGATGATTATGCTATAAGTATTACAATACGGAATGGAAAGTAATTTTATTCTCAAAACTTAAAGCTATGCCCGTATCTTGCGCAAAAGCCAATTGATACGTTTGTTCCACGGCCCGGCTCCTCGGAAACAGAACAGACACTATGATATGACATCTTATATCAGTTTCCGTATGGATTCCAAAATGATTTTGAGCACATTCAATACGCTCCTTAAGTCACATCCCTGCAAATCGACAAGACTTTGGCAATCGTACTTTTCCCCGTACCTTGTCCGCCAATCAACAGCAACAAGGGTTTCAGTTCGACCGAGGCTTCCTTTATCGCACCAAAATTCTTTATTACCAACCTGTTCATTCCGTTCTTTGTTTGTTTGGAGTCCAAAGATACGAATAATAAATCAACAACCCCACATCTCATTTATATATTTTCATTATCTCATGGTAGTAAGCCCCGGCATCGTATCGCCTCAGCGATGCCCCGGCAATCGCCGAATAATCAAATTTATGGTCAAACATAGCCTCTATTTTCGATTCCAAATCATCCGCATTACGGCTTTCGAAAGTCATGCCGGACACTGGAGTTATTAATTCCGGAATACCACCTATGGCAGCTCCTAAAACAGGAGTGCCAAGACATTCCGCTTCAATCACCGAGAGGGGATTATTCTCATACCATTCAGAAGGAATCACTGAGAAACGGGCCTGCCCCACAAGCATCTTAATTTCATCCCAACCCTTATGTCCTAAGAATTCAATATGATTATGGGCAATAGCTTTCAACTCGCCATAGAGCGGTCCGTCACCGATAATCTTCAATTTATATGGAAGTCGGTTGGCAGCCTCAATCAACGTTTTCAC
Organism: uncultured Phocaeicola sp.; assembly: GCA_947626525.1. Taxonomy (GTDB): domain Bacteria; phylum Bacteroidota; class Bacteroidia; order Bacteroidales; family Bacteroidaceae; genus Phocaeicola_A. The sequence continues at coordinate 52,720 of CANQSM010000008.1, read as the reverse complement.
CCCTTTCTCATGACTCAACCGGCCTATAAAACAATAATAATCTTTCCGTTCAGTACAATCCAAGCCTATACACTTCTCCACATCGATAAAGTTGCACAACGGATATAGCTTCTTTTGATCAAAGCCTCCTTGTGACATCTTCTCTGCCATAAACCGGCTCGGACAGACAAACACATCCGTTGAAGTTTCCAATCTCTTCCGGTTCCACACATTCGCTTCACGAAACCCCACGAAAGAGGCCAATTTGGAACTTTTCATGCATTTGTGGTCCAGACATGCTTTCTTATCCCCTTTGAAACAAGCTTCACACACCATATCTCCGTTGAGCAGACAATCATATCGCGGACACAGCAATTTATAATCATGCAGAGTCCACACGACCTTTATACCGCGCCCGTGTGCCAATTCAGCCAGCACGGGAGACAGCTGGGTGTGGATATTGTTCAGATGTACCGCTTCTGGACGGAAGTCATCCAAAAGCCTGTTGAATTTTCCCCTTACCTCTCTTGAACCGAACGGACGCGTAAAGGCCATCCATTTAGTCATGTTCTGAGGGAAATACCGCTTCCATTCCGTGTCTATATTCTCTGGATAATCCATGGCAAATACGGTCACTTCATGTCCGTGTTTCTTCAACAACTGTTCAAGATTGAGCACGTAAACACAATCACCGCCCCGGCGGTAATAGAATTTATTGACCAATAAGATTTTCACTTTACCCTAATCCCCCAAAAGAGTTTTAAGTATCTTCATAGATTTCCGTCTTTCTTTATCCAAAATCTCGTTCACAGTCTTATAATCAATTGTCTTATTGGCAATAGAGAAATTTTCATAGTCAGTTACTATACGTTCGGTCAGCCCTGTAAGCTGTAAAATACTTTGATTACGAGAATCAGTTTTGTTATTGGGCAATATCTCAATGAACTGCCGATTAAAATTGATTGCAAAAGCTGTCCCGTGGAACGAGTCGGTAATAAAATAAGTAGAGTTCTTGATATACGACAGGAACTCGTCTATATCTGGTAAATAAACAAACTTTCCGCCACAGCGAAACTGATGGAAAGATGGCGAAATACGCAATAAAGGCAATTTCACTTTATTTGCAAAATGCTGGGCATATCTGCACAGCATCGGATTGTTGTGCAACTGATAAACCAATACGTATTTTCCTTTTACGTCCTTCTTAATGTACTGACTCCACTCCTCACCCGTCAACAACAGCGTTGGATCGAGTACCTGTCCGACACAAGCTATATTCATTTCTTCAAGCAACTTTACTGCAGAGTTTTCACGGACGGCAATACGGTCATAACAACCTAACAGTTTTTTATATTCGAACAACACTTGTGGCATGAATTCCGTGCGCCCGAAGCTAGCGGCGTATGCCACTTTCTTTCCTTGTTTTACAAAATCAAGAAAGTAAGCTCCGTCAGGCTTACCGTTCATCATCGGTCCCCACACCTGATCGCTGCCGGTCATGAATACATCCGCATCAAGTTTTGATAAGCCTTTAAATGTCCGGCAACGTTCCGTCAGGTTCAAATATTTACGGCGCATCGCACCGAATCTCATTTCCGCTATTTTTTCATCCGGATAACGTAGAATCACATAGGCCAACTCCTTTAATATACTGTCTGTCCATTCCCTTTTTCTTTGTAAGGCGGTAATCACTCCATGAAATCCGTGCTCATCATTGCGCATATAGTCGATTATTTCACACTTATGACCCAAGTTTTCAATTATGGTCTGAGTCGCTATTGCCTGGAGCAAAGAGCCGTAATTAGAAACAGCGTGACGGGTAATTATCTTGATATCCATAAGATTGTTTCATTATACGTTTCTTTTTTGCAATTTGCAGATGCGCATAAAAAGAAGGAGATAAGAATACTAACAAAGCTTTTACTTTCAGTCTTAGCTTCACGTCTGAAAATATTATATCCCATGAATGTTTACGCAAATATCGTTTACACTCAGCGTATAAATCCTTATATTGCGTTTTAGTCCCAGAATCAATAATCTGTCTCAGACAATACCTATGGCAATTCCATAAATGCCAGCTATATGCCGATTTTATTTGTGATGTTTTTATTTCAAGATGTTCCCCAATATATTTTATCGTTTCAAGAGAACCTTTACCCTGCCGTTCAACATCAGCTTTGGTCGTTGCGGAACCGGCATTATCTAACCGATATACATACACTTTACGATTTCCGGTAACTATCTTATTTGCAAAAGACGCAGCTCGCGTTATAAACTCAAGTCCTTCGCCAGTTTTCAACTCTGGAACAAACCTCAGCCCATGGCTTCTCATGAAAGCCATGCTATACATTTTGTTCCATGCCCCCAATTGGATATAAGGATAGAAGAATTCGGTGACAGCCTTTTCCGGTGAATAAATTTCAATTGTTTCTTCTTTCACTTGGTGCATATCTGACGTGGTAAAACAGTTTTTTGAAATGGCTATGTCCGCACCAGCATCTGTTATAAGACGAAGCATATATTCAACAAAATCAGGGCATATAGTGTCATCTGCGTCAACGAATGTGATGTAATCGCCCGTAGCAATGTCAATTGCCGCATTACGTCCACTCCCCAAACCTTTGTTATGTTGATGAATAACCTTAATGCGACTATCCTTCAAGGCGTATTCGTCCGCAATCTTGCCTGAGTTGTCGGGCGAACCGTCATCAACAATAATAATCTCAAGGTTTGCATATGTTTGTGCAATCAGTGATTCAATGTTCTGCGCAACATATTGCTCCACCTTGTACATAGAGGTGGCTATCGTAACCAATGGATTATTTGTTCCCATACATCTAATTTTTATATGATTTTCTACTATTATTCCCCGTCTTTGATTCTCATATAATATTTTATAGACACCTGCACATACTTTCTAAAAATGGAATCCCTGTTGGGGCATCTTACACCTCTGCAAGACCAAAGAAATCTCCGATATTATTTTACGAACTTTAAATGCCCCGTAAAATCACGCCTCAGACCTGCCCAAATAGCGGAAAGCATAACATTGCGTAACTCCTTAGAAGTCTTATTGTAATGATACAATGTTACTATATCAGCAAGAAATATCTTCAATCCATTACGTATTGTGCATATATTATATAATTCATTCCTATGAGCACAATATATTATTAGCGGATTAGTTCTCAACACATATGGTATATTCCAACACAGAATTTTCTGATAATTCATTTTCGCTTTTGACCGTGGATGACGATGAATGGATTTGATGGGAGTAACCGGCTGAAAGCCGAATTTCCTTGCCCTGTTAAAATACTCCACCTCATCTCCATATATAAACATCTCTGCTTTGGGATAACCTATCTGTCCTACGAGTTTCTTGCTGATCATCGTGCCATTGAAAGGATTGGCATAGTCCAAGATTAAGCCCTCTTCATTCTGTAAGGCTTCAACTTTCCTTCTGTCATTACCATTTACCTCAGACTGTTTGAATGCGGTCTTCGTCTCGTCATTGAGATTAACCACAAAGGCATTGATAAAGTCATACTTTCCTAAAAACGGCACCATTTCCTTAATCTCGCCTTTGTCTGGCCAGCCATCATCATCCATCAACAAATAGGCATCATAAAGTTGCGTCTCGTGCGCAGTCTTTACCCCTAAGTAAAAACCTCCCGCACCTCCTAGATTCTTTCCGCTATTAATATAATGCAACTTTATCTTTTGATGTTCAAGAAGGGCTTCGTCTTTCAACATCTGCCCTGTCCCATCGCTGCTGTTATTGTCGACAATATAAATGGCCGCAGGAAGATATTCCTGCTGAAACAAAGCATGCAGGCATCGTCGAAGCTCTTCCTTCCGATTGAAAGTTACAATCACTATCGCTATCTTTTTCTTATTTTCCATTTTTAGTTGTTTGAATATTTGTTAATTATCAGATTCATTTGACCATATTTATTCTAACACGACATAACCACATTCCTTCAAGAAATTCATAATCTTAGGCATCCGTCCCGACCATCTGGCATATTGCAAAGCGACTTTGCGATTTTTATCCGCAAGGCCCTGATAGGTTTCAGGATGCATCACCACATCCATAATCAAATCCTCGGCAGTCTTTCTGCCGATTTCTACCACCGGGTTATATCCGACAAGGTTCACAAGTTCGAATGGCGCCCTACCCACCATCACCACGCGACTCAACATGCACTCCCAATATCTTTGCGTGAGGGTCTCTATGCTACCGGCCACTTCGGGATGCGTGTCGCAACGGGGGAAAGTCAGCGACACTTTAGAGTCGGCCAACCCATCATATAATTCTTTATTTGTAGGGAATACCCATTCACCGTGCCTACTACATTTATGCACGATATCTTTCCTTTTGAAACCCTCATTTAATACCTTTTTATTACTCCTGCCAAACTCTAACAAATCAATGCCACGATTCCTCAACAGTTTACCGGCATGATAGGGTGAGACATCTATTCCCTCTGGGACAAATAGTATATTCATCCCTGGAAAACGTTTTCTCATCAAGTCGGCAGTCATTGACGACGTGAATATTGCAGTTCGCACCTTATTCTTATTCAGGAATGCAGCTATTTCCTCAAAATAACATGGCCAACAGTCCCAAATCATCGGAATCACCTCATAACGTACATAATCGGCAAAAGTATTGAACCGAAAGATGGAAGACGACACGAACACCAGTCTTGCTTCCCTTTTTGATTGAGGAAAGCGGAAAGGCACGCTGTAATGGTGGAAGAAATAATGGAAAGGACGAGGCCGCCAGCAATGGTTACACCATGCCCCTCCGGCATCTCTCCAGGCACGAAATGCGCCGTTAAGAAACTGCATGCCTTCCTTGAATTGGTACGGACGGACGGCTACGACTCGTTTTCTCATATTCTTGATTAAAAATAATTGCCTTATCGGACTGTGGCATGAATACACAATATAATGCAAGAGCCACGAAGAAAGGTTCAAAGAAAAAGTTATAAGAGATATTCACGGCACATATAACCAAGAAAATCAAATAATTTCCTTTTATATTATACATTCGGGAGATGCAAGATGAAGAACGGTATATCGCCCAATAGAACAACAAACCTAAAGGAATGCCCAACATAGCTATTATCTGCAAAAAACCATTAGACAGCCTAATGGACATCTGAGAGAACAAGACACTTTGCACATAAGAGTAGTACAAATTATCGCCATAGCCCAACAATGGGTCATTAAATATATTCAAAGCCTCATAGAATAACCCCTCGATTCTTTGCGGAATATAAGTATAGCCAATACTTCCGTAATAACTTACCTTATTATCGGTAATAAAATTATCTGTATCAGAAATCTCCAGAACTTTCTCCAACATGAACGGAAAAACTATAAAGATAGCGAAAAATACTACCGGCAACAAGAACTTCAGTATCTGGGATGCAGTAGTTCTCCGTGCATTCAGATAATAACCCCAAATACATATCATAAATGCCATATAACCAGTCGTGGACAAACTGCTGAACAAACCCAGAAACAATGGCCAAAAGTTCGCTTGAAACAAACGGAAACGTGTACGATACAAATGGAACATCAAAGCTAAAACAACAAAAGATGCATAACGTCCAGGTTCCCACGCAAAACCCAAATTACGTAAAATACCCACATTCTCCGAATTGGAGATTCCAACAATCCCCCAACTTGCTACTTGTGTACCCGTTTCATTGATTGGCAAAGAAAAACCTACGAGTGCTTTTTGCAGCATTGGGATTACCTGCACCAGAATCCAAAGACAAAGTCCCAACAGGGATAACTTGGCCACGGCAACTTCATAATAATACAACATCTTTCTCAGCCCTAAAGCACGCACCAAGACAAAAGCAAATGTTATGTCATAAAACCGTCCTATAAGGAAATCATAACTGCCAAACTTTACAATCAGTGCCACCTGCCATAGCAACAAACAACACACTATACTCCAATAAGGCTTCATGTCTTGTGGGCGAAACCGTAAGAGCACCCAAAAAAACAGGAAACAAACCGGAAGGATACACGACTGAATATTGTTTAAACGTAAGGCATGACTATTGAAATCCAATAGTGCCCCTCCCATGGCTACAATCCAAACCATAAAAAAAACTAACAGTATAGGATTAAGCTTCTTACCATAAATCATATGATAATTTTTCTTGTTTTAAATCTGCATTTTTTTCTTTTAGGACTATCCGATTCGGGCTTGAATTTGGAAGTTAGTAAGCGTCCCATTTTAACGTACCCAAATAAGAAAAACCTCTTTATGAAGCTTTCCATAGGTACTCGAATTAGGGTTAAATTTTAGCCATACTTTTTCTGCTGAATTTTAACCATTGATAATATTCAACTTACACCGAATATATCTCTACGTAACCTCAACACAACCTCAGCCCTGTCTTTCCATGGCGACCCTTGTTCCTCGTACCATGGTCTGAGACCTTGCTTTTTCACCGTGGCCGGACTGCCAGCCAGCAAAATGCCTGACCCGAAACTACGGTTGACGAGGCTGCCTGCGGATACCTGTACGTTATCACCCAACGTCAACGGCCGCACTATCTTGGAACCGTTCCCCATATATAATGCATTGCCTATCCTCTTGCCAGGCCCTCCAATAAGCGCACAAGCATGAAGAACCGCAAAATTTCCTACACGAGATACGGAACTTACTACAATAGTGCCATCATGAGGAATCATCAAACCATAGCCAAACACGTTGAAACCAATCGTAAAGCCAAGCCTCTGACCGATCTTGACATAACGATACTTCCAGTAAGATCGAAGAAATATTAGTAACATATTTTCCCCCCCCCTACACATATACTCTGCCGGTTTTAATAATAGGCATATCGTCGCATCGCCTCCAGATAAGAGACGGTCCGATAGATTCCTGCCAATTCTTTCAGGAAACAACCACAACGTTCTTTCAACGAAGCCTTTGCAGGCAGCCCGGCCATAATACGGTCTGCCATGATATAAAACCGCAATTCTTTTTTTGTATTAATCATAACTTTACATGGACTGAATTATTTCTTCAAATAAGCCAAGGCGGCTATGCCATTGGCCCCGCAAGTGGATATCAAGGTATGACAAGCAACCGACACACATTCGCCGTCCGGCTGCTATCAAAGGACAGCCCTGATTTGGATTTACTGGAAATTGAACATAACATTCATATATTTGCAAAGCATCTACAGGAAGCGAGGAGTACATGGATTCACCGGCATTGGCTGAGACGATGAAGCACAAATGTTTGACGGGCGTAAGCCCAAAGTAGACAATTCCGAAATAAAATACAAATTTATACTCTAATAAAACCATCATCAAATTCTATCCTATGCTCCTTCAACCTATAACTAATTCTACCCCAATCATAAAACGTTCCTGGAATTCTCCTCGTTCGAAGAAAAACACGAATTTTATTTTCTTTAGGACGGCAATCTTCATATTTAGGGACTTTAATATCTGTATTTTCTTTGGCCATAAATATAAGTTCCTTAATATTTTCATATATCAAACGAACTTTATCATCCCCGCATTTTATTAAATTCTCATATTTTAAAAGAATATCAGTTTTATCAAGTTCCTTACGCTGATATGTAAACGCAAAATGAGCGACAATTGCATCTGTATTAATGCAATTAGCAAGCCCTAATTGAGTAGGTTTTATCACTGAAAAATATTCCTCATCATTATTACCATCAGGACAAACTCCACCAAATTCTTTAAAAGTTGCCCCAAACCACACTATCATATTTATAGAAAAACGTAACATGGAAATAGTCTTTTTCCCCATGTATAAATTCTTATAACTATCATCTATAATTTTTCCATGAAACCAATCTAAAAGTTGATATGCAAATGTAGCTGAACACCAAGAGCTTTCCCATGTCATTGCTGATGATAAATATTTTTTCAATCTAATTTTCCCCTCATTCTGCAACAAATAAGTCCCAGCACAATTATTAATAACCAAAGGAGATACTATAAAGTAATCTGGATTATCTATTCTAAAATCAACCATCTTTGTTATAGCCTCTGGATCAAGCCATATTAAATCATCATCCAACTTAACATATATAGTATCTTCTTCTACACAATGTTTATAAAAGCCAAATATTGAACCTAATCCATTAAACTTATTGTCATCAATATATATCAAATTTATTTTAGAATATTTTTTTGCTAATAACTCAAAAAATCGTAAATCTACAGGATTAAGCGTATTAACCCATATATCATATCTATCAACAATTTCATTTGCTAATACATACGGTACCAACAAATTCATATACCTATGACGGCCTGCAGCCGTATTACAAACAACTTTATAACCCCTTCTCATAATTTAATATTTAAAACGTTTTCTATAATTGACGCCATGTCATAATATTTATACTCCGCCAATCGACTACCAAATATGACATTTGATTCCATATTTGCCAATTGGAATTCTTCACATCATTCACCGGATAATAGGGTTCTATACCATAATCCCATTCCTTAAAATATTCTTTAGATATAACGGTTCGGGGATGTTCATATACTTCTTGTCCAAACATCTCAGAAGATAGGTATTTCATTTGGGAGCCCTAATTTGAGAGGGTTTATATCATAATGTTATGATTTAGCCAACTTCTTTCAGCCCAAGACACATTGTCATTACATACATTAATGGCCCAATTTTAGTTTTAATGCATTCAATATCAGGATAGTTATAGGGTCTTTCATTATAATTAATGTCATGCTATAAACCACTACTCCAATAATGACCATGACGATAAAGGATGTGATATAATTCAATTGTATTAAATTTACACCATAAAGACATATTATCATCAGAAAACCTCCAAATAGATAATTCAGATGTTGACGTTTGAATAATTTATGAGGAAAGTATTTTCTTCCGATGATATACATAGATGAGGTAACTACGGCTTCGGTAGCCATAAAAGCCATTGCACTGCCGTTATGGCCATATAATGGTATCAGTACAACGTTTAAAATTACATTTATGATTGCACCTAAAAAAGTACATGTTGTGACAAGGTTTATTTTTCCCATAGGATATAGTATTTGAAGGCCTAATACATTGGATATTCCTATTGAGATGATATTGAATGCTACAATTTGTGAGGATGTTACGGCGGGAAGAAAACTTTCGCCGCTTAACATTAATATCGCACTTTTACTTGTGAATATAAGACCGATTGTCAGTGGTATTGATATTGCCAGAATAAAATCATACGATTTTTGGCTGACCGTTTTAAATTCATCCATTTTATTTTCAGCTATCAGGTATGAAACATGTGGCATGATAACAGTTCCTAATGAACTGGGTACACTTCTTGTTACCTGCATGAGTTTGGTGGCGGCTGTAAAGTATCCTACGGCGGTTACGTCCTTCAAGCAACCTAATAACAAGGTATTAAGTTGGAGATATATACTTGTAATAACATTAAGGACAAAAATACGTAATGCCGGTTTTAAATGTCGTATAGGGTGTAAATCATGTATTGAGATGCATTCCTTGTCTATGAATTTCCTTAAGCGAATATAATTAAAGAGATTGCCGCCCAGAACACCCAATACGTTGTATACGCCATACCACAATATGTCTTCCTGATTTTTGACTAATAGGAATAAGAGTATAATGGATACAATTTTTACGACTAGGCCACGTATGGTTACATACTTGAAATCTTCTATCCCTTGATAAAACCATTCACAACCGATTGCTGTAAAAAATATACTGGCACTAAGAATCAGGAATAGGGGGATGTTTACCTGTACTTCTGTTACGGTCATACATATTATAGCAACAGCTACATATCCTAATATGGATAGTATAGCATGTAGCGACAGAATTTCAATAGTTGTGACCGATGTTTTTTTTATATCATTTCGAACTTTGGCTATTTCCCTTATTGCATACATGGGTATTCCCAAACAAGTAAATAGCGTAATATAAAAGATTATAGAATTGAAGAAGTTTACCTGTCCTATGCCTTCCGCCATTATGATGCGGGAAGCATAAGGGAACGTAATTAAGGGAAACAGTATTTGTGTCCCTGAATTTACCAGATTAAATATATAATTTACCTTAATTGAAGCCACGGTAAGCACTTGACAGAGTCCACCCTCTTAAGAATCAAAGAGATGAGCCTTTGAGTATTTTAAAATTCAATGATTTATAATATGTCATACAGTCCTTGACACAGGAACAAGGTCGTCATAACTCCCATTCCCGTCCATCAAAAGCCTGATTGTTGTTGAAATTAGGAACAACAGAACAAAACTGTAAAGCATCTTAGAAAGGCATTGCAGAATATGTGAAGCAAAGCAGTAAATAAACAAATAATGTGTGAAGCAAAGCAGTCATAGTCACACAGAAGAATTCCCTTTTTCAGGCAAGTTAACTTCATGTGCCGATGAAGTTAGCTGCATTGGCCAACGCACATAGCTGCATTGCCACTTGCAGCTATCTGCGTAATTTCCTCGCACACCACCATGTCCATACCCCGATAGACAACCACTATCTTATGCAGTGTCGTATCTCCAACGGCACCTTGCACCAGCTCGCTGGCGGCATAGCGGTCGGCCTGAAGAATGGCTTCCCTGCGGAGACGTTCCACACGCTCATCCGTATCTTTTCTTTTGGCGTACTTCAATTCTATCACGTAGCTGTGCTTCATGTCCCGATAGATATCCAACAACGGATATAGGAACAGATCCACGTATCCGGCCTGAGTGTCCTGTTCCGATACGGGACGGTAGAAACGGTTCTGGGCCGTCATGGCCAACGTAAAACCGTGTACAAACGATTCGCCCTTTTGGCGGTCACGCTGGGAAGCGTAACGCCGCAAACAGTCGGCAATGTATCCGAAATAGACCTGCCAGTCACCACGATAGGCCAGACGGGAAGACAATTCGCTCTTCTCGTGACTCTCGAACCGCAAGTCCACTTCCTTATAGGTATCCAGCAGGTAACTGTACAGCTGCTCCCGCACCACCTGATTCGGGATGGCCAGCTTAGTCTTTCCCTCTATCGTTCCGTCAAGAGTCAGCATGCCGAAGTAGAACAGCAGGCTCACGAAGTTGTCCGGGTCGGAAATCTTCCCGGCCGGGAAACCGGACTTCAACTCGCCCGCGATGTAGCCCTGCTCCACCAAGGTTTGTATTATCGAGGCGTCGTGCGCGAACTCCTTGTCCTTGCGGATGAGCATACGCAACTTCTCGTAATCCACACGGATGTTCTCTTCCAGCATATTGTCAGGCACATATCCGCCGTTGCGAATGTAATTGTCCACAAAGTAGAGCACCATGTTCGAATTGTACATGGTGGTTCTCCCGTAGCTTTGCCTGGCGAAGCAATAGTTGTCGTACCAAGGCCTCATCAGGGCTATCAGTTCGTCCGTAGTATGGTGGAACTCGCAAGTGGTGCGGTAATAGTCCAGCATGGCGCGCACCTCCTCCTCCGTGAAACCCGTCATTTCGTTGAATTCCGGAGAGAGCGAATAGTTGGTGCCGATATTGAAACCGCTCGTCACATCGTCCATGGTCACCGGACTTACCCCTGTAATGAAACAACGCTTGATACTGGTGTCCGTACCTCCCTTTACCGTATCGAAGAAAGAGCGCAGATACCCTGTTCCATGTGTCTCGCTCTTATAGCTTTCCAACGATATCGGGTCGGACAGTATCTTGTTGGTGAAATGGTCGTACTCGTCGATGAACAAATAAATCTTCAGGTTCATATCCGTGCACAGCTTATGCAGGAAACTCAACCGCGCCACCGCACCGTCATGACGGTTCAATTCTTCTTTTGTGCCCTCCGGCAGATAAGCCGCATACCGGAAACAAAAACTGTTGAAACAGATATCACAATACGAATCCAAAGCTTTCCGATAGTCGCCCAAGCCGGCCGCCACTTCCGCGAAATTCAGGTAAAGGATCAAGTAACTTCCACGCTCCGGAGTAGGATGGCTGCCGATATACAATCCCCCGTACCACCGCTCGAACTTGTCCGCTTCCAGCACGTCATAGTAATGCCGTAGCATCGACATCGTCAGGCTCTTGCCGAAACGGCGCGGACGTATATAGAAGAAGAAACGGTGCGCGCTTTCTATCCTTTCGATAAAGTGCGTCTTGTCCACATAGTAGCAATTGTCCTCGCGCACATCGACAAAGTTCATCATTCCGTAAGGAATGCGTTTGGGGTAAGCCTTCGAAGTCATATCAAACAAATTTTCTACAAACATACATCTTTCATGCGAGAACGCCAAACCGGAGTCTCTCTTTTTCCATGCTCCGGTCCAGTATCTGAATGTTCATGAAGCCCGTTTATAGAACTCAAAGCTTGTCCATATCTGATATCGTCATATTCTTTCAAAGAAGTCTTCGTAATCACCGTCTATTATTTTCCATATCCCGTTCTTTCGTCCTCCTTCTCTGACAATGAACTTCATATCAGTCATTCTCTTTATGTATTTACGCACTTGGCGGTCAGAAATACCTATATTTACAGCCATTTCAGCAATTGTAATTCCCGGATTTGCTGAAATCATTTTGTAAATCATCCGCCGAACTTTTAGGAACTCTTTCCGGAACTTATTATCCTCTTTTAGGAACTCTTTTCCCGTTCCTATAACCTCTTTTAGGAACTTTTTCTCATTTATTACACTACCATTCCCATAATTCAAGTTCCATAATGTCACATGAAATTCTGATGTATTTGACTGAAATTCAGGGATATGATAATTAGGCAGACGCTCAAACCTTTTATAGGAATCGATTATCTTCTTCATTCCGCTACCACGTCTCTCCATAAGCCCTAACCGGCTGAAAAAATCGGCCAGTAATGGATTTCTTCTTTTAGATGGAACGGTAAGAGGATTCAACTGCTGAATAAGCCTTCCATCCATCATGCCTCCAGGTGAATATATGTCCAAGCGATCATCATACATATCAATGTGTATTTCACTACCCATCTGCATATAATCCCGATGTATAATGGCATTTGCTATTGCTTCCGTCACGGCACGTTCGGGATAATCAGGAAGTTCTTCCCGATGATCATTTTCTTTCCACCATTTCTTACGAGAATTGTTTCTGACAAAAGATACGGCATCCTGCAACTGACCGATTACGCAACCTTCCAATTCAACATCATCTATCGCTTCTCCCAAACCGTTTGTCATGTCTAAACCATTCCAACGTGTACAGAATATACGAGACTGACGTATTGGAGATTCATCAGCCAATAATGCACCGCCATTTGTCAAATTGCCATTTTCGTCAATGATCCCCCACGAAACAAACTCATTGTCTTCAAACGAACGCTGCAATCTTTTGTAATGAATGGACTTGAGCTTGGAAAATGCCATATCTTCAAATCTATAGTTGGATGACAGACTATCGTAAGTACGACCGGAGCCCTTTAGAACAAGACTTTTCAGTTGGATACGATCTGCTATAACCGATTCATTGCCCACGCGGACAAATGCAAGGCGCTGTTTGTCACCGATATAGTAATACGGAGTCTCTTGTCCCGGATATACATGTAGCAACACAAGTTTTTTCCCATCCACTTCCTTGTATTCAAGATTGACGACCGGCACTGGATCAAGTTTGTTCTTTAGCTCCTCACTAATTTTCTCCGCATCACCTTCCGCATCAGTAAGCCCTACTACTTGGTTATCATCGCTGATGCCAAAAATCAATGTTCCGCCCTCACCATTAGCAAAGGCAGATACACTTTTGAGCCAGCTTTTAGGTCGCTTGATTTCAAGCATCTGTTTCTTGTCGTAGGCTGTTGCTTCACCAATCAAAGTATGTATATCTATGTTCATGTCAATCATCAGTTAATCATCATATATTATTTCCGAACCCTATTCTTGATACTTTTGCATTTTATAATATATTCGCAATTGATCTTTTTCTTCTCCAAAAGAATAAACCAATCTTTTGCAAAGGTAAGCACAATTACAGAATAATTAGGTTGGTACATCTATTTTCTTTTGATTTTAATAATCTCCGTGAATATGATTAGTTTATCCAATATTATTGCCTCACAAGGAGTAATTTCATCCATTGCTTATGCGTAGCGGAAAGATGGGAATGGGAACGGAAATACGACATGGCCTCCTCGAAATGATACGCATCGCGGGTGGCCAGGTAAAGACACGAATGAAGAAGGGCACGGACATCATGCGCCACCTTACCCGCAGGATGCGTATCCATCGCACGCAGTTCATCACGAACCACAGAGACCAGTTCGGACTTGCCGGAAGCGTCCCCCAACAATGTGGCGCAAATCAACATCAAACCGCTCAACTTACGACGCATGACATCGCTCTCAAACAAATGGTAACGGTAATTGTACAGCATGGACAACGTGGAATAGTCCTCCTTCTTTCGCTTTTCCGACAGTCCCACTTCCTGACGGCGGCTCATGACCGCAAACAGCTTACGCTGGATATCCTCCAGCATTTTATATCGGTTGGTCTCCCGTACGAACCTGTCACTGTCCTTCCGCTCGTAAAGCACATCCTCGGGATGCAAATCCGGCAATTTCAACAACATGCCCCCATGGAGAAGATGAAAACCCACCGTCAGCGTACAGCCGTTCTTCCCGTGACGCACTTCCAGGACACGGGCCCTGTATCCCTTAAAGGGCGTACTGTTGAGCAGAACCTCGTCATTCGCCTCTATCCCGTCCAAAGCGGGCCAGACCTCGAAACGGAGACGGGTGTCGCAGCACGCGCGGATAAAATCGGACATCTCCACATCCTCCACGATAACTTTCCGGCCCGAACGGTCGCGGTAGTACCAAAGGCTATGGTAAGCGTCACGATACATCCTGTCACGCAACAGGCGGTCCAAATCAAGAGGCGAGGACTTTATGAAAATATACCGCCTCAGTGCCGAACGCAACTCATTGTTGGTAGTCACTTCCTCACGAGCTCCCGGATTGAAATAGGGACTTGCCTCCGAAATATCGTCGCTGCGGTCACACCGATCGACTATCCGCCGCTTTAAAAACGCATAAGGGATAAAATACCGGAAAGGAACCGCGCCGCGTTCCTTGCGACGAAGGTTTTCATTCGACAAGTCCTCCTCCACGGACTTCGGATCCGGAGAAGTCATCACAAACCAACGGGAAACACCTGACAGTTCCGTTTCTGGCTGAAGATAATCCTGCATGAGATGTTCCTCATACTCCCCCATCCCGCTTTACCGGATGAGGTTATCAATTTATTTTCAATTACTTAGAAAACATCAAAGGAACATACCGAATGGAATTTTTTCCAAACAATGCATGGATGCCTTTCCCTGTTTTCTTTCTTTTTCTACCGGCCCATCATACGCCAAATAGAGGTATTTTCTTCCTCCTCTTATATAGAGGAGGAAAGCTCTTATAATGAATTGTGAATCAGTTAAATGCAATCAGACATATCAGAAAAGTGATTTAAAAAAGACCATACGGACGGAGGAATTTACCTTTTTTTACCTGACAAACTTTTTGTAATTCAGGAACATTCACTATCTTTGCGCACAATCTTTCCTCCTCTATATAAGAGGAGGAAGAAATTTGTGCGATAATTTATCAATCTTTTTGGCCGCAAAACAGATTCAGATATGACCGGGAGTTATTGCGGATAATTATGGAATATATGATCCAATAGCTTGTGATTGGCCTCATTAATCACGGCATTTTCCAAGGATTTCAAATAAATCTGGGTGGTATGCTCGGAATCATGTCCCATAGCCTGACAAATGACAGATAAAGGAAGGTGCTGCCGATAGGCGGTAGTGGCCCATGTATGGCGCGCGACATAAGAAGTCAACGAAACATCGCCCCCTAAAAACGAAGACAGCCTTTTCAAGTTCAGATTATAAATGCGAATCGCCCTGCGGTATTGCAGTTCAGCTTCGCGGGTATCAGTAGAAGAAAGAATCGGGAAAAGATAGGGAGACGTATTCGCATACTTGTCAATAATCTTCTGCATCACGGCTTCCACCTTCACTTCAATAGGCTGGCGGGTCTTCTTGCGGGCGTAACGGATAAAGCCGTCAGACAAATCGCTCTTTTTCAAATGGGCCAAATCGACAAAAGTCATGCCACAAGCGCAAAAGCAGAACAGGAACAGGTCTTTCGTAAACAGAAGGCTTCGGAAAAAGGCCTCAAAGTCCTTCCGTTCCGGGTTCCTTCCTCTTTTTATAAGTTCCGCCCTGATGTCCAAGTGGGCCAGGCTGCGAATGTCATCCGCTGTAACGGCCCGTTTCCGGGTTTTCGCAATGCCCGTGTACACTCCGGTGAAAGGATTGCCGGAAGCGACTCCCTTCCTGACAGCCTTATTGAACAGAGCATGCAAGCAACGCATGTAGCAGGAAGAGCTGTTCCGACCGACTCCATTGTTCCAAAGCCACGTCTGATAACCGTCCACAAACTCGGATGTCAGTTTCTTGAAAGAGATATCTTTCATACCCTCCGACCGCAAATAGCGGAAGAAGCTATTGCGAACGCACGCATAATTTTTGGCTACTCCGAAGCGATTCACCGCTCTCATGTTCTCAACTTCCGTACGGATAAATTCCAATACCATTCTTAGATTTGCTTTTCTTTTCATTATCTGGGATTTTAATAGGTAAAACGTCACGCAAATAAAACGAACTTTTCCCCATGAAAAGCGCGCACGAAAGCAGCGTTTCAACTTCCGAAACCCATACAGGCCAATAACAAAGGAGGCAAAGTTTCCATCACTTTGCCTCCTTTACCTATCTTATTATATGCCTGACGATTCCTTACCAGATAGCCGCCCGTTTCTCTTTCGGCACGAACAACGGATCGTTTTCCGTAATGCCGAATGCCTCGTACCAGGCATCAATATGAGGCAGCGCGGCATTCACGCGCCAGCGTCCCAATGAATGCGGATCGCTCTTCGTCAGATTGCGGATTTCCTCGTCACGGATATTGCCCGCCCATACCGAAGCGTATGCCAAGAAGAAACGCTGCTCCGGAGTAAATCCGTCGGCCATTCCCAACGGCGCGTCCTTCGTAGCATTCTTAAATGCCTGATAGGCGACCATCAACCCTCCGTGGTCTGCCAGATTCTCACCTAAAGTCAGTTCGCCATTCGCTTTCAGGTCGGGCAATACATCGATGTTTCCAAAGAAATCGACCATTACCCGGGCGCGAGCCTTGAAATCTTCCGCGTCCCTGGCTGTCCACCAATCGGCAAAGTTGCCGTCCTTGTCGAACTGACGTCCCTGATCATCGAATCCGTGAGTCATCTCGTGTCCGATGACCACACCGATGGCTCCGTAATTGAAAGCGTCATCCGCCTGCATATCGAAGAAGGGATATTGCAGGATACCAGCCGGGAAACAGATTTCATTGGTAGTAGGATTGTAATAGGCGTTCACGGTCTGCGGAGTCATATACCACTCATCCTTATCCACCGGCTTGTCGTATTTTTCCTCGATCATGCGCTTCCATCCGAATTCGTGGGCACGCTCCAGATTAGCCCAATATGAATCATTCTTGATTTCCAGTCCGGAATAGTCTTTCCATTTGTCCGGATAACCGATTTTGACATAAAAAGCATCCAGTTTCTCTATGGCTTTGGCCTTGGTGCTGTCACTCATCCACTCCTGTGCCTGTATGCGTTCCTTCAGGGCCGTCTGCAGGTTCTTCACCAGGTTCACCATACGCTCTTTCGCTTCAGGCGGGAAATATTTCTGCACGTACATCTGTCCGACAGCTTCGCCCAACAGGCCGTTTACCGTCCCGACCGCACGTTTCCAACGGGGACTTTGCTCCTGTTTCCCTGATAAGGTCCGTCCGTAGAAATCAAAATTCTGTTCAGCCAGTTCATCACTCAGACAACCGGCCGCACTATCCATCAGTTTCCATTCCATATAAGCTTTCTGCTCCTCCACCGGAACGGTATTGACTATAGCAATCACCTCCTTTATCGGTTCGGGCTGTCCCACGCTCAGCTCTTTCAAATCTTTTATGCCCAGAATTTCAAAGTAACGGTCCCAATCCAGGCCGGCATACTCTTTCTTAAATTCATCCACAGTCATCTTATGGTAGTTCTCGGCCGGATTGCGCTGTTTCACTTTATCATAAGAAGCCTTGGCAATGCGGGTCTCAATGGCGAGCACAGCCTCCATCTTCTTCTGTGCGGCGGCCTCATCAAAACCTGCCAGCCGGAACATCTTCACGATATGGGCCTTATATTTTTCACGAATATTCTTAGTGGCCTCGTCTTCATCGATATAGTATTCTTTTTCGCCCAGACTGATACCTCCCTGTCCAATCTCAAACAGGTTGACGCTGCTGTTCATCATATCCGCACCGATATACTCGCCGAAGTAGCCTCCGATTCCTTTCAGGCCCAGTTCCGTCATCAAAGGGAATATCTCACTCTTGTCCTTCACGGCGGCGATACGCGCCAGCTCAGCCTTGACAGGCTCTATGCCCTCGGCATTCAGTTTCACGCTGTCCATCACCATATTGTACAGGTCGCCTATTTTCTGCTCGATGCTTCCTTGTACATTTTGCCTGGCGGCAATCCCGGCAATCAATGTTTTCATTTGCTGACGGTTATTTTCAGCCAGCTCGTCAAAGCTTCCAAAACGCGCATATTCTGCCGTAAGAGGATGATTCTTCATCCAGCCTCCACAGGCGTACTGATAAAAATCCGCTCCCGGCAGCGCCGTCGTGTCGAGATTAGCCAAATCAAGTCCCGAAGTCATAGTCGCCTCCTTTTTCATGTTACAGCCGGCCAAGGTTGTCAGGGCCAGCGCAACGATTGGTAAATAATGTTTTGTCTTCATTCTTATGTTTATAATTTAGATTTATGAATTCAAGTCCTCCCATTCCATAGAAGCCTTTTCCCATTCCTCCACCACCGTGTCCAGCTCCTTCTTCATGCGGGCGTGCTCCTCATACAACACGCTGTCCGAGGCGCCTTCCGGAGTGGCCATCCGTTCTTCCAACCGTTTGAGTCCGTTTTCCAGTTCCTCTATCTTCCTTTCACACTCCTCGACCCGCTTCTCCGCTTTCCGCATCCTTTTAGCCTGTTCCTTCCGGGCCTCATAACTTAGCTTCGTATCGGAACCTTGCGTCTTCTCCTCGGATTTCCGGCTCTCCTGTCCGGTTGGCTTTTGCGGAGAAGTAGGCTGCAGCTCATTCAGCGAATCTATCTTTTTCTTCCGCAGAAAATCATAAATGCCTCCCCAATGCTCCGTTACCTTGCCACCGCCGAATTCATACACTTTCGTAACCAGTCCGTCGAGGAACTCCCGGTCGTGGCTCACCACAATCACCGTGCCGTCGAAATCACGTATGGCCTCTTTCAGGACATCTTTCGAGCGCATGTCCAAATGGTTGGTCGGCTCGTCAAGGATCAGGAAATTCACCGGCTCCAACAGCAAACGTATCATGGCCAGACGGCTGCGCTCCCCTCCGGAAAGAACCTTTACTTTTTTCTCAGATGCCTCTCCGCCAAACATAAACGCGCCAAGAATATCCCTTATTCTCAAACGTATGTCTCCCTGTGCCACCCGGTCTATCGTATCGAATACCGTCCGGTCTTCATCCAACATTTGTGCCTGATTCTGCGCAAAATAACCGATCCGCACATTATGGCCGATGGTCAGCCTGCCTTCAAAAGGAATCTCCTGCATGATGCATTTCACCAATGTAGACTTTCCTTCCCCGTTTTTGCCTACAAAAGCCACTTTCTCTCCCCGGTTGATAGTCAACGTGACATGGTCGAACACGACATGTTCCCCGTATGCTTTCCTGACGTCATCCGCTATGACGGGATAATTGCCGCTACGCATGGCCGGAGGAAATTTCAGCCGTAACGCCGAACAGTCCTCCTCATCGATTTCTATGGGGACAATCCGTTCCAGCTGTTTGATCCGGCTTTGTACCTGCACGGCCTTGGTGGCTTTGTAACGGAAACGTTCTATGAACTCTTCCGTGTCCTGTATCTGTTTCCGCTGATTCTCGTATGCCCTCAATTGCTGCTCGCGCCGTTCCTTACGAAGCACGACATACTCATCGTACGGCACCTTATAATCATATATACGCCCGCAGGAAATCTCAATCGTACGATTGGTCACATTATTGATGAAAGCGCGGTCGTGACTGACCAATACCACCGCATTACCGTGGGCGGACAAAAAGCTTTCCAGCCATTGGATGCTCTCTATATCCAAATGATTGGTAGGCTCATCCAGCAACAATACATCCGGGTGCTGCAACAACAACTTAGCCAGTTCGATACGCATCCGCCATCCTCCGCTGAATTCGGAAGTGGGACGGTCAAAGTCACTCCGGTCAAATCCCAGTCCTGTCAAAGTCCGTTCTATTTCCGCCTTGTAATTGCCGCCTCCCATCATCAGGAAACGCTCGTTTTCATGAGAGAACCGTTCTATAAGCTTTTGATACCCTTCCGATTCATAGTCCGTGCGCTCCGCCAGTTCCCGATTCATCCTCTCCATATTCGCCTGCATCTCGGAAATATGCTCAAACGCTTTCTCCGCTTCCTCCATGACTGTATGCGTATCACTAAGAACCATCACCTGAGGCAAATAGCCTACTGTCGTATCCTTAGGAACCGAAACTGTCCCTCCCGTAGGAGCCTGCAATCCGGCCAATATCCTAAGCATGGTCGACTTTCCCGCTCCGTTCTTGCCTACCAAAGCGATACGGTCTTTCTTATTGATGACATACGTAACATCCTCAAACAAAGGAGTGGCCCCGAATTCCACCTGTAAACTTTCTACTGAAATCACCTTTCCACAATCTAAACTGATTAACCCTTGCAAAAATAGACAATTTATTGAATCCGTAAAACAAAAATGACGATTCTATCGGATTCTCCACTTTTACAGGCATTCAACAAGCACAATGCGGTCCATGAAGGAGTCCCATCAAAAACCCACACCAAACAAAAAAAATCGCCTTATTGGATTCAAATAATTTGGCAATTTGTAGTTTATTTATTTTCTTTGCACTAATAAAAAGTGACAATGAATAAGTTTCTCTCTTTATTGGATTGCCTTTTCATACATTGTCTGACCGTATTGGCCAGAATGTTTTACAAAACATTCGGAATCAAATAAATGTACAAACAATACGCAAGCAAAAAGAATCAATCCGAGGATTCTTTTCAAGGTCACAAGCTTAAATACATAACAAAAAGACAACTACTATATGCAACAAGAATCTCAATCATTCCTGTTAATCAAATGGGGAGTAATCACCATCGACTTCCTGATATTAAACGGATTGTTATCCTGTCTCATATTCTTCTCGTCCTCATTCGCGACCGAGTATCTGCAGGGGAATTATCAGATTTTCTATTTTGCATTGAATATCGTATACCTTGTCTGTGTATACCTTAAAAGTCCGATTCTATACATGAGGAAAGTACGTCCCGAACAAATTGTCGGAAGGGTTTTCTCATTAATCATATGGTACGCTCCCCTGTCATTCCTGGCCATAAATTATATCGACCCGAGCCTCTTTCCATGGAAATGCGCATTGCTCTTTTACGGGTGTCTCTTCGTGTGTCTCACCATTTCCCGACTTTGTACGAGAGCCTATATAAAATGGTACAGATGCAAAGGGTGCAATACCCGGGACGTACTCTTCATCGGAAGCAACCCCAATATGGAAGAACTGTACAATGAAATGATGGGAGACCCGACTGCCGGTTATCGGATTTTGGGTTATTTTGACGATAAAAAACAGGAAAATTTCAATGTTCCCATTCCTTATCTGGGCACGATTGACCTCATACCGCAATATATGGAAGAATCGCACTTCCATCCCATGGGAAGAATTTATTGCTGTCTTCCTTCCGCCCGGGCAGCGGAAATCAGACAAATCATCGACTACTGCGAGAATCATCTGATCCGTTTCTATAGCGTACCGAATGTACGCAATTATCTCCGCCGCCCGATGCGCATGGACTTAGTAGGCGAAGTCCCCGTCCTGTATATCCGTGAAGAACCGATGCGCAAACCGTTAAACCGTTTTCAGAAAAGGATATTCGACATCGTATTTTCTTCTCTGTTCTTGTGCACTTTATTCCCGTTCATCTACCTGATAGTGGCCATCATTACCAAAATAACTTCTCCGGGGCCTGTATTCTTCAAACAAAAGCGCAACGGATTAAATGGGAAAGAGTTCTACTGCTACAAATTCCGCAGCATGAAAGTAAATGCCCAAAGCGATACCCTGCAAGCCACTGAACACGATCCGAGAAAGACCAAGTTCGGAAACTTTTTGCGTAAGAGCAGCATCGATGAATTGCCCCAGTTCATCAATGTGCTGAAAGGAGATATGTCCATTGTCGGCCCGCGTCCGCACATGCTCAAACATACAAAGGAATACTCCAAACTGATAAACAAGTACATGATTCGCCATTTCATCAAACCCGGTATCACCGGATGGGCCCAAGTGAACGGTTGCCGGGGTGAAACCAAGGAACTGGCCCAAATGGAAGCACGTATCAGGAAAGACATCTGGTACGTAGAGAACTGGAGTTTCTGGCTGGATATGAGGATTATCTACCTGACAGTACGGAACGCGCTACGCAGGGAAGCCAATGCCTATTGAAAAATCTGTGCAGGACTGCCTCCGGACAATCGGTTGGCAGCAGCCGAAGCCATAGCACAGGCTGCCCCAACTTCGTCCTGAAATTTATCTGAATAGTTCAGAAGGATACTCGCCCGCCTCAATCAAAGATGCAATCTTATCGACTACCCCCTGACGATCTACCGCATACGTCACGCCAAACCATTTGCTGACCGTATCCAACACTTTTACGGTGGCCGTCCTTTCCGTTATCAGCTTGTTGACCATCAAAGGGATGAAGTATTCAGCTTTCAAGTTTTCCTGATTTGCCTTCAGGAACTCTATAAAATAGGATTCCGAATAGTCAAAATAATCAGGTGTGAATCCCCACATATTCATGGAGACCGGAGTATTATCCTCTATGGCCACCCATTCTCCTTTCTCGTCCTTATAGCATACCGGTCCGTCGACACGCATAATCTCCGTCCGCTCCACTACCGTCGTCAGGCATCCCTCCTTATTTGTACCGCATACGCCGCGAGCCACCGCGCCGCTTTCAGAAAGCGTATTTCCTACCCGGAATCCCACCATACAATATTGGTTCTTCGTTCCTTCCGGCAATTCCGTCAAGAACTTTCCCAATACGGCAAAACTGTCACGTCCGTAAAAATCATCCGCATTAATCACCGCAAAAGGCTCTTTAATCACGTCCTTACCCATCAATACAGCATGATTGGTGCCCCAAGGTTTCACCCGGCCTTCCGGACAGGAAAAACCGACAGGCAGCTTATCCAGCGACTGGAAAACAGTCTCCACAGGAATATGGTTCTCATATTTACGAAGTATCTTCTCACGGAAATCCGTCTCAAAGTCTTTACGAATCACAAACACAATCTTGCCGAAGCCTCCGCGGATGGCATCGAAGACAGAGTAATCCATGATGGTCTCACCGTTAGGGCCCAAGCCGTCCAGTTGTTTCAAACCGCCGTAACGACTTCCCATCCCTGCTGCCAATACAAATAATGTAGGTTTCATATTTCTTTCATTTAAACGTTTCGTCTGATAATTCTTCATGGTATAAAATAAAGTACAAAGGTATAGAAAAAAGAGGCAAAATGCCAATCAGACCATATTCTTAACTTTTCTTTATCAAAAAGGATATCCAATAGCAAAGTGTAATCCCAATCCATCCTTAAACTTCGGAATATTATAATATCCTTTCTTCGACGTTTCATAGGGAGCGTGAATACCAATACCCAAATCCAGACGAAGAATGATGAACTCCAAATCATACCGCACGCCTACCCCTGTGCCCAACGCCATTTCCTTTCCAAGCCTGGAAAAAGAGAATTCGGCTCCGGGACGCTGCTCGTCTTTATGTAACAGCCAGATATTGCCTGCATCCAGAAACGCGGCTCCGTACAGGCTGCCTAATATGGGAAAACGGTATTCGACATTGGCCTCTAATTTCAAATCTCCGGTCTGGTCTATATAGGAATACATTTTCTCCGACTCCGGACGATAACGTCCCGGCCCCAAGGAACGGACCGTAAACGCACGGATGCTGTTTGCTCCTCCAATATAAAACTGCTCACTGTATGGAGCCGTGGAGGAATTGCCATACGGATGAATGATTCCTGCCATAAGACGTGTCGCCAAACGGCTTTTCTCTCCCAGCCTATACGTTTTACGCATTTCTGTGGTGAACTTCAGGAACTGGGCAAAAGGATTGCCAAACAACTCCTTGTCCTTCTCCGAGAACGCTTGTCCGAACATACGATAAACCAGCGAAGTGACATTGCCTGCCGACGTGACAGATGTTTCCCACCACAAATGATTCCTTTTGGACTTCATGGGAGTGTCATCATAGGTATAAGTATAGCTCATAGCCGGAATAAACTGATTTTTCAAGCTCGAATACAGGGCCTTATTATTGGCTGTAATGGAATCGAACTTAGCCGTCGTACTCTGCAACAAATTAAAAGTAAGCCTAAAAGGAGAAAAGGAATGTTTAGATGTAGCGGAAGGCTGATACGCATACGAAGCATTTCCCCCGAAAGACAAAAGCCTGAAATATCCGGCACGGTTCAACTGTTCGGCATATAATTTGAACTGAGAGCTGGAGGGATAACGCGTCCATTTGTATTTCATAAAAGGAATAACCAGCCGGGGATAATCCAGAGAAACAGACGCACCAAACTCATACGAATTAATCATGGAACTGTTCCCTTCCACGGACGAGCCTGTCTGCCATTCGTACGAAGCATCCAATTTGAACGAAAAGGTCTCTCCACCCCTGAAAGCATTACGTTTAGAAACTCCGAACGAGACACCGGGCCCTAACTGATCATTGCTCTTCGATGTAAAATCAAATTCCAGCTCTCCATCCAACGGTTTGTCGAAGGTAGCATTGATACGAACATCCAACGTATCACACACACTCGTTGTATCCCGGGGCGTGTACTGAAAATCCAATGAACTGAAAATACCCATGCGCGTTATATTCTGCTGCGTATAAGACTGTCTTTCCTGCGAATACAATTCCCCCTTACGAAAACGGAAATTGTTAAACAACACCCGAGGACGCAACGGAATTTTCTTTCCGCTATAATAAATAGCCAAACCCTCCCTCTTCAAGGAATCGGTATAGCTCCCCCTTTGCTGATTATTCCGCATATATATCGACAAATCGCCAATATGCCACTGCCGGTTTATACGATGGGTCAGTCCTCCTATGGGCACGACCTTCAGACTCACTTCACCGGGCTTCTGTATGGTATCAGCCAGATAGGTTATATAGTCCGAACGATAATAATAATATCCATGATTACGAAAAAGATCCGATAAGCGCGTCCGTTCATTTTCCAGCCGCAACACACTAAAATTCTCTCCTCCATGAATCAGCCTGTCGGGATAAGCAGCCCTAATCAAACTGTCCGCCGCATGAGGAAAACGTTCGTATACAACGGAATCAATATAATAAGGTTTTCCCATATTTATCAGGTAATTGACCTTGGCCTTTTTGGGATTCTTCTCTTCCTCAACCGAATACGATACCGTACCATTAAAATAGCCATAATTATGTAACACGTTGGTCGCAATCTTAGCCCGAAGTTCCGGATTCACGACAGAAAGATAGACCGGATTCGCCGCAAAATGATTGAATATCCATTTACCCAGTTTGGTTCTGCTATTGACAAAGCCATTATATATCCATAACTTATACGGAAAAGGGACACGAATAGAGGAGCTTCCCAACAATGCGTTATTAGGAGGATAAGCCAATGCGGCCTCCACCTCCACCATCGTAGCGTCTCCCTCATCACTACGATCCCGGTTCTCAACCACCATCTTTTTAATCCCTGTATACAACGTCTCGTCTACAGGCAGATTCTTTGTTGTGGAACAAGCTGTAAAACCTATTAATAGGATGGCATAAATCAACTCTTTGCTATGATTTTTTATTTCCTTCATCATGGTCTTGGAGTTATTTCACGATTCATGGTTCTGTTTTTCCTTTTCTTAAAGATAAAGAGTTCCCCCAGTCGGGTCATCTTACGCCGGAGCACGACACCGACTCCCGTTTCCGTTATCTCTCCTTCAAGAATACTTTCATAATTCTTATTATGGAACAGACGGATATAACGTGTCCCGCTATCATCCAAACGCCATTCCAACGAGACATCATCAATAAACGATTCATTGTTATTGGCCTCCGCCGCATCATTTCCCGAAGAGATACGTCCCCCGATGACTACACTCAGGCGGTTATTCCAAAAACGCTTGGCAAAACGGAAAGAATAATCCGTACGGGAAGTTCCGTCTGAAGAAGTAGCATCTTCCATACCTACACTTATATCTACCGTCTTCAATGCGCTTCCCGCAATATTTGAGATTTCACTCTGCAAGAAGGAGTTCAGCGCGTTGTTCGCATTGAATCCTCCCGAACTGCCTTCACCACCCAAATACATACCGGTAGCCAACATTGCCACGGCCAATTTGCCTTTTTCTTCCTTTGACATAGCCGCCAACTGATTCTGTACCGACATGTCTTCAGGTGCCTCAAGCGTAAACTCCAGTCCCATATTCTCGAGTGTATTCGTAATAGACACTCCTACATCAAAGGATACGGTGCGAGGCACATCGTTTTCCGTAACCGAAGAACGTACTCTTTCCGTAGCCGATATATTCATATAGGGATTCATCGGGTTCCCTGTAAATTCCACGAAGCTGCCCTCTTTAATATTGAAGGTTTTCAGTGGAATAACAGGCAATTCGTATTTCATCTCTCCGCTGGTCAAGGTATAGCGGCCCGACAATAACAAATCGCCCTGCGGCGTATATTGCATCGACAAATTGCCACCTCCCCGCAATTCCACATAGCTTTCCCTACCGGCACTCAGGTCAACCCGTATCTCTGCCCCCTGATCTATCTGCACATTCATTAACAGATCGATTCCACCCAAAGCATATTTCTTATCTTCCGCTTCCTCTACTTTTATCGTATCATTGAAATTAACGAAAGTCACCAAATCACTTAAACGGTCGTCAACGGTTAAAGGAGAATCTTTCAACACGTAAGTGACATCTGTCTTCCCCTGTACGGTCATATTTCCCCGCATCACCAGATTATCCAGCGAACCCCGCAACGTTGAGAAAAAATCAACATACACTTTTCCATAGACAACCGATGTTTTTTTACGCGGCGCATTCACTAATTCATAGTCAGTCGCACGCATGCGCAAATTCAGTCCAATATGGTCGAGGTCGGCAAAATCAATGTTTCCATCAATAGAAAACGGATTCTTGCCCAAGGTATAAATATTGAAACGATCAAACCGCATACTACTGTTCTTAATTGCCACAGGGCGATTATCGAAACGGAAACGAACTCCATACATTTCCGAGCTCATGAAAACGGAATCCAGCATTAATTCTCCATTGACAAGAGGTTTCACTGTCGTACCCTTCACCTCCAGTTCTCCATCCACATCGCCTTCCAGACCAACCAACTGATCAGGGATAAATCCATTTGCCATATTCAAAGGAAAATGCTCCAAAGTCATATTCATATCCAAAAGTCCTTCTTCCACATCCTTATAATCCCCCTGAAGCACAAAAATATCTTTCCCTTCCTTTACAAAGCGAGTATCTACATAATGCGTGACTTTGTCCTTAGGCAAATAAACAGACGAATTGGAAATGTTACCTATCAGGCACTGCTCATAACTCAGACTATCTATCGAAGTCTCAGCCACCAAAGACATCTGTTCACCCGACTTTATATAATGGATCTCCGAGTCAAGGACACCAGCTATATCCGGCATATACGGCATTACCTGCAATAACTCCCCGATGTCTATTTTACAAAGATCAAAAGTCAAATCCTGAAAAGCATCTTCATTGGGGGTAGAATAAAAACGTATCCCCATGCCCTTATCATTCAACAAATTCACTTTCCCGTCCACATGCCCATCCTTACGGAAATAGAGATAATTCCCCTCATTTAAATTAAAAGGCTGATAGGCTATAATAGGGTGTTCAGGAAAAAAATAACAAAGCAAGCCATGGTCTACCATATCCGCTCCAAATCCCAAATGTACGCCTGTCCGCTGTTTCCCGTCCAGATATTTCAGTTCAAACTTCGCTCCTTTCTCATGAATCCGTCCGTTTAACATCGCATCAAATACAAATTGCTTATTCGCAGGCGCATTTCTTATCTCCGTGAAAAGTCTGACACCTGCCGTATCCTGACGAATATCCAGGCGTAAGGTATCCAGACACAGGCTGTCCATACGTAAGGCATATAAATAAGATGTTCCATTGATACCTTCCTCGGGAGATGTATCCACATCCATGAAGAAACGGTCATACCGGAGTCCTTGCAACATCAAATAATTACTTACCGGATTGTCCGCACCGGACGCAATCTGTGCACAGAGTTCAGGCAGATAAGTCTTCAGCAGACTCAATTCCAAATGCTTATTCTCCGCCTGCTTTATCAATTCGGCAGAAAATTCTCCCAGATTCCCTATAATGGTCCCTATATCCTTCCGGCCTTCCAGCTTCATCTTAAAATCACCCGCGCTGACACTCATGAAAGTGGAATCCGCTGCCGTATAGGCATTCAAAAACAAATCTTTAGGATGATAATTCTGTTTCGAAGTAGACACACCTATCCTTTTAAGACTACCTTGTACGGCTATCAATTTTTGCCAGTCGCTTCTGGCTTCCAAATCTAAAGATACCGAAGCTTTCAGTGGCGCGTCAACCAGCCTCATTTCATACAAATCCGCTTCTTGTATATCCATTTTGAGCTTGCCGGTTACTTCCTGTTTCTTTAATGTTCCATCCAACCGGGAGGTCATTTGCAATAATGGATTATGACTGTCCAATGTAACCGCCACCTTTCCCTTTTGCATTTTTGCCTCCAATATGATATCCGACAAATCCAAATATCCATACTGCAACGTATCCAGTACGGCCCGTGCCTCCATATAAGTACGGGGAGAATACATGTCAAAGCCTATTCCCTTTACAAAAAGCCCGGCTGAAAGATAATAAACAGAATCTTGAGGCAAGAAATCATGCACCTGCAAACTGTCAATCTGTAAATCGGCTTCATACGAATCCTTTTGCGCGTCATAAGAGGCTGAGAGAATCATTCCACCCGTTCCTTCCTTAAAATGCAGATTTGCCGTATACCTTCCCCCTTTCATACTCGCATCCCCATTCACAAACATTCCTCGAGGAAGGGCGTACCGTCCGGTATTTGTGCTGTCTATAAGAGCCGTAACAAAAGCCAAATCCTGAGTTTCTGATCGGATGGTCATAGAACCTGAACGATGTATGCTATCCAATACATTCACGCAATCGCCTTGTACCAAGGCCCGGAAAGCCCCTTCCAACTGTACCTGCAGACTTGTCAGATGCAATTTATCCATATTGCCGTCTACTCCGGCACGCAACACAATCGGTGCATTCGGATATTCTTTTACAAAACTTTCCGGCATCCGACCGACCAAAGTCATAAGGTCCTGCTTCCCCATCCCTGCAAGAAGACGTGCCGTAAGAACCCCGTTCCTCCCCGGTTCCAAGGCATTCCAATCCATATCTGCCGAAAAGTCCGCAAACGAATCAGATGTACGGATGGAAAGCACGGGAATCCGGAGAGAGGCCGCATCTGAAACCAGTTTTCCCTTTAAAGAGATTAGATTTAAACCTGAACGTTCCTTTGCCTCCAAATGAGATACAGACATGGCCATATTACGGCCAGAATATCGAATAGAATCCAATTCGGCCTGTATGCCACTCAGAGCAATATGCGAAGCATCCCATCCGGGTTGTGCCGTTAGAGTGTCCGCATCATACAAAAAGGTTCCTTCCTTCAACGAGAATTTATCAAGATCGTAAGCATCTTTCTTCAAATCGACATGGCCATTGCGCAAATCGATCTCTCCTACAGAAGCAGAAAGAGATGTCGTATCATTCATTTGCAATGCCAACGCTACATTTCGCAACGCTATTTTCTGAAGTTCAAATTTCCAATAGACAGGTGAGGAAGTAGTATCTTCTTCCTCTATAACTGTATCTTTCAGACATATATGCAAATCAGCATTCTTTAGATAAGCCTCATTTACAATCGCTTTCTCCGGATTCAGTTCTATACCATGAGATGAAAGGTAAAATTCGCCGAGTGAACCACTTAGTCTCATTGTCGCTATCAAATCAGCTGTATTTACTCTGGCGTTTTTCAAACTTATCCCATCTATCTCTATCTTTTTTTGCAACAAAGGAAGCAACTGCACATTCGCTTCCATGCGTTCTACCAACAAAACAGTGTCCTGACCGGAAACCACTTCAGCACCATTCACCACAAGGTTCAAAGGGAAAGCCAGTCTAACCTGATCAATATGAATATGCATTCCTGTTTCTTCCGAAGCATAATCCGTCACCTTCCCTACAATGTAATTCTGTAAAGGAGGAATATAAAGCAAGAATGTCAATAGGATAAAAAGTGCGACGGGACACAATAAAGTAATCCCGACCCACTTAAAGACCTTCCTCATAAACTTTTATCTTAACTTCAAGGATTATGCCCAAAACAAGGCTCACAAGTATTATTCTTTCAGAGAGAAATATTTAAAGAACTGGGTACGCTCAAACGCTGTTCCATCTTTTATCTGCTTTGCATTCATCACACCTTTGAACTGCCCGATGGACTGATAATTATTCTCTTCCATCCAAGTCTCTACGAACTGAAGCATTGCCTTAACCTGGTCGGCCCCATGGCGGTATAAAGTACTGCATACTTCCGCTGCCGAAGCGCCTACCAAAATTGTTTTAACCAAGGCCGCTCCGTCCCACACTCCTCCAGAAGCAATCAAATCCAGATTGGGAACACGGGCAGAGGTCAGGCCAATCCAACGGATTACTTCCGAAAGATCAGAGGGATGTCCCAACACCTCTCCACCGATGTAGGATTTTGTATTTATCTGAATATCAGGAGAGGCCATTCGATTAAATAAGACAACCGCAGCAGCGCCATTGGCATATAACTGATCAATCAAAGGTATACAATTGGTAAAATGACTACCTAATTTTACAATAACCGGAATTTTCACTCCCTTCTTTACCTTCCTCAAGATATCAATATGCCGTTGTTCAAACGAACCATACTTATAATTCAAATCACTTTGTATGGCCATAATGTTCAGCTCGATGGCATCTGTTCCGGCTTCTTCCAACGAATGGGCAAAATCCGTCCACTCCGCATCACTATAACAATTGATACTTGCTATGACAGGAACAGTGCACACGCTTTTTGTCCCTTTAAGCAACTCCATGTATTCGTTCAGGCAATGCCCCCGATAATAGGTCTGAAGATAATCATTACCCTCCGAATATTCACTGTTCTGCATTCTGGCTGCCTCCAACATAATCTGTTCCTCAAAAAGAGACTTCAATACAATGGCACCGGCACCAGCCTCTTCCCATTGTCTATTTTTATCAACACTATTTGTTAACCCCGAACTACTTACAATCAAGGGATTCTTTAATTTCAGTCCTGCAAAAGAAGTTTCTAATCTGTTCATAATATCATTATTTAAGTGTTTAATGCATTTTTATTTTTCATGGAAGGCAAAGTTACAGAAATATATTGTCTGACTAATGATTTCCTTTATTTTTTTAAGTCCGGACAAGAAAAAAAAGTTCCGCAGTCCCATAGCTGGCGCACAAAAGCAGCTTTATATAAAACAGCCTGGCAGATAAATCAGTTCAAAATCCCAATAATTATTAAAAAGCACCCTTTACTCCTGTAAAATATCGTACTTTTGCTTCATCAAATTCTAAATAAATGAAAAAACTTATCAGATCTATTGTATCCATCACATTGCTTTACGGATTAGCCGCTTGCAATGGTCAAAACAAAAATAATATGGAAAATGAAACTATTATTCGCTTTGAAACAAACAAAGGTGATATCAAAGTAAAACTCTACAACAAGACACCTCAACATCGTGAC
The DNA here is from genome assembly GCA_947626525.1 of uncultured Phocaeicola sp. Taxonomy (GTDB): domain Bacteria; phylum Bacteroidota; class Bacteroidia; order Bacteroidales; family Bacteroidaceae; genus Phocaeicola_A. Next base: position 20,579 of record CANQSM010000008.1, on the reverse strand, counting down.
AACATGATCAAACTAATAAAAGACAAATTTTACAACGGGACATTATTTCATCGCGTCATCAATGACTTTATGATTCAAGGAGGTGATCCAAATTCAAAAAATGCTCACACAGACAAGATATTGGGAGAAGGAGATACCGGATATACAATTCCCGCGGAATTTGTATACCCTCAATATTTTCACAAAAAAGGAGCCTTGGCAGCAGCCAGAACAGGAGATGATATCAACCCTGAAAAAGCCTCATCCGGATGTCAGTTTTACATTGTAACAGGAACAGTCTTCACTCCAGAAGAATTAAATGAAATGGAAGTGAACCTGAACCGTCGCGTCGTAAAAGAAAAATTCGATTCCTTAGCCCGTCCATACATGAAAGATATCTACAAAATGCGTAAGGCAAACGATATAGATTCCCTTTCAGCTTTACAGGAAAGACTCGTAGCAGAGGCCGAAGCAGAAGCTGCCAAAACGCCGTTCCGATTCACCCCGGAACAAAAGCGGGCATATACAACCATTGGAGGGACTCCGCATTTGGACGGAAGTTATACCGTTTTTGGGGAAGTGATAGAAGGACTCGATGTAGTAGAAAACATTCAAAAAGTGAAGACCAACCACAATGACCGTCCTATAGAAGATGTCATCATAAAAGAAGTAACCATAGAGAACTAAAGAATTGTGATCAAAGTCAATAGACATATCCTTGCCAATGGATTGCGAATCGTGCACCATGAAGATACGACTACTCAAATGGTTGCACTAAATTTATTATATCATGTAGGGGCTCGAGATGAAGAGGAAGAGCATACCGGATTCGCACACTTGTTCGAACACCTGATGTTCGGTGGTTCCCTGCACATCCCTGATTATGATATACCCGTACAGAATGCAGGTGGGGAAAACAATGCCTGGACCAACAATGATCTGACCAACTACTATATCACTTTACCGCACCAAAACGTGGAAATTGCTTTTTGGTTAGAATCCGACCGTATGATAGGACTGGATTTTAACCCTAAAAACCTTGAAATACAACGCCAAGTAGTCATTGAAGAGTTCAAACAGCGTCATTTAAACCAACCTTATGGAGATGTCTCTCATCTACTTAGGTCGTTAGCCTACGTCAAACACCCATATCGATGGCCTACTATCGGGAAAAGCATAGACCATATCGCACAGGCCACTTTGGAGGAAGTGAAAGATTTCTTTTACCGTTTTTATGCTCCCAACAATGCCATCCTTGCCGTAACCGGACATATATCTTTTGAAGAGACCAAACGTCTCGCTGAAAAATGGTTCGCTCCGATTCCTTCACGCCCTTTGTCAAGCAGGAACCTGCCAAAAGAACCCGTACAAACTTCTCCCCGTCGATTAGAAGTGGAAAGGAATGTACCGATAGACGCACTTTACATGGCATTCCACATGTGCGACCGAAAACATCCGGATTATCATGTTTTCGACATGCTTTCAGATATTCTTTCAAACGGAAAATCAAGCCGTCTGGAACAGGAACTCGTGCAAAAACAGCAGATATGCACTACTATTGACGCCTATATTACAGGAAGTATTGATGAAGGACTATTCCAAATTGTAGCCAAACCCGCTCCTGATATATCCCTCGCAGAAGTAGAAAAAGCAATCTGGAAAGAACTAGAAAAAATAAAGAATGAAGCCGTTTTGGAAACGGAAATAGAAAAGGTTAAAAACCGCTATGAATCGGAATTTATTTTCAACAGTCTCAATTATCTGAATGTAGCCAGTAACCTAGCCTTTTTCGAACTGATAGGTAAAGCAGAAGACATTAATAAAGAAGTAAATAATTACCGTAAAATAAAAGCCTTGGACATACAGGGAACAGCCACTCACACCTTTATTCCGGAAAATTGTTGTACCCTTTTATACAAAGCTCAAAAAACATGCATCAAATAATATCTTACAAAAAACACTATAAAGCACTTATCTATTTAGGAGTTCCCATCGTAATCGGTCAAATAGGTATCATCATTTTAGGCTTCGCCGATACACTGATGATAGGACACCACAGTGCCAATGAATTGTCTGCTGCCGGATTCGTAAATAATCTGTTCAATCTGGCCATCATTTTCGGATTGGGATTTTCATACGGACTGACCCCTATTGTCGGAGCACTTTACGGACGAAAAGACTATATACATGCCGGAGGTAGTTTAAAGAACAGCCTTATAGCCAACCTTTTAATTGGTGTTTTTTTATCTATCGTTATGGGAATCCTGTATCTGAACCTAGATAAGCTGGACCAACCTGAAGAATTGCTGCCTCTTATACGGCCTTATTTCATGACAATCTGGTGCTCTATCCTGTTTGTCATGCTATTCAACGGATTCAAACAATTTGCAGAGGGAATCACCGATACCCGGTCGGCTATGTGGATTCTGCTAAGCGGAAACGTATTGAATATCACAGGAAATTATCTGCTTATTTACGGAAAGTTGGGATTTCCTGAAATGGGCCTTACCGGAGCAGGCATCTCCACACTGACATCCAGAATCCTAATGGTAATTGCCTTTGCTTTTTTATTTTTTCAATCCGAACATTACGCTCCTTATAAAGAAGGATTCCGCAAAATACGAATCAATCTTCCGGATTTCAAACGGTTAAATAAATTAGGATGGCCCGTAGCTTTACAAATGGGTATGGAAACAGCTTCCTTCAGTCTTTGTGCCATTATGCTCGGGTGGATCGGAGCTGCCGCTTTAGCGGCCCATCAAATTATGTGCACTATCGGAAGTGCCTGTTTCATGGTCTATTACGGGATGGGAGCTGCCGTAGCCGTCCGGGTCAGCAACTTTAAAGGACAACAAGATATTCCCAACTTACGACGCACAGCATACGCCGGTTTTCATCTAATCCTATTAATGGGAGCCATTGCTTGCTTTTTCATTTTTATATTCCGTTATCAGTTAAGCGGATGGTTCACGGACAGTGCAGAAGTCAATCAATTGGTTATTTCCCTTATTCTACCCATGTTGCTATACCAAGTTGGAGATGGCATGCAAACTAATTTTGCCAATGCCTTACGTGGAATAGCCGATGTCAAATCAATGATGTATATTGCGTTCATTGCTTATCTTTTGATTTCCTTGCCAGCAAGTTATTTCTTCGGATTTATCTTAGAAGGAGGCGCTGTGGGCATCTGGATGGCTTTCCCGTTTGGATTAACCAGTGCAGGAATCATGTTTCTTTTACGATTTCGTAAGCAAACAGCTAAAATGACAAAATTATGTCCAACACATACAAATCGACTCAGCTGAAAGTTGTAGCAGGTTACATTCTGCTAACCTTACTACTGATATTTGCCGTCGGCTATATTTATAAGGAGATGAAGGCCTTGACCGGTTCGGGCAATTATGAAACCGAACTCAATATCCGTCGAAAAGCCACCAATCAAGTCATTTCCCAATTATACCAGGCAGAGATTATCGGCCAATCACTCAGTGCCGGGCAAATACGGAATCTTCCGCAATATAAAGAGGCCATGAAAGAAGTTCTCCAATCCATATACGATTTAAAACAACTCCTTTCGGACAGTCTTCAAATCTGCCGGTTAGATACTGTTTCCAATCTCCTGATAGAAAAGGAACAGAACATGCGTAATCTGCTTAAAGTTATCCAAGACTCCGACACGGACAAGCTCTATAAACAGAATATGGAAAAAGTGATTGAGGAACAGGATTCGCTGCTAAACCAACAACGAGTACAGCGGAAAGTCATTATCCACCAAAATTCTTACACTGTAAAGAAAAAGCCGAGAGGCTTTTTCAAACGACTGGCTGATGTATTTTCCGGAGGAAAACCCGATTCCACAACAGTAACCAACACTCGTCAAGAACTGCTTACCGATACTCTTTTACAGGCTTATAACCCAGCAGACACCATTGTAACGATTCTACGTGATATTCAAGCCAAAGTCAGCGACAGCCAATCCCAAATAGACGAATTGTTACGATACCGTATCTACAAGCTGCAACATAACGGCAGAGCACTCAGCAATAAAGTGAACCTTATCCTTAGCACTTTTGAACAGGAAGAACAACTATATACCCAACAGAAACTTGAACAAGAAAAACAGATTCGTAGGAATTCGGCCAGAACAATAGCCTCTATTGCCATTGCTGCCGTCATATTGGTCATCCTATTTTTATTTCTTATCGGACGCGACATAACCCGGAGCAATCATTACCGGATGGAACTGGAGAGAGCCAAGAAACGTGCGGAAGATTTATTAGTCGCCAGAGAAAAAATGATGCTGACAATTACCCATGACATTAAAGCTCCCATAGGCTCCATTTTAGGATACATCGATTTGCTTTCCCGTCTTTTAACCGACAATCGCCAGCGCTTTTATCTGGATAACATGCAAAGTTCAGCTTCACACTTGCTCAATCTGGTTAAATCATTACTTGATTTCCATCGGCTCGATTCACATAAAATGGAAATCAGTTATGTACCGTTCAACCCGCAACAACTGTTCGATACCATCCATATCAGTTTCGAACCATTAGCCGCCAAAAAACAACTTGCTTTATACTACGAAAGTGATGAAGGACTGAACTGCTTATACATGGGGGACCCATTCCGTATTCGCCAAATTGCCGAAAATTTATTATCCAATGCCCTAAAATTCACTAAACAAGGAAGTATCACTTTACATACTGAGCTAAAAAACAACCGACTTTGTTTTTCCGTAGCAGATACAGGAAGCGGAATATCCCTAGAGGAACAAAAAAAATTGTTTCAAGAATTCACCCGCCTCCATAATGCACAAGGAGAGGAAGGATTTGGCCTCGGATTGGCAATCACCAAAAAACTGGTCAAATTACTTGACGGAGAAATACGGCTTGAAAGTGAACCGGAAAAAGGCAGTTCGTTCAAAGTATCCATTCCCTTACCTGTAGCCAAGGAGAACCAGGTAACTCATTCCAAACAGACACCATCTGAATCCGCTATCCAGTGGAATCGGACAATAAATATACTTCTGATTGACGATGACCGCATACAACTCAATTTGACGGCAGATATGCTTGACCGGCCTGATTTCAATGTTACCTGCTGCGAGCAACCGGAAGCCCTGTTTAAATTACTGAAAAATCATTCGTACGACATCCTATTCACAGACATACAAATGCCCGCAATGAACGGATTCGACTTATTAGAAGCCATCCGATCACTGGCTGTGCCTCAAGCCCGAATGATTCCCGTCATAGCGCTTACAGCACGTAGCGACATGAATAAAAGGCAATTTATAGAAAAAGGATTCGCCGGATGCCTTCATAAACCGTTCACGCTAAACGAAATCATCCTAGAAATAAACCGTATTCTATCCGCAGATATTCATTTAGAAACAGGAAAGGCTCCAGACGAAAGAAAAAACGACACATTGGATTTTAAAGCGCTCACAGCTTTCTCAGAAGACGACCCGGATGCCGCACGGGAAATCATACATACTTTTATAACCGAAACGGAAAAAAACCGGGAACACCTATTGCTCCATCTACAATCCGGGGAAATAAAAGAAATCAAGGCTATAGCTCACAAATTACTTCCCCTGTTCACTCTGTTGGGAGCCACAAAATGCCTGGAGTCTCTGAAATGGTTAGAACAATCGGTATTAGAAGAAGTCACAGATGAAGTAACAAAAAAAGTGCGGCTCATTACTTCCGAAATGAAAAACATTATCCGGCAAGCAGAAAATATCCTTTAAATCGTTTTAAGTTAAAAGGTATTAGTACACGCCCATTGTTTTCCCAAAAGGAATTATTTTTGTAAGAGGAAGAGAATAGAAAATGGCCAAACATATTCTAATAGTTGAAGACGATGTTACTTTTTCCCTCATGCTAAAAACATGGTTGGGAAAGAAAGGATTCATTGTCGACACAGCCAGCAGCATAGCCCGCGCGAAGAAACAGCTCAAAACGGAAGCCTATGATTTGGTATTGTCTGACTTGCGTCTGCCAGATGACGATGGCATTGCTTTACTTACCTGGATGGACGAAGAAGGATATAGTTACCCCCTCATCATTATGACCGGATATGCCGATATCCAATCAGCCGTGCTGGCAATGAAACGCGGCGCAAAAGATTATATCGCCAAACCCGCGCAACCAGACGAACTTCTAAAGAAAATCAATGAGGCATTACAGCCGGAAACACTGACCGCCCAACATTCTTCCGATATCCCCAAGACAGACAAAATGTCTCCGGCATCAACCAATAGTCCGAACTTTCTGGAAGGAGAGAGTGAAGCGGCCCGTCAACTCTATAATTACGTCGGTCTGGTGGCTCCTACCCAAATGTCAGTTCTTATCAATGGGGCGAGCGGGACCGGAAAAGAATATGTCGCTCATCGTATCCATCAGTTAAGTAAAAGAGCCGGCAAACCATTTATAGCCATTGACTGCGGCTCTATCCCAAAAGAGCTGGCAGCCTCTGAATTTTTCGGCCACATAAAGGGCTCTTTCACCGGAGCGCTAACAGATAAAACCGGAGCTTTTGAGGAAGCTGACGGAGGCACTCTTTTTCTAGATGAAATAGGTAACTTGAGTTACGAAGTACAGATACAGTTACTCCGTACATTACAGGAGCGACGTATCCGCCCTGTAGGTTCGTCCAAAGAGATAGAAGTGGATGTGCGTCTCATTAGCGCCACCAATGAAAACTTGGAAAACGCCATTGAGAAAGGACACTTCCGGGAAGATTTATTTCATCGGATAAACGAATTCACGCTACGCATGCCTTCGCTGAAAGAGCGCCAAGAAGACATCCTTTTATTTGCCAATTTCTTTTTAGATCAGGCCAACCATGAATTGGGGCGCAATTTAACCGGATTTGATTCCCAAGCTTCCGCCGCTTTGCAAAACTATACTTGGCCGGGGAACCTGCGTCAAATGAAGAATATCATTAAACGCGCCACACTCCTGGCACAAGGTAATTATATCACTTATTCGGACATCGCTTCCGAATTAACAGAAAACAGTTCGGCCACGAATCCTCTGAGCCTTCACAATGAAGAAACAGAAAAAAGCAGGATATTGGAAGCATTACGACAAACCAGCCAAAACAAAAGCCGGGCAGCCCAACTACTGGGAATTGACCGCAAGACCTTATATAACAAGCTAAAACTATACGGTATCCAATAAACAACAGAAAAACGGATTATGTCCCGCCCAGCCCGGAACAAGCCACGAGACACCGATGGGGAATTTTTCCACAAACACTTCTACACATTCTACAGGATTCCACACTATTCCCCATGCGAATGAAGTATTCTTCCCGAAAATATTCTTCTTTCTTTTTCCATGCCCGCCCCTGCCATTCCACAGGCAGAACCTATCATTTTGTTCAGGATATCGCTTTTACATTATACATACCCCACCATCTTTCTTACATATCATGCCCATTTTTCCAAAAAGGGAATCAATATAACATCCTTCATCTTGCCATACGCTACATCCCTACAAAACATAACGCCCTTTTATTCCGCTTTATTCTCCCTTACATGCAAAACAAGCCAAGCGTGGCACAAACATTGCTTCTTCTTTTACAGATAACATCAATAAAGAGAAATGAAAAAGGTATTAGTGATTATAGCAACGGCTATAAGCTTGGGCAACGGAACAACGATAGCGGCAATACCCAATCCGCCGGCAAATAAAGCGGAATCGGCGCAGGCGGCAGACAGATATTCAAAGATAGAAATGAAAGACATTCCGGAAAAGGTAATGCAAGCCGTAGAAAAAGCGAATCCGGATTGCTATTTCTTCGAAGCCTACAGCAGTTACCAGGGAGGACAGAGAGTATATAAAATAGAACTGATTGACCATGCCGGAGAATCTTTCTTCATCATAGTCAATGAAGAAGGAGAAAGCATAAGACAAACAAAAGCTTCAAGGCTCTGAATCTTATCAAGAAGTTCATTCCGGGACGAAAAGAGAAGATAAACTTTATAAGGTTGTTTTAGTAAGCAAAGAAGAAAAGGACATTACAAGTAATCCTTAACGAAAAAGGGGAGATCAAACAACAATCAAACCTTTATTCTTCAAGCAATGAGCTGTCGTATATGTGAGATATGCGACAGTTTTTTTTATGTCCCCAAAAGGCTCGCCAAACCATAAGCCTGCGGTTATCCAAGCCATAGGCCTGTCACTATACATAGCCGTAAGCCTATGGCTCTGACAACCATAGGCCTATGGCTCGGGAAGTCCCAAGCCTACGGCCCAGAGGGCCGCGTGCGCATGCCAAAGTCCATCCTAAACCATAGGGAACTCCAACCGGCAACTTTATCCGTTTCCTGTTCCGTATTCTTTCGGTTTTATTCGTTTATCTCATTGTTTTCACGTAACTTTGCCATACCCAACCAACAATAAACAACATGGATAAGATTCTGAACGGCCGCAATCTGGAGAAGTCGGAAGCGTTGAACTCCCTTCCGGATGAATGGAAAGCGATTGACATACTCATCAACAACGCCGGACTGGTTATCGGCACAGACAAAGAAAAAGCGTTATTGGCCATCACACGCATGATTGTACCCGGGATGATAAAATCGGGAATAGCCATTTTGTACAAACCAATCCAACACATATATGGCAGGTATTTACATCCATATTCCTTTTTGTAAAAGACGATGTATCTATTGCGACTTCTACTCCACGACCCAAGAGGAGAAAAAAGAAAGCTATGTACACGCCTTGTGCAAAGAATTGGTATCGCGCAACTCTTATCTTGACGGGGAAACAGTGGAAACCCTCTACTTTGGAGGAGGCACTCCTTCACAATTAGATGAAAGAGCCTTCCTGGAGATTTTCAACTGCGTCACCCGCGCTTATGGCATGGAAGGATGCAAGGAAATCACCCTCGAGGCAAATCCTGATGACTTAAACGCGGATTATGTGAAAATGCTCCGCCGTCTCCCCTTCAACCGTATCAGTATAGGAATACAGACATTTCACGACCCCATGTTGCAATGGCTTCACAGACGCCATACAGCTCACCAGGCCATAGACGCCGTACACCGGTGTCAAGACGCCGGCTTCGGAAATATCAGCATAGACCTCATATACGGATTACCGAATGAAACAAACGCGATTTGGGAAAAGGACCTGCGACAAGCCATAGACCTAAAGGCGCAACATATTTCAGCCTATCACCTTATTTATGAAGAAGGTACTCCACTCTGGCAACTAAAAGACCGGCATCAAGTGAACGAAGTGGATGAAGAGAAAAGCCTCTCTTTCTTCGCGCGACTCATCGATACCCTCAAAGAAGCAGGATACGAACAATATGAAATTTCCAATTTCTGTTTGCCCGGATATCATTCGCGACATAACTCCAGCTATTGGACTGAGAAAAAATATTTGGGATGCGGCCCCTCCGCCCATTCATATAACCAAACTTCCCGCCAATGGAACCTATCCTCCTTGGACCGGTACATAGAACAAATAGAAAAAGGGAAACTGCCCTTTGAAAAAGAAGATTTAAATCTCCATACCAGATATAACGAGCGCGTCATCACCTCCATACGGACGATTCGGGGACTCCGGCTCTCTTCGCTCAAAGAAGAATTCGGAGAAGAGCTATATCTCTACTGCCTGCAAAACGCGTCACCCCATATCGAGCGCGGATTACTGGAAATAAAAGAAGATACCCTCCGTCTGACACGGCAAGGTATCTTTATCTCCGACAGTATTATGAGCGATTTGCTTTGGGTAGATAATCTGTAATCAGTCAGTTACCCAACGAATAAACCGCTTCCATTATTCGCTTGCTGATTTCCTCTGCCGCTTCCATGGTGCCAGCTTCCGAATACACCCGGATAATAGGTTCGGTATTGCTTTTACGCAAATGTACCCATTTATCAGGGAAATCTATTTTTACTCCATCCACATCATTGATTTCTTCTTCTCTATAAAGCTCTTTCACTTTCATCAAAATAGCGTCCACATCCGTATCCGGAGTCAAGTCAATACGATTCTTCGCAATATAATAGGAAGGATAACCGGCACGCAATTCACTGGCTTTCTTTCCTTCGTGGGCCAAATGGCTTAAGAACAGGGCAATCCCTACCAGCGCGTCCCTTCCATAATGGCACTCCGGATAGATTACTCCGCCGTTTCCTTCCCCACCTATCACCGCATGGGTCTCCTTCATTTTAGCCACCACATTCACCTCTCCTACAGCGGATGCGGTATATCGCCCGCCATATTTCAACGTCACATCCCGCAGCGCACGGGTAGAACTAAGGTTAGAAACGGTATTGCCCGGCGTATGTTTCAGTATATAATCCGCTACGGTAACCAACGTATACTCTTCCCCATACATTTCACCGTTTTCACAAATCATAGCCAGCCTGTCTACATCCGGATCCACTACAAAAGCGACATCCGCATCTCCTTCCTTCATCCGTCGCATGATATCCCCCAAGTTTTTTTCCAACGGCTCCGGATTATGTTGAAACAGTCCGGTAGGCTCACAATAGAGTTTTTCGACCTTTTCCACTCCCAGACGCTCTAACAACTCCGGCAAAATAATGCCTCCGACAGAGTTCACACAATCAATAGCCACCTTGAAACGAGCCTTGCGAATCGCTTCCGCGTCCACCAACTTCAAAGCCAATACACGGTCTATATGCTTTTGATTATATGTATGATCCTCCCGATAAGACCCCAAAGCCTCCACATCCGCATACATAAAATCACCCGCCTCAGCAAGAGCCAACACTTCATTTCCCTCCTCCACGCTCAGGAATTCTCCTTTTTCATTCAACAATTTCAAGGCGTTCCACTGTTTCGGATTATGACTCGCCGTCAAAATCATACCTCCGCAGGCTCTTTCCATCGTCACGGCCAACTCGGTAGTAGGCGTAGAAGCCAAACCGATGTTTACCACATCAAAGCCCATCCCCATCAAAGTTCCGCATACAATTTGCCTGACCACCTCACCGGAAACCCTTGCGTCACGCCCTACGACAATTTTATTACCCGGTACGGCAGTTGTCTTACGTATAAATGAAGCATACGCGGAAGTAAACTTCACTATGTCAAGTGGGGTCAATCCCTCTCCGGGCCGGCCGCCTATTGTTCCACGAATGCCGGAAATCGATTTAATAAGTGTCATCTTCCTTCTTGATAAGCGATTTCATAATAACAAGGGTATACGGAAGAAGACGCGTCCGAGTGCCCGGCACTATGCGGAACAATGATTTTTACCCTTCCCCACTCTTTTTGATTCGGCCCTTTGCCCAAATGAATATAGCTTAAAGGAATCAGCCAACCTGTAGGCACAGAGCTTCCATACGTAGCGTACATATTACCCGAAGTAAAAGAAGCCGTAAACGACCCGCTTGTATTTTTACACATAAACGTATCCGGCTGACGTTCCAACCTGTTAGAAACAGAGGTCGTATCACCACTTTCCACATACACTTCCCAAAAACGGACATTTATTTCCTTCCATTCCCCATCTTTAATTTTTTCTCCATTCCCTTTCTTTTCAATCTGCATATATACTCCATTGTCATTGAAAAGGACGTATTCGTTCTTTGAAACATCAGTGGTAGAATCCTGTGCCTCGAATTCAGATTCGGTAATCACTTTTATATTATGCTCTTCAATAAAATTTTGAATGGCTCCTCTCTCTTTCTTTTTCAAGTCGGCATACGTTTCAGAATCGTCACATGCCTGCAAGCACCATCCTGCCGCCCAAAGAAAAAGGAACAAGTAACTTATTTTTTTCATATCCAATTTCTAATAATATGGTCGCAAAAGTAATAAATAGCCCTTTAAGAAACATCTATTTCGAGGACAATTATACTTATATAACTATTTTTTGTTTACCAAAAGGCCCTGATATCTGACTAACGCTTTCTTAAATTCGTCTATCGCTTCCCGCATGCTTCCATAGAATTCTCCGCCAGACGCGTTCAGATGTCCTCCTCCGTTAAAGAATTCGGAAGCCACCTGATTACAAGGGAAGTCGCCCACGGAGCGCAAGGATATCTTTATCATCCCTTTCTCTTTGTCTTCGCGCAAGAAGACGGAAAAGCAAACATTCTTTATGCTCAACGGAATGTTAACAAAACCCTCCGTATCTCCTTTCACATAATGAAAACGGTCCTGCTCTTCCTGTGTCAACGCAATCAAGGCTGAATGAAATTCCGGAAAAACATGCATCTTAGAATATAACGCATAGCCCATCAGACGCAACCGATCTTCTGAATAGGTATGATATACCCGACGATAAATCTCATCCTTGTCAATGCCTTTCGAAAGCAATTCACCGATAATAAAATAAATCTCACGATCATTCGAATTATAAGTAAAACCGCCTGTATCTGTCATCATACCTGTGTAAATGCATTCCGCCCCTTCTTTAGTGATGTCCTCAAAATAACCTAAGCGACAGATAAGCCGAAAGACTAATTCAGAAGTTGAACTTACTTCAGGATGAGAGATTGTAATCCTACAAAAATCCTCAGGATAAGGATGATGGTCAATCATCGCTTTTCTCGCGGGTGAAGCGGCTACCACACCAGCCATATCCTCTATGCGCTTCAGCGCATTGAAATCCAGACAAAATATGACATCAGCCTCATTAATCAATTTATCCGCGAATTCTTTGTATTTATCATAGCGCAATACATCTTTCGCTCCACTCATCCAGCGCAGGAAGTCAGGAAAGGCATTCGGCACAATTACATTCACCGTTTTATCCTGTGACTCCAAAAAGTGAGCCAGTCCTAACGAAGAACCGATGGCATCTCCGTCAGGAGCCACATGAGAAACAACAACCACTTTCTCCGCGCGCTCTATCCATTTACTCAAATGATCAATCCTCGACTGCTCTATTACTTTTGTCAGCATATTCCTTTATCCTTAAAATTACAGGATACAAAAATACAAATTATTTGTGACTCTACACTTCAACCCATAAATAACCTTTCTCAGAAAGTGTAAATACCTTAATCCCCAACCTTTCGCTCTCTTCCCGCAAACGTTTCCTCTGCCACATACTTAATGATGTATCCAGTACAATGTGGTGTATCACAAAAAGTTCTTGCAAATCCATGATGTTCCCGGTAAATCCTCTTTGTATAAACAAGTAATCCAGAGGCAATACAAATCCGGCACTGCAATCCAGCCAACCGTCATCCTTCAACAAGGCGATTGTCTTTCCGCCAAAACGTTGTATGCCGGACTCCCTTTCCACAGAAAACAACTCAAAAGGTTCTTTTCCCGCATACGCGCATTGTACTGAGGCTCCCTGTACAGAATGATAAAAAAGAAGCCGGGCAGGCTTCTCCTCAAAAAGAGGCAGAGCGCACAATACCATCGAACAAGCCGCAACCGCCAACATACCTGTCAGATACTTCGCCTTTCTATACAAGAGATATCCGACAAGGAAGAAAAGGAACAGGTAAAAACCGGCGATACCCCATACCTCTATCTTTATTTGATCTACGGCGGAATACGGCAATCGCTCTATCCAACCCAAACCCACATGCATCCCCTTTATGCTTTCATTCAGCACAGTCGCCACACCTCTTTGCAAAGGCGGATAAAAACTACAGCCCCACATCAACAGTGTTCCGGCAACAATACAGAACGTGAGAGGAATAACCAATAAATTGGTCAATAAAAAATAAACAGAAAAATGAGAAAAATAATACATAATCAACGGCGCGACTCCTAACTGCGCAACCAAGGAAACAGACAAAATTCCCCATATATAACGAAGTATCCGGCTGGAGGGTTTCCACCAGGCAGAGACCTTAGGATGAAGCCAGACAATAAAGGCCACCGCCGTATAAGAGAGCTGAAAGCCCACATCAAACAAGTAATAGGGTTGATAAAGCAACATTAAAAACGCGGACAGAGCCAGCGTATTCCATGACAAACTTTTACGGTTCAGACAAGTGGCTATCGCAAACAACGAAAACATGCAAGCCGAACGGACAACCGAAGCGGAAAGTCCTACCATAAATGAAAAGCTCCATAAGACGGTCACCAGACATCCCATCCTTACCCAACCCGTAAAGCGTCCCAAACGAAGAAAAGACAAAACAAACGCGCAGATGCCGTACAATATACCCAAATGCAAGCCCGACAAAGCCAACACATGACTGGCGCCGGTTACAGAATAGGTTTCTTTCAAGCTTTCTTTCAATTCACTCTTGTCCCCCAATGTCAAAGCAGATAAAACCGCCCATTCATCTCCATGAAATCCCAGATTACCATAACGCTCCAACAGCCGGTCTCGCAAATTCAAAGCTTCCTGTTTTAACGAAAAGGCGCGCTGTTCCGTTTCCATTCGTCGCCAAAAGCCTTCCGGCACATAGGCTGTGCCCGCTATCCCCTGATGTCTCAGATAACGGGCATAATCAAATTGCCCCGGAATAACTCTCTGTTCCGGAACAGAGACGGATGTATAAAAAAGAATCCAGTCTCCCCGTCTCAATTTCCCGGACAAAGAATCCTTTGCCAAATACAACAGCACTTTACGCTTATTCAACTCCACCGGACACAAAAAGCTACGAGGTTTTTCTTGAGGCGTATCCGTGATGATTCCTTTATAAAGCTCTTTCTCTCCGGTCCATGAGACACAGGTTTTCCGCTTTTGAAGAAAAAGACATTGACTTCCCGAAAAGAAAAGAAAGAAAAACAGAGCCATTCCGAAAAAGCATCCGCTTCTATAAAAGAAGCACAAAAGCGCCAGGCTCATTCCTATTAACACAGGCACATATACAGCCCATTCGACAGGGCACGCTTCTCCACACAAAATACCCGCCACGAATGGAATCAGGAATCGGATGAACGGATATTTCTCCAGCCGCGCTGCCATACAAGTCAACCGCGTCAAAGATTTTTTAGAAAGCGAATCATATTTATAGGATTATCCGCCTTAAAAACAGCATTACCCGCCACTAAAATATCAGCCCCGGCTTCAATCAGGCCTTTCCCGGTTTCCATATTTACCCCTCCGTCTACTTCAATCAGCGCGGTCGAAGCGCTTCGACTGATTAATTCACGTAGATCACGTACTTTATCCAAGGTATGCTTTATAAACTTCTGTCCGCCAAATCCCGGATTTACACCCATCAGCAAAACCATATCCACCTCGCCAATGATATCCTCCAGCATAACTACCGGAGTAGCCGGATTCAAAGTCACTCCCGCTTTCATGCCGGCTTCTTTAATCTGTTGAATAGTCCGATGCAAATGCGTACAAGCCTCATAGTGCACATTCATCATCATCGCTCCCAATGCCTGTACCTCATGTATAAACTTTCCCGGCTCCACAATCATCAGATGCGCGTCCAGCGGTTTCTCACACAATTCCGCCACATATTTCAATACCGGAAAACCAAACGATATATTCGGGACAAACACGCCGTCCATTATATCCAGATGCAACCAGTCGGCCTCACTACGGTTTATCATCTCTATATCAGTCCGCAAATCGGCAAAATTTGCCGACAGCAAAGAAGGAGCTATCATAGGTTTCATATCATGACTCAGATTTGTCGTTTGGCAAACTTACATATAAAATCCGATTTACGTGCAGGCCCAACGAAAAAAATCGCTTATTTTCCAAAAGGACATCCCGTCTTCAATAGGAAAAGCGAACTCCTACCTGTAAATTAAAATTAAACGGGTGCTCTTTGCGTATGGTCTGCACCTCGCTCCCGTCATTAAAATAATAGGCGACACCAGGTTCCGCATAAATACCTATCTGCCTGGAAAGCTTAAACTGAGCTCCTACAGCCGAAGAGACAGACCACTGCAAGGGCTTTACTTTCAGGTCTTCACTACCGGACATATTTTTTTCATCACCGGTGGTATATACATTTTTTGTTTTGCCCGACACACATTTTTCCACAGTTCCTCCCGCTGAAATGTAAAAGGAAAAACGATTGCTTTCCCATACATTATAACTCACTTTTACCGGAATACCCACATAATGAAGCTGTTGTTCGGTTTCATAATAGTAACTATCACCTCCAGCTCTTATATCGGAAGAAAGAAATGTATAAGTCAGTCCGGTTTCACAAGCCCACCGCTCATCAAGGTGCAATCTGACAGAAGCCCCTACCGTTATAGGCATACGATGTTTTATATCAGAAACAACCGTATTCCAAACATTATTCGAAAGTATCTGATTCAACACATAAGCTTCGCTATTGCCGTTCACAGGACTCATTACATGGTTATAGTCCATATCATCCACAGGAAATGATGAATAGGAGGGATCACTCATCATTTCACCACTCTGGGACTTCGGACGAGGCAAGCTCTTATATCCGGGAGATGTATTGGAAACCGAAGCCGGCACATTGCCTACCGAAATGCCTACTTCCCATGATTTATCTCGATGACCGGCAGGAGAAGCTGTAAAAGAGTAACCGGAGTTCCGCACTTTACGCACAGGCGTATCCTCAATCCGTTTCCCCCCCTCAGATGTTCCGGTCTTGTTTTCCTGACGAGTATCCTTCTTTTCCATTGCCTCCATCTTCTCCTGTGCTTCTTTCTTTTGCAGAGCCTCTATAACAATCCCCTCTGTTGTTTCATTCTCTGACGAAACAGCAGCCACAGCCATTGGGGAAGACGATAACGGAACCGGCAGAGAAGGCTTAATCCGCTCTTTTATCAAGTCCGGCATTCTGGCCGGATCTTGATGAACAGATAACTTATCTCCCGCAATACGGCTAATCTGTTCGGACACATTTTCAGTATAATCCGCCGAAGGCGAATGAATGAACCATATCGTAAGAGAAGGCACTGCCAATAGTGCTGCCACAGCGGCAACCATCCGCCAACGAGTATAGAAAGGAACGCCCTTTGGCCTTTCCAACTCCGCATCCAACTGTTCCCAGATATGTCCGGGCACAGATTCCGAATAATTGTTCATCCGGTTACGGAATTTTTCTATCCATTTATCTTGTTCTTCTTTCATTGTTCCTTTTTGATATAATCATTTATTTTTTTCATCAACAAAGATTTCGCCCTATACAATTGAGAAGAGGAGGTCCTTTCCGTTATACCTAATATCTCGGCAATCTCTTTATGGCTTTTTTCCTCTAACACATACAAGTTAAACACGGTACGGTAACCAGTAGGCAATTCTTCAATAAAACGCATAAGCTGAGACTGAGGTATTTGTTCCCAATCGCGTTCCTCCGAATCCGGAATGGTATCAGGCAGGTTCTCCATTAATACAGTTTGACTCAACTGTTTTTTCCTGCGCAGAAACTCCAATGATTCATTCACCATGATACGGATAAGCCATGCGCGAAGAGAGCCTTCACCCCGATAGGAAAACTGAGCAAACGAACGGAATATCTTAAGAAAACCATCGTGAAGAATATCCTGTGCGGCCTCTCTCTCACCTGAATAACGGATACAAACAGCCATCAACAAACCGGCATACTGCTCATAAAGCTGTTGGAATGCTTTCTTATCTCCCTGCTTGCACCGTTCTGTCAGCTCTGTTTCACTAATTGTCCGCAACACGTGTTTCTCGATATTTTACATTATAAATGAAGAAAGTACAAAAATACTGCATCCCTAAGAGATATTTTTTCAAAAAGACTCTTTTAACATCTTCTAAGGACAAGCAAGCAGTTGTCCCAATGACATGTGGAGAATTCTTTTCTTGCCTTCTCCTTATTATAATGGGAGTGCTGCGGTTCAAGCCCAGAATCGAACCGCTCAACCCCTTTTCAGGTCAAGTTAACTTCATGTGCCAACGAAGTTAAGTGCTGACTTTTACGTCCCTCGCTATGCCAGGCAGGAACGATTGGCATAGGCTGCTTTCCGTTGGTTGAATCTTACCTGTCTCGCTGGTAGTCGCTTTTGCTCCAGCCTCCGAATATCACTTTCAAGATTTTGATAAACACCCACAATCCCAATACTGTAAATGATTACGTCTCCCATATCACTGATTTATCTCTGATTACTACTTGTAAAGATACGAAAAAATCGCGACATAGACGAATATATAATGTTAAATATCAATGCGATATGTGCCTATTTTAGTTTCTCCCAATAAGGTTCGAGTTTGGTTTGCAGAAAACCTACAACTTCAGGAAAAGTCAGCTCTTGTTGAAGTTCAAGTTTCTTGACAAACGAGTTCCATCGTGTGTTTAAGTCCGTATTGTTGGCAAAATCATGACTGAATACAATATGATTATCCGTATAGGCAGTCTGGCGATTTTCAAAAGTGGCGTTAATGGCCTCACTTAATATCTCACTGTCATATTTCCCTCCGTATAAAAGTGTATAGGTCGTAAAAATCTTTCATCCTGCTGTTGGCTTCCGCTCTTACAATCACAGTTTGAAACTTTTCGGCGATTACGGTTTCTAATGAATATGCCAAAATGTTAAAATCAATATCCAATGTAGGCCTTGCCATAAAGCGTTCATGTGCATACAACAAGGCTCCACCTTTCAGGAAGAAATGGTCGTAATACGGGCTTATTGACAAACGATAGAGCAAACGCTCCTGGAGGTATCTTGTTACCAACATCTGGTACCCAAGTTTCTCATTCCGTGAGATATTCAACAATTTGGTTTTTACCGAACAGCCGAAATTATGTATTTCTTTTATTGCCATACTTCAAGATATTGATTCAGTGTTTTACGTATTCTTAGCTTTGACGCGTAATCCATCAGCCGTGAGATATTTTTATCCGGACGTCTTAGATAAGTCTGGAGGATTTCTGCCATTACATCAATGCCGACTTTGTTTCTGTATTTGATTGCGTCGCATACAGAACGCTCCATATCAAAGATAGGAATATCGTATCCTTGCACATTTTTTCGGATTGCCCCGATAGAGAGCAGATTGTCGGATTGATAAACCAGTTGAAATTCCGGATAATCAGGCAGAACGATCTTTCGTGTTCGTTCAATGGCTATATAGTAAGCATTAGGTATCTGTGTCGTCAAATTATAAACAGACCATGCCGACCAAAGGCATAATATGCCACCGGGGACTATCATCCGTATATCCACCATGGTATTCGCCAAGGCATCAATGTCTGCATATATGCCGTTTTTGAGCCTTACCGCTTCGCCTTTACGGACAGCATCCTGCAACTGTTGTTCTTGCCAGTCGCTCAAATTCTTAGTCGAGACGAAGCCTTCTTCTTTGAGTTTGTCTGTAATACACATATGCCGAACATATTTACCTTGCAAAGATACTGCTTTTTTTCAAATATGCAGTATGTTTTATAGTTTACTTTATTCTTATTTCGGTTTACGTTTTCCCAGCGGCCCGCTAAACTTACCCCGATTGAGCGAAACTCCGTATTTGTTGAGTATGCGGAACACGGAGCTGCGGCTGCTGAATCCGCTTACTTTCCAGATGTCATCGATTGAATGCCCGTTGTTGTACATCGCCACGATGGTTTTCTCCCTTTCCGCCTTGCTGAGTTTTTCTCTTTGGACGGCTGGCTATGTCGCAAGCTGTTCCTCCAATAACCACATAATTGTTTGTGAACTCCGCGAAAGCCTTGCGAAACTTTTCTAATCCTTGCTTTGTTCTGAATTCGTTGAACCCGCGTCATATCAAAGACATAGAGAAGTCACATAGCCATGACAGTAAGCTCCGTTCACCGTCCAACAGTACGCTGGACGGTGAAGTCAGATAGCTGCGAAAGCCGACGCACCTATCTGCATGGACCGTCCAGCGTTCGCTGGACGGTGAACGGAGATATATGGAACAGACCAAACACATCCGTGACAAGGGCGATTCATATAGGTTGGCCGGTACTGCCGTCCCCACGCGGAAAAAGGGGGAGCAATCATAGTTACGCTCCCGATTGGTTGGCAATGAAGTTGTCGGACGACTGTGTTTTGTTTTTTATCGGTTTAACGGTTCGTCACAATCCGGTAAGTCCGGATAGAACTTCCAAAAATTAAAGGATTCCCATACGCTTGTCATTCAAGCGCGGTATACTTTCATTCTATTTGTGAACAAATATATAAAAGTTTTATTTTTTGCATCATTCACTTTCTTATTATTATGTTTTTTTAACATCGCTCGTTTTCTCCCGAGACTCAAGTCTCTTATTGGAATTCAGAAAGATAAGTTTCAAATATCCGTCTGTTCCACGTGAACAAGTACATAAATATTATCCCGACCAATCTGATAAGTACTATCCGGACTTACCGGATTGTGACGAGCCGTAAAAGTGATAAAACAAGAAAATGATGTAATTACAACTTATAAAAAACAGGAGCATACCGCTACGGGCCATTCCGGTATGTGCCACATCGCTACTATTAAACTCAAAACCTATGGAAGAAAAAGGAATTATCAAGAAAAAAGCCTTCGGAAGGCTGAGGCTATGGCTGATTTTTTTATGCGCCATCCTGCCGCAAAGCAATGTCCGGGCAACGGACTTTGTCCAGAACGGAAGAGTCTCACCGGCACAAAAAACAGTCCGGTTAAAAGGTAAAGTATTGGACGAGCGAAAACACGCGTTACCGGGAGTTTCAGTCAGAATGAAAGACACTCCTCTAATGAAAGATTTTCCTATAATGATGGGG
>CANQSM010000007.1 GCA_947626525.1 uncultured Phocaeicola sp. | reverse complement strand
TTTCTGGCATTTATAGGAGTCTCGCAAGATTCTGCAGCCGTCATCTGCAGCCTTTAACTGAATATCCCTAATTAAATTTGAACGGCTTTCATACAGTGTTCGGTTAGATTCGCTACATTTGCATCCATATTCTAAGCTTTGAAGCGTATGCAAACATCCGACAGCATTGTGATTATTCCGACTTACAACGAAAAGGAAAACATTGAGAACATCATCCGTGCGGTATTCCATCTCGAAAAGGCCTTTCATGTCTTAGTCATCGAAGATGCTTCACCGGATGGGACAGCCGACATTGTCAAAAGGCTGCAAACGGAATTTCCCGGACAGCTTTTCATGGTACAGCGCAACGGCAAGCTCGGGCTGGGCACCGCCTACATCGAAGGTTTCAGGTGGGCCATGCGGCACCCATACGAATATGTCTTTGAAATGGACGCCGACTTCTCGCACAATCCAAACGACCTGCCGCGCCTGTATGCCGCCTGCGCCGAGGATGGCTACGATGTGGCCGTCGGCTCACGTTACGTGAGCGGAGTGAATGTGGTAAACTGGCCCATGGGGCGCGTGCTCATGTCCTACTTCGCTTCCAAGTACGTGCGCCTTGTCACCGGGCTGAAAATACGCGACACCACGGCGGGATTCGTATGCTACCGCCGCAAGGTGCTCGAAACCATTCCGCTGGATGGAATCCGGTTCAAAGGCTACGCCTTCCAGATAGAAATGAAATACACGGCCCATCAATGCGGCTTCCAAATCAAGGAGGTTCCCGTTATCTTCATCAACCGGGAGCTGGGCGCCTCGAAGATGAACAGCAGCATCTTCGGAGAAGCCATCTTCGGAGTCATCCGCCTGCGATGGGACGGATGGTTCAGGCACTATCCCCGAAAATCCTAAATCTCTCTCTCATATATGGCACGTACACTGATACAAAACGCACGCATCGTCAACGACGGGCGCACCTTTACCGGTTCGGTGCTGATAGACGGGGAAGTCATCGCGGAGGTGACAGAAGGGACAGTTCCACCGTCTGCTTCCTGCGACACAGTCATCCGGGCCGAAGGGCTCTTCCTGCTTCCGGGAGTCATCGACGACCACGTGCATTTCCGCGACCCGGGCCTCACCCACAAAGCCGACATGGAAAGCGAAAGCCGCGCCGCCGCGGCAGGAGGGGTGACCTCATACATGGATATGCCAAACACCCTGCCACAGACCACCACGCTCGAAACGCTGGAAGAGAAGTTCACCGAGGCCGCCCGAAAGAGCCGGGTCAACTACTCTTTCTTCTTCGGAGCCACCAACGACAACGGTTCCCTCCTCCCCCTGTTAGACAAAAGCCGTGTCTGCGGCATCAAGCTATTTATGGGTTCCAGCACCGGGAACATGCTGGTAGACAAGGCGGAAGCCTTACGAAAGCTCTTTTCGGAGGCAGGCATGCTAATCATGTCCCACTGCGAGGACACCTCCCTCATCACCGCCCAGACCCGGCGTTACAAGGCATTATACGGAGAAGACCCCGACATTGTCCATCATCCTGCCATACGGAACGCGGAAGCCTGCTACCGTTCGTCGGCCTTGGCCGTGAAACTGGCCAAAGAGACCGGGGCACGCCTGCACATGGCCCACGTCAGTACGGCACGCGAACTGGAACTGTTTGATACGGCGCCTCTCGACCGGAAGCGCATCACCGCGGAAGCGTGTGTCGCCCACCTCTATTTCTGCGACAAGGACTACGCCTCGTTGGGAACGCGCATCAAATGCAACCCCGCCATCAAGACCGAAGCCGACAGGGAAGCCCTCCGGCAGGCCCTGACCGACGGACGCATCGATGTCATCGGTACCGACCATGCTCCCCACTTACCGCGCGAAAAGCAAGGGGGCTGCCTCAAAGCGGCATCCGGCATGCCGATGATACAGTTCTCGCTGGTGAGCATGCTGGAGCTTGTCGACCAAAAGGTGCTCACCCTCGAACAGCTGGTGGAGAAGATGTGTCATGCGCCGGCCCGCCTGTTCGCCGTCAGCAAACGGGGATATATACAGAAAGGATATCAGGCGGACCTGGTACTGGTCGCCCCGCAAAGGCCGTGGACCGTCACGCCTGACAAGATTCTGAGCAAATGCGGATGGAGCCCGTTGGAGGGACACACGTTCCAATGGCAAGTGCAGAAGACCTTTGTCAACGGGCGCCTGGCATATACGGACCATACGGTGGACGACACCTGCCGCGGACAGGCGTTACGCTTCGAGCGGTGAGAAAGTCACGGGACGCCGCCAAGGGAAACGCCTGCGGCCCCATGGAAAAGAACGGCTTTATAAACAACAGCAACATCATGATAACCTATAGAATACACGAACTGACCGACTACATCAACTGGATTTATTTTTTCCACGCATGGGGATTCCAGCCCCGCTTCGCCTCCATTGCCGACATACATGGCTGCGACGTTTGCCGTGCCCTATGGCTCAAAGATTTTCCGGAGGCCGAACGGGCCAAAGCGGCCGAGGCGATGCAGCTCCACAAAGAAGCGCGGCGCATGCTATGGAAATTAGATGAGAGTTATCCGGTAAAGGCTGTCTACCGCCTGTTCCAGGCCTATTCCGACGGAGACAATCTCCTGCTGGACGGAACGGTTTTCCCGCTGCTACGGCAACAGCAAGCCCGACAGCCGGGAGAGCCTCATCTCTGCCTGAGCGATTTCGTACGCCCGCTGACATCAGGCATACCCGACACGGTAGGAGCATTCGCCACCACCGTCGACGAGGAAATGGAACAGCTTCACCCGCAAGACCCCTACCAACGCATGCTGATACAGACTTTAGCCGACAGGCTGGCCGAAGCGGCGGCCGAACGGCTGCACGAACAAGTGCGCAAAGAGTTCTGGGGATACGCCAAAGAGGAGAGACTGACCGTCAGACAACTGCACGACGAAGCTTATCAAGGCATCCGGCCGGCCGTAGGATATCCTTCCCTGCCCGACCAGTCCGTCAATTTCCTGCTAAACGACCTGCTGGAAATGGAGCGGATAGGCATACGCCTGACGGAAAACGGCATGATGGTTCCTCACGCTTCCGTCTGCGGACTGATGTTCGCCCATCCCCGGTCGCGCTATTTCTCCGTCGGGAAAATCGGGGAAGACCAGTTGGCGGACTATGCCCGGAGACGAGGCATGCCAGTGGAAGAGATAAAGAAGTACCTTGCGGCGAACCTCGCCTGACGCGCGGCGGCTCCCTGTCCGCCCGCTCCCGTTTACAAACCTTATAAACTATACACTTATGCTATACCGGATATTTTTCATCTTACTGGCCTTACTCATCGTGACGGACGGCTACATCTACGCCCGTTTCCTTCACCGGATAAAAAGGCACCGTATAATCAGGCGGTTGTTCTGGCTGCCTTCC
The DNA here is from genome assembly GCA_947626525.1 of uncultured Phocaeicola sp. GTDB lineage: Bacteria > Bacteroidota > Bacteroidia > Bacteroidales > Bacteroidaceae > Phocaeicola_A. Next base: position 60,122 of record CANQSM010000007.1, on the reverse strand, counting down.
CTCATCCTGGCCCTCTTTCTGGCATGCCTGACGTACAGCGACAACTTCAGTCCCGGGAAAAGCCGTCTTATCGGCATCTATCTGCTTGTCTATATGGCCATCACCATTCCCAAATGCCTGTTTTGCCTCTGCGTGCTGCCGGGAAGGCTGCTCCGTATATTCTCCCGCCGGATGGAGAGCGTCATGTTCCATACCGGACTCATCACAGGAGTCCTTTCCATGGCCATGATCCTATACGGCGCCACAGAAGGATGGCGCCACTATCAGATAAAGGAGGTGACCTTCTCCTCCGAGGAGCTTCCTCCCGCTTTCAACGGATACCGCATCGTACAGTTCTCCGACCTGCATATCGGCACCATAGCCGGCTATCCGAAGGAGATTCGACGCATCGTAGAGCTTATCAACCGACAGCGGCCCGACTTGATCGTGTTTACCGGCGACCTGGTCAACCATAAGGCAAACGAGTTGGACGGAGCGGAAGGCATCCTTTCCGGCATGCGGGCCACCGACGGGGTCTACTCTGTCCTGGGCAACCACGATTACAGCACTTATGTCCGCTGGGAGACTCCGGAAGCCCAGAAGGCCAACCTGGAAGACTTAAAACAAAGACAAGCCCGGATGGGTTGGAAACTATTAAACAACGACCATGTGATATTAAGAAGGGACAGCAGCCGAATCGCCCTGGCAGGAGTGGAGAACGACGGAGAGCCCCCTTTCCCGCGAAAGGGAAACTTGCCCAAGGCTCTGGAAGGAACGGAAGGCTTGTTCAAGGTACTGCTCAGCCACGACCCCACGCATTGGCGCCGTGAGGTGCTGCCGAAGTCGGATGTCCAGCTGACGCTGGCCGGACACACCCACGCCATGCAATTCATCCTTGCCGGCTACACCCCCGCGGCCTGGTTCTATCCGGAAAACAAAGGCATGTATCTTGAAAACGGACGCGGGCTCTACGTGAACATCGGAATAGGAGAAGTTATGCTTCCCTTCCGTTTTGGCGCCTGGCCGGAAATTACTGTCATAACATTGCGCCGCAAATGAAAAAATAGATTAACTTTGCCTCATAAAAGTTTGCATTATGGGCACAATCGTTTATCGTATCTATCAAATCTGCGTTGCCGCCCCCATTTTATTGGCGCTGACCATCCTTACGGCGTTAGTGACTATCGGCGGCTCATTTATCGGAAACCCAAGCTTCTGGGGATATTATCCGGGAAAGATCTGGTCCCGGCTGATTTGCCATGTCCTGCTCCTTCCTATCCAAGTGAACGGACACGCCGACATTCACAGAAAGACCTCTTACATATTCGTCGCCAACCACCAAGGGGCTTTCGATATCTTCCTCATTTACGGTTTCCTGGGGCGCAATTTCAAATGGATGATGAAGAAATCACTCCGTTCCATCCCCCTTGTAGGAAAAGCCTGCCAAGCCGCCGGACACATCTTTGTCGACAAATCGGGACCGAAGAAGGTACAGGAAACGATTGAACAGGCCCGCCACACCCTGAAAGACGGCATGTCACTGGTCGTCTTCCCGGAGGGACGCCGTACGTTTACCGGCCACATGGGAGACTTCAAGAAAGGGGCTTTCCAGCTGGCCGACGAACTCCGGCTGCCTGTCGTGCCGCTGAGCATCGACGGATCGTTCGAAGTGCTTCCCCGCACGGGCAGGTTCATCAGACGCCACCGCATGATTCTCACGCTGCACGAACCGATTTTCCCGCAGGGCCAGGGGCACGAGAACATCCAGAACACACGGGACAAGGCCCATCAGGTGATACAGGAAAGCCTGCCCGCCCAATACAGATAGTCACTCCCTGCCGTATTTCATACGCCGAGTGTACTCTTCCGCGTTCGTCACAAACTCCTTTATGAAAGGATGATTCCTGAACGACTCGGGAGCCTTGTCCAGCAGCTCCTCCATTTGCGGCGTCATGACCGGATAGGGCATATTGCTGCATAATATCATAAAGACGCCGGCGCCCAGCGCGTTGTCATAATTGCCCGTTATGAAATCCTTGACCAGCTGATTCATCTCTTTCGAGAGCTTCTCTTCCTCAGAGTCAACCATCTCCTGAATCTCCGCCGGATCCTTCCCGTCCATAATCATCTGGCTCTCCCTGTGCGACAAATCATCGGCCCGGCCGCTGATAGACTTCTGCCGCTCGATGAAACCGCTCAGCTTGTCATTCAGCTTCGTGCCCGAAGCCGCCAGTTTCAGATCGTCAATGACGATCCGTATGTTTCCCCTCTCTATGACAAGCGGCATCATGGGCCGGTCGTCCATGTAGAGAGTGGCCATCACCACGGAGTCCACCTTCCCGCTCATGGAAAACTTCCCGTGAACAATCTCACAGGAATCCACCGTCGTCATCCGGCCCTCCTCCCAAACCTTGACAAACAGCATCTTCCCGTCCAGGCTCGAAACAGAAGAGGTGCCCTCTATCCTGTACTTGTCGCAGGCCGTCAGGGACAGAACCAGCGCAGCCCATAAAAACAGTCTATTCATAGTCATACCATACTCCCTCATGTAGTTCGTTACGCGAGGCAAAAGTACAACCATTCGCCGGACGGGTGCGTGATTTTTATCAATATTTAAAGTTTGGAAAAGGCTTTTAGAGCTATTTAATAGGAATATAAGGCACAAAAAAGAAAAGGAAGAAACGTTGAGAACCTTTTTTGTCTTACCTTTGCGAGGTAATCAAAAAAACCTTAATAAAGATATGAAAAAAACCAAACTATTCCTCACGGCGGTATTAGCCGTCGCATGCCTCACGGCCAAGGCGGACGAAGGCATGTGGATGTTGCAGCTGATGAAAGAGCAACACCTGATAGACCAAATGAAGAAACAAGGTCTCATGCTGGAGGCGGAAGACATCTACTCGCCCGACCGGCTCTCCCTGAAAGACGCGGTCGGCATTTTCGGTAGCGGCTGCACCGGCGAGATCATTTCAGAAGACGGCCTGATCCTGACCAATCACCACTGCGGTTTCGACGCCATCCAGCGGCATAGCTCCGTGGAGCACGACTACCTTCAAAACGGGTTCTGGTCCATGAGCAAGGAAGAAGAGCTTCCGTCGGAGGGATTGCAGTTCACGTTCATCGAACGCATCCAAGACGTGACGGAGCAAGTGAACCGCTTCATGAAAGAGAAAGGCCTGAGCGACGCCGATTTACTGGCGGGGCCCTATCTGGGAACACTCGCCAGCCAATTCCTGGAAGAGAGCGGCTTGAAAGGGAAACCGGGCATCACGACCGAGCTGCTTCCCTTTTACGCCGGCAACCAGTACTACCTGTTCTTCAAGAAAATATACCCCGACATCCGCATGGTGGCCGCTCCCCCGCAATGTATAGGGAAATTCGGAGGAGAAACGGACAACTGGATGTGGCCCCGCCATACATGCGACTTCTCCCTATTCCGCGTCTACGCGGACAAAAACGGGGAGCCGGCCCTCTACAGCCCGAAGAACGTCCCCCTGAAGTGCAAGAAACATCTCCCCATCTCACTGAAAGGACTGGAGGAGGGCGACTACACCATGATTATCGGTTTCCCGGGCCGCACGGAACGCTATCTCACCGCCAGCGAGATAAAGAGCCTGATGGAAACCGAGAACGAACCGCGCATAAAAGTACGCGAGGCAAGGCAGGAGGTGCTGAAAAAGGAGATGGCCGGAAGCGACAGGATACGCATCCAATACGCCTCCAAATACGCGGGGAGCTGCAACTACTGGAAGAACGCCATCGGCATGAACAAGGCCATCATCGACAACAAGGTGCTGGAGACCAAGGCCGAGCAGGAGAAACGCTTCGCCGGATTCGCCCGGTCACGCAACGACAAGGAATACGAAAGCGTCGTGAGTGAAATCGACCAAGTCATCGCCTCCCTCCAATCCACCAAATACCTCTTCACCACCTTCAACGAAGTGTTCTGGGGCGGCTTCGAATTCCTCTCGCCGCCCCTAATCATGGAAGACCTGAAGACGGCGCTCAAGGCGAAAGACCAAAATGGCGTCGAAAAAAACAGCGACCTGCTGCGCAAGGCGTACGGCACGATTCACAACAAGAATTACGACCATGAGGTGGACCGCAAGGTGGCCAAGGCACTGATTCCGCTATACGCCGAGATGACCGGTGAACGGCCGGACATCTACGAAACGATAGAGAAACAGTATAAGGGCGACTACAACCGTTTCGTCGACGCCATGTACGACGAATCCATCATGGCCTCCCAGGCGAACCTGGACAAATTCCTGAGGAAGCCCACAGTCAAGGCCATCGAGAAAGACCTGGCCACCCGTTTCTTCCAATCGATGGACCGGTTCACGCGAGACCTCGACGCGCGTTACAGGAAAGGCATGGAAGCCTTGGAGCCTCTCCATAAGACCTATGTCAGAGGTCTGTGCGAAATGTACGCGCCGACCCCCAAAGCCGCGGACGCCAACTTCACCATCCGCCTGACCTACGGCAATGTCAAGTCATACACCCCGAAGGACGGCGTGCTGTACAACTACTACACCACCTTGAAAGGCGTGATGGAAAAGGAAGACCCGGACGACCCGGAGTTCATCGTACCGGAGAGACTGAAAGAGCTGTACCGCCAAAAGGACTACGGGCGCTACGCCATGAAAAACGGGGAGCTGCCGACCTGCTTCCTCACTACCAACGACATCACCGGCGGCAACAGCGGAAGCCCGGTAATCAACGGCAGAGGGGAACTGATAGGCTGCGCCTTCGACGGAAACTGGGAATCGCTCAGCGGCGACATCCATTTCGACAACAGCCTGCAACGCTGCATAGCCGTGGACATACGCTACGTGCTGTTCGTCCTCGAAAAGCTTGGCGGCTGCCGGCGGCTGATTGACGAGATGACCATCGTGGACTAACCGCACGCCGCCACAGACATATTCCGGAAAGAAACAGAAAAACTCCTGATACACCAGACGTATCAGGAGTTTTTTTCCGCCGTCTTTTACGCGAACATCTTCTTCCTCTCTCCGCTCGCGTCATACAGGGACACGGCCGTGGCGCCTCCTTCCGCCGGCCTCCCCGGACGCGTCCGCGAGGCGCGCGCCGGACGTAAGCCGCGCCCCTCGCCCCGCGCGCCGGCAAACCGGCCGTTATACGCACGAGCCAAGGCCCAGTACCCCGGCCACCGTGGTGGCCACCGCGACAATCACCTTCAGGATGAGTCGCCACAGATTCTTCTTTTCTTCGTTCATGGTCATTCGTTTTTAAAGGTTCATCATTAGTGTTCACGCGCAGGCCCCCGCCATGGAGGGCCGGACAGGAGGAGGAGGCCGTCCCGCCGTATCCCGGAGGCTCCCGGCGGCCGGCCTGTCCCGTCCCGCGCCCCGGGGAGGGAGCCCCGGGCGGAACGGGAGTCAGAAAGGAAACTCGGCCGTGACATCGAAGCAGGGACACGGTTTCGCCATGCCGGGCAGGTCGCGGTGCCCCACGACAAGGGCGTCGGGAAACAGGCGGTGCAGCCGGCAGAGCAACTCGCGCAATGCCTGTCTCTGCTCCGGAGTGCGGGTGTCGGCGGGACGCCCGTCCACGGCGGAGAGCCCGCCCTCGTAACAGACGCCGAGGCTGCAACGGTTGTAGCCGCGGGCATGGGCGCCCACCTCCAGGAGGCGGCGGTGGCGGGTGACCTCACCGCTGCGGCGGATGTAAAAATGATAGCCGACGGTACGGAACCCCCGCGCCCTGTGGTCGCGCAGCAACTGTTCCACCGTATAGTCGCGGTCGGCACGGGTGGCCGAGCAGTGCACCACAAGGAAGCGGACCGATTCCGGCCCGTTCATCATCCGGCCGCTCTCCACTCCGGTGAGCAGCCGTCGTTCGTCGAGGGTCTCCTCCTCTCCGACAATCAGGGGGAAATGGTAGTCTATCATATCGCTAAAGGTTTGAAAGGTGATTACTTCGTTGGTCTCGTCCCGAGGAGGCGTCCCCGTCCCCCGCCCGGAGGCGGCCGTCGCCGTCCCGGAGGGAGGACGAAGGCTCAAATGCCCTCGATGCCGCCGTCCCCGCCGGAGCCGCCGCCGTCATCGCCGCCGCCGGAGGCCCCGCCGGAAGAGCCGCCCGGAAGGACGCCGTTGCCGTTGAACTCGATTTTCACCAGCTCCGTCTTCTCCGGAAGGAGAGCGTAGCGGAACGAGCCGTTGAGGATGGTGTACTCCGGACTGAAAGCGGGACGCACGCTCCGCACGAGCTTGGCGGTCACGTCCTCGGGCTTGGCCACGGTGCCGGTGGTGAGAAGCTCGTTGTAGAACGTGCCCATCCCGTCGAGCTTCACCTTGTAGCCCAGCGCCATGTGGGTCTGGCAGAAGTAAGAGAGGCGTTCGATGACGCCTATCACGTCGGCCTGCGTGAGGGCCGACTCCTGAGCGATTTGGGCGGCCACCTGCTTGGTGGTGATGGTACCGTAATAATAGACTTGGGCGCCGTAAACGGTCTCGCCCTTGCGTTGGCCGAGGCGCAGCTCGGTCTTCCGCGCGTAATAAGGCTGTGCCATAATGTTCGAATTTTTAAAAGTGATACATAAGTTGGTCTGATACGAAAATCCGGACGGAAAGGGACGCTTCCGCCGCCACGGCCGCGCCTTCCGGACGGTGCCCTGCGGCCGCTTCCGCGCCCCTTGGCCGCTCCGTTGCCTCCACGGTGTTTCCTCCGGGTTTCCGCAAGCAAAAATAGGGAAGCGCGGAAGGGCGCTTTACGATACGTTCTTTTCCTTTGCGTTGCTTTGCGACACGCCTGCCGGAAGCGGTGCCCCGCACCGATGCTTTCCTGAGCCGCAGGCGCGGCATCCTCCCGAGCCATAGGCGTGCCGCTTCCCGAGCCATAGGCGTGGCACCGCATGCAGCCGCAAGCCTGTCACCCGACAAGCCGCAGGCGTACCACTTGCCCAAGCGGAAACGCGTCATCCGCCACGGTGGAAACGCGCCGCCCGCCACGGCGATGGCTACGGCTCGCCCAGGTAACGCGTGAGGACGCGCACCTGACAAGGCGTGAACACTTTCACGTGCGGACGGTAGCCCGCGCCGCGCAGCTCCTCCATCAGGGAGGGGTTGCGCAGCATGAGGTTGCGCAGGTTGGCCACGGCGGTGGCGGCCCGCTTCGTGTCGGGGAAATAGAGCGCCGCCAGCTCCCTTTTGGAGTAGGGGCGGACGCGGAACGCGAAGGGATTCATATCGGTCGGTTTCATGTAAGTCGGTTTCATGTGGTTCGGTTTCATATCGGTCTGGTTTATCGGGTTTGTGACGTTTGTGACAAAGTGACGGCGCGGGATTCTCCTCACACGCGCGCGTGTGTCATGACATATACGCCGCGGGACTCCTTCCCGAGCGTTCCGCCGGCCACCATGCGGGTGAGCCACTGCCTCACCGTGTTGTCGTTCACCCCCAGCGCGCGGCCCGCCTCCCGGGCCTCGGCACTGGTGAAACGGGAGCCGAGCATGGTCAGCAGGGCGTCGCCGGCGGGCACTTTCCGGCCGGGGAGCTCCGTGTCGGGCAGCAGGGAGAGCACGTAGGCGGCATGCAGGTGAAGCGGACGGGCGAGCGAGAGCACGGCCTCGAAATCCTCGTCGGAAAGGGCGAGGGTGTAACGCGCGGCCGCGCCGTCGGCGATGTTTTCCGCCGGGATGCCGGAGTCGGGGACGAGCAGCCCGGGAGTCTCCCGCGCGCGCAGAAAGGCCACCACGGACATCATGCGCAGGACGTTGACGGCCAGACGGGCCACGCTGCCCTTCATGGAGCCGCGCAAGGCGTTCCCGGCCACGGCGAACAGGCTGCCGAACGTCTCGTCGAAACGGGTCTTCTGCGTATCCGAAAGAGAGAGCGTCATGACGCTCACGCTCTGCCTCACCCTGTCCAGCAGCTCCAGCCACTCCCTTCCCCAGCGTCCGAAACGCTCGTTCATGTCCTCGTCCGTCCGGTCGAACTGGCTGATCCATCCGGTGGCGCCGGGCATGGCGTAGAAAATCTGCCGGCTGAAGAGCCCGTTCTCCGACGAGGGGATCAGCGGCTGCACCTGGGCCGGCGTGCCCGAGAGCAGGACGCTGAGGTACGTGTGGGGAATCTCCCTGTACTCGCGGTTGGTGCGGCGGTTATAGGCCAGCCGGTCGTGGTCGAACGCCTTGCGCAGGGTGTCGCTCCAATGCCCGTAGTCGGAGCCCAGGGCGGTACTGACGGTATCGGCCTCGCTCTCGCATATCAGTCCCACCCCTCCGGCATTCATCAGGTTCTCCAGGATACCGGTGGCGGAGTTGTTTCCGGCGATGAGGAACATCTTCAGGAGGGGCTGCTCGGGTTCCGGCATGCCGGCCCTGGCGCGCCCTGCCGTGTCATACGCCGCCTTCTCCCTGCGGTAGGTCTCCATGCTCCGCTGGTAGAGGCCCATCATCCGGTCGTGCAGCGGCTCGGCCAGCTTGCGCGTCCAGGCCAGCGCCCCCTTGCCGCTGGCCGGCGGCGCCACCACGAAGGTCTGCAGGCAGGGATACACGTACTGCCGCCCGTAGAGGGAACGCAGCTGCCGGTTGAGCGAGGCGCCCAGCACGGTCAGCGACCCCAGCAGCAGGGCATCCCGTTGCGCGGCCGTCTCCCCGCAATCCACCATCCGCTGCAGGAAAGGGGGCCACTCGCATGCGGGCAGAGGAGGCGGCAGGGGGAAGGCCACCTGTCCGGCAGACTCTTCCCCGCTCGCGCGCATGTACGGGGGAGCGGAACGCCTGTCGCTTCCGAAGCCGGCGGCGGGCCCCTCCTCGCGCGCACGCGCGTGTGAGGAAGAAACGTCCGCCGTCACTTTGTCACAACCGTCACAACGGCCGCCTCCGGAAGCTCCGCTCCTCCCGCCGCCGCCATCCGGAACGCCCGTTCCTTCCGGCCATCCGCCGTTCCCTCCCGCAGGCGTCCCGTACACGCCCCGTCCGGAACGCCACGCGCCTCCGGAAGAGATTCCGCCGCGGGCGGAAGGCGCCTCGTAGATGCCGTGCTCGGCGGTGTGGCGGTAGCAGGAGCGGACGATACGGCGCGTCTCCGCCTCGCCCAGGTCGTGGGAGAGCGCCCAACCCTCGGCCTCCGCCTGCGGCACGCCCAGCCGGTTCATCCGCATCAGGCACCTCATCAGATACTGGTTGCGGTTGCCCTTCACGTAGAAGTCGCCGCACCGCTCGACGGAACGGACGGCAAAGGCGACGAGCGACACGGGAGCGTCCGCGGACAAGGCGGTGTCCGGACGGGACGCTTCGTCCGCGCGGCCGGAACGGAAAGCCCCGGCAGCGGCGGAAGAGGGCGCGTCCCCGCCCGAAACGGCGGACGAAGCCTCACTCACCTCCACAAGAAACGGCACGGCCGCCTCGTTGCGGAACGCGCCGGGGTCGTGGCAGAGGGCGGAAAGGCGGTTCACATTGGCGCACTTCTCATCGAAGCCGTAGCCGATGAGGTCGGCATAGTAGCAGTTGCCTTGCAGGAAGGCCTCCGCGTAAAGGCGCTTCTCCTCCGGCGTCAGGCCCGCCTCTCCCCCGGAGCCGTCCCGTCCGCCGACCCCGGCCGCGCCGCCCGACACGCCGGCCTCCGCGGCACGGGACTCTCCGGAAGCCTCCTCCGCTCCCGAGAGGCCGCCCCGCTCCGTCCCCTGCCGGCAGGAGAGCTCCTCCGCCTCGTAGCGGAACAGCACCCGCAGCCCCTCGCCCGACACGGTGACATACGAGAGCAGCGTATGCGGGTCGGCGTTCACGGCGGCCCTCACCGTCTCGAGCACGGCGGAGGGTATCCCGTCGAAGTCGGCCATCGACACGCCCGTCAGCCCCGTGACATCGGTCTCCTCCTTGCCCCGCCCGTTCGTGGCGCAGGCGGGCATCAGGCTCGGCAGCGAAGCCTTGTGCCTCCACTCCCTCGTGGCGCGGTAACGCTCGGTCGCCTCCCGCAACCCTCCGCCGGTCAGATGACGGAACACCTCGTCCCACCCGGCCGGGACGGACTCCCTGGCGAAAAAGCCCCTGAAAAGGCCGGGGAGGCAGGCGGTCCCCCGCCCCGCCGGTTCCCGCCCCGCGGCTTCCGCTCCCTTACTCTCCTGTCTTGCGGCCTCTTCTTTTCCCGAGACCGGCGCGCTTCTCCGCGCGTCTGATTCTTTCTTTCTCATCATGATAGGTATTTGAAATTAAACTTCCCGTTCCGGTGAACCGTTCCCGCCCCGCGCGAAGTCCGGCAGGCGGCGGACGGTACGGAGGCAAAAGTAAGGGATGGAAAAGAGAAAGCGATTGACGCGGAATGAGCGCGCGGTTCACGCCGGATGAACGTTCCGGAGGACGGAAGGCGCAAGGGACGGCGCGGGACACGGGAAAAGCGACATGCGGGACATGGGAAAAGCGGCGCGCGGGACACGGGAAAAGCGGCGCGCGGGACAGGCCGCCGTATGGAACGGTGCCGCGCGGACGGGAGCGGCACAGGCGGCGCCTCCCCGCCGGACGGGGGAAACCTCCGGAAAATTGTCCGGAAAGTCATGCCAATTCCCTGCGATAGACTTTGGTATATAGGAAAAAATTACGATTTTTGCCAAACGAACCATACGGAAAATCCAAAACATCATGCACGACATCGCTCCGACATACGACAGGGAAAACTACGAGAAGGAACTCCGGAAGCTGGTATGCCGCCAGGACGAGCCGGGACGCCCCGTCACGCCCTACGGACAGGAGAGGGAACGCATACGCAGGCTCCTCCAGTCCCCCGGCGGCAACCCGTCCAGATTCCTGTTCTCCTATCCGGAACGCCCCTCCCTGTTCGCGTACGACGCGAAACGGGCCGAATTCGTCGTGTACGACAGCGAAGGCAAACGGCCCGAGCCGCTCTTCTACGAGCCCGCGCAATCGGAATGCCTGCTCCGGTACATGGTGGAAGAGATCTATTACCGGGCCCTGGAGGTGATGGCCGCGCGCCACTTCAACGAGGCGCGCAACGCCCTCGGATACAAAGGCGACACCGACGGCAGAGTGTACGAGATGTACCAGCGCGTCCGGGAGGAGAGCATGGACAAATGGCTCTCCGACATGCCCGGGCCGTGGAAAAGGAAAGACCAGCTGGCCATCGTGGACGGAATCTCCCTGACCATATCGCGCTACGCCCTCTTCCTGTTCTTCGGCGCCATGCAGAAGATACACGTCCCGGGAATCCTCGAGCGGCTGTTCGACTCGCTGAGCGACCAGAACCCGCTGGAAAGGGAGGTGGAACGGATATTTCCCGAACAAGGATACACAGTACTAGGGATAGGCCGCGCGGCGCTCTTCGCGACGGCGTACGAACAGTTCCTGACGCAGACTTCCCGCGTCTTCTCCGACCCCAGATACCCCTACATGCCGGACCTCTGGATCATCAATCCCCAGCCGAGCGTCATCGACCTGCAGGACATCGACTTCTACAAGCTGACCACCGACACGACCCAGCTGCGGAACTGCCTGGAACGCTGCCTGAAGCGGGACGGCTCCCGATACGTGGAAAAGGCCCTCCAGCAGTGGAGGAGCGGCGAGGCGACGTACGCCAACCGCTGGTGCGTGGAACCCCTGCGGGACAACGGGCGGGAACAGGCGGAAAACGACGCGGAGTGCCTGAAAGACAGGCTGAAGAGCGCGGAAGCCGAGGCGGAAGTATTGCGGCGCGAAGTGAAAGAGCGGAACGGGGAGATACGCCGGATGAACAGGGAGCTGAAGGAGCATGTCCAGGAGCTGCAGGCTCTGGTCGCCGCCCAAAAGAAGCTGATCCACACGGCGGCGAAGGAGAAGGAGAGGCAAACGGCAAGGCTGGAGGAGAAGCTGAAGGAAAAGGAGCTCAAAATAGCCGGGATGGAAAAGGAACGGCGCGCCCTGGCGGAAAGCCGGCGGGAAGAGGAGCCGTTTCCGGAAGAGACCGGACAGCTCCTGAAAAAGGAGATACAAGCCCTGAAGAAGGAGCGGCAGGCACTGAGAAAGGAGAACAAGTCGCTGAAGGAGGAGATCCGGATCCTCTCCGGGCGGACGGCCGAGGAGACCGGCTCCGGCCTGCTGGACCGGCTCACCTCCAGCCTCCGCCACTACGAAAGCGACCTGTATGACAACGGGCTGGTGCAGGACTGGGCACAGACTGAGAAGCTGCTGATACACATCTTCAACGACGTGCCGAAGATAATGGAGGCCATCCGGCAGATACATACCGACCGGTTGCGTCTGGTGAAGGAGCAAAGGAAGAAAGAGAAAAAGGAGAAAGGACAAGCCGCCCCGGCCGTGTTCATCAACGAGAACAAGGGGCCTATCGTGACCGCTCCGGAACACCCGGGCCCCGCGAACAGAAAACTCATAAAACCGACAGAGGAATGACACACATAGACAAGAACTACGCCCCTATCATCATAGGGGATTACATCAACCATCAGGAGATCCATATCGACAAGCAGCTCAACATCACGAACGGCAGGCCCGCCGGAGCGGAAACGGACGGCGGAAAGGAGACGGACGGCGGCAGGGAGGCGCGCGGCGAAACGGAGAGAGCGGAGAAGAGCCCGGTGGCCCACATGGGGAAACGGGTGGAGCGCGTCTTCCGCGCGGCCGAGGAGAGAGGGCTGCTGTCGAGGGCGGGAGACGGGTACGTATGGCACGAGAACGACACCCTGCTCGACTACTTCCTGGGAAGGACGCTGTGCGGCGACTATCCTTTCGGGGACGACAAGCCGTGCTGGCGCTTCGCCAAAGAGAAAAGGAACATGCCGGCGAAAGAGATGAACCGCCTGTTCGGACGCGACCGCATCGGGGAGATCCGCCGCAGGCGGAACATGCTGCCCGTGCCCCAAGGACACGAACGGATAGACGAAATCGTGGACGGAAACCCGTGAGCCCCTCCGACACCTTCCCCGGGACAGCGCCCCGGAAACGCCCCGTGCGTCACTTCATGAAAACGAAATAGACCGCCAGCACCAGGCAGACGAACGCCGCCAGATGATTCCAATGCAGGGACTCCCCCTTAAACATCACGGTGGCGAACAGGGTGAAGATAATCAGGGTAATCACCTCCTGTATCACCTTCAGCTGCATCAGGGAAAAAGGGCCGCCGTTTCCCTGAAACCCCAGACGGTTGGCCGGCACCTGAAAAGAGTACTCCGCCAGGGCGACGCACCACGAGAACAAAATTACTCCCCAAAGCGGCCAGTGGGACGCCACCTTCATTTCCTGCAACTTCAAATGCCCGTACCAGGCGAATGTCATGAAGATGTTGGAGACCATCAATAACAATACGGTATAAAATCCTTTCATGCTTCTTTCTCTATTTTATCAGGCAATAAATCCTCTTGTATGTTCGTCATGCTGCCCCACAGGCTGTAGCGGGCCTCCGGATTCAGCTCCTCCAGGCGGCGGAGTATCTCCTTCATCTCCGCGCGGTTCGAGGCCCGCTCATGGGGGCAGTTCCGGATCTGTTTCCGGAAGCCCTTCACCTCCGCCAGCTCCTCCAAATCACGCTCGCGCACCAGACACAGGGGGCGGACGAGGGTCATCCCGAACTTCCTCATCACCAGCTTGGGCGGCATGGTGCCGAACGCGCCCTGAAAGGTCATGTTCAGGAGCAGTGTCTCCAGAATGTCGTCCATGTGGTGCCCCAAAGCGATCTTGTTGCAGCCCAGCTCCTTCGCCACCGTGAAAAGGGCCTTGCGCCGGTTCCACGAACAGAGGAAGCAAGGCGACTTCCGGGTGTCGGCGGAAGCGTCGAACGAAGTCTCGCGGGACACCAGCGGTATCCCCCGCTCTTCGGCGAACCGCCTCAGATACCTCTCGTCGGACTCGTAGGCGATGTTGGTCAGGCGGACGTGCGAGGCATACACGGTGAAGCGGGGCTTCAGGATACGGGCACGGCGGGCCAGCAAATCGAGCAACGCCAGGGAGTCTTTCCCTCCCGACAGCCCTACCAGTATCTTATCCCCGTCCTCAATCAGGCGGTATCTCACCACTCCCTTATTGAAACGCTGCTCTATCCGCCGAACCAGGCGCTCTTCTTCCGTAAATGTTGCCATACCTCTTCAAACCGGGCGCAAAATAAAGAAAAAACAAGGCAATTAACAAATTTCAGGCTTCTTAAAAACAGGATTTATAAAATTCTTCGTACTTTTGGAAACAGGAACGCCCCGCTCACAGGCCCGTACGGGCCGCGTGAAAGGAGAAGCCATCATCAAAGCCTGAATGATATGAGACAGAAGAGACATTACATGAGGAAACCATACATTTTGCTGTTCCTGGCAAGCTGCCTGGGCGGAATGTCGCCCGCACAGACCCTGACACAGGCCAGGCAACTGTTCAGCGACGGCCAATACGAGAAAGCCAAACCGGCTTTCCGCAAGCTCGTGAAGCAAAGCCCGGGCAACGCGAACTACAACTACTGGTACGGGGCGTGCCTCTACGAGACGGGGGAAAAAGCCGCTTCCGAGGAGTTCCTGAAAAAAGCCGCCCAACGCAACGTGGCCGAGGCGCTCAGGTATCTGGCCGAGGCGCAGGCGGACCAATACCGCTTCGACGAGGCCGCTGAGAGCCTGCGGAAATACATCGGCACGCGACAGAAGAAAAAGGCGGATACGGCCGACGCGGAGAAACGGCTGGAGCGTATCAGGCAAGGAGGGCGCATGCTGAAGGGAACGGAACAGGTGACTTTCGTCGACAGCTTCGTGGTGGACAAAAGCCTCTTCCTGTCGGCCTACAAGGTGGGGCCGGAATCGGGGACGCTGGACACCTACAACCATTATTTCCAGACCGACGCCCAACCGGAAAGCATGCTGTACCAGACGGAACTGAAAAACAGGATATACTACGCCATGCCCCGGAAGGACACGCTGGCCCTTTACGCGCGGGACAAGCTGGCCGACCAATGGGGGGAAGCCACTCCCCTGCAGGGACTGAACGCGCGCGGCAACGCGAACTACCCGTACGTACTGTCCGACGGCGTGACGCTGTATTACGCCAGCGACGGGGAGGGCTCGCTGGGAGGATACGACATCTTCGTGACCCGCTACAACTCCGAAACGGACCGTTACCTGCGCCCCGAGAATATCGGCATGCCGTTCAACTCCCCGGCCAACGACTACCTGTATGTCATAGACGAATACAACCGGCTGGGCTGGTTCGCTTCCGACCGCCATCAGCCCGAAGGGAAGGTGTGCGTCTATGTGTTCATCCCGAACGACACCCGGATGACATTCGACTACGAGCATACGGACGAGGCGACCGTCCGACAGGCGGCCATGATACAGCGTATCGCCTCCACCTGGAAAAATGAGGAGACGGTGCGGGCGGCCAGACAGCGGCTCACCATGGTGACTTACCAGCAACCGGAAAAACGCCCGAGGCATGACTTCGAATTCATCATAGACGACCAGACCACCTATTACGTGACGGAGGATTTCAAGTCGCCGCAGGCCAAAAGGCTCTTCCTGCAATGGCAGCAAAGCCGCAAGGACTTTTCCGATCTCAGCCGGTCGCTGGAGGCCAAGCGCCAGCTCTATCACGAGAGCGCTCCCGCCCGACGGCAGGCGCTGTCTCCGGAAATCATGGATCTGGAACGCAAAGCCGAGAGCATGGAGGCCGACCTGATGGAAATGGAAATAAACATACGCAATACCGAAAAGAAATTCATCTCCAAATAGGATATCTGAAAAAGAAACCATATATTTGGCAAAAATAGACAAGACTATGGATATCATTATCATCATTGCACTGATTGCGGCGGGTATGCTGCTGTTCATGGCCGAGGTGTTCCTTATTCCCGGTCTCAGCCTGGCAGGCATCGCCTCGGCAGGATGTCTGGTTTACGTCAACTATTACGCCTTCTCGGCACTGGGCCCCACAGGCGGGCTCCTCACACTGCTGGTGTCGCTTTGCGGCTATGTCCTGCTGTTCATCTGGTTCCTGCGTTCCAAGTCCATCGACAGGCTGGCTTTGAAGAAAGACATCGGCTCCACGGTAGGCATCCCGGCGGGGCAAGAAGTGAAAGCGGGCGACACCGGCGTGGCCATCACCAGGCTGGCCCTGATAGGCAACGCGGAAATCAACGGAAGAATCATAGAAGTGAAATCGGCCGACGGGTTCCTGAACGAGCATACCCCCATCGTCGTGGAACGCGTCATGGAGGGAATCATCATGGTACGCAGGCAGCGTCCCTGACGCTTCCGCCAACAGGGCTGGCTTCCGCTTCCGCAAGCATACGGCAAGCATACGGCAAACTGACAACGAATAGTAACCTTTAATAAATTAAAAACAACATGATTAATTCATTTTATCTCCCGTTTATCCTGATAGCCGGCGCCATCATCCTGCTGGCCCTGCTATTCCATTATGTCCCGTTCATCCTCTGGATGTCGGCCAAAGTCTCGGGTGTACACATCTCACTGGTGCAGCTGTTCCTGATGCGTATCCGTAACGTACCGCCCTCCACCATCGTGCAAGCCTTGATAGAAGGGCACAAGGCGGGACTGAAAACCATCACTCGCGACGAGCTGGAAGCCCACTATCTGGCGGGCGGACACGTAGAGAGAGTGGTGCACGCGCTGGTTTCCGCCTCCAAGGCAAACATTGAATTATCCTTCCAAATGGCCACGGCCATCGACTTGGCGGGACGGGATGTATTCGAAGCGGTGCAAATGTCGGTAAACCCCAAGGTAATCGACACGCCTCCGGTAACCGCCGTAGCCAAGGACGGCATACAGCTCATCGCCAAAGCGCGCGTCACGGTACGGGCCAATATCCGCCAGTTGGTGGGAGGCGCCGGAGAAGACACCGTCTTGGCCCGTGTGGGCGAAGGCATCGTCTCTTCCATCGGTTCTTCCGAAAACCACAAGTCCGTATTGGAAAACCCGGACTCCATCTCCAAACTGGTGTTGCGTAAAGGACTGGACGCGGGAACCGCTTTCGAGATTCTCTCCATCGATATCGCGGACATCGACATAGGCAAGAACATCGGCGCGGCCTTGCAAATAGATCAGGCCAACGCCGACAAGAACATCGCGCAGGCCAAAGCCGAGGAACGCCGCGCCATGGCGGTGGCCAGCGAGCAGGAGATGAAGGCGAAAGCGGAGGAAGCGCGCGCGAATGTAATCCAGGCGGAAGCCGAAGTGCCCAAAGCCATGGCCGAAGCTTTCCGCAGCGGCAACCTGGGCATCATGGACTACTATCGCATGAAGAACATACAGGCCGACACACTGATGCGCGGCAGCATCGCGCATCCGGATCAGGCCGCGCCATCCGAGCCGCTGGACAAGTAAGGAACCATCCTGACGGATTATCGCCGTCTTCCGTACCGGAGCCGCGACAATCCGTTTCTCCCCGTGTATCGGGACAACCGTCCGTCCGAAGTTATGTTCAGTACTGACGAGTCATCACTTAAACATCACATTATGAAAAAGCGTTTTGCAGAATCCGAATTGATTATCAATGCCGACGGCTCCGTATTCCACCTGCATGTGAAGCCGGAACAACTGGCAGACAAGGTCATCCTGGTGGGAGACCCCGGGCGTGTATCGGTGGTGGCCGCCCATTTCGACCACAAAGAGTGTGAAATAGAGAGCCGCGAGTTTAAAACCATTACAGGCACCTGCCAGGGGAAGCGTATCACAGTCGTATCCACAGGTATCGGCTGCGACAACATCGATATTGTCATGAACGAGCTGGACGCGCTGGCCAACATCGACTTTCAGACCCGCTATCAGCATGACACCTTCCGCCCTCTCGAGCTGGTACGCATAGGCACTTGCGGAGGACTACAGCCCGACACGCCGGTCGGGACATTCATCTGTTCGGAGAAATCGATTGGTTTCGACGGGCTGCTGAATTTCTATGCCGGACGCAATGAAGTATGCGACCTGGATTTCGAGAAGGCGTTCATCCGGCATATGGGATGGACGGGAAACACCTGTATCGCCCATCCATACGTCATCGACGAGAACCCCGAACTGACGGCCCGCATTGCCGGGACCGACATGGTAAAAGGCGTCACCATCGCCGCAGGAGGCTTCTTCGGTCCGCAAGGCCGCGAGCTTCGCATACCTTTGGCCGACCCCGGACAGAACGAGAAGATTGAGAGCTTCGAATACAAAGGCTACCGTATCACCAACTTCGAAATGGAGAGTTCGGCGCTCGCGGGCCTCAGCCGGCTGATGGGACACAAGGCCACCACCGTATGCATGGTGATAGCCAACCGCCTGGCCAAAGAGGCCAACCCCGGTTACAAAAACAATATCGACACGCTGATACAAAAAGTGTTGGAACGCATCTGAGTCCCTCTCCGGACGCAACGGCCCTCCGCCGGTCTCCGACCCGGAAGGAACGGCGCGTCCGGCATGCCGGACGCAACAATGGGACAGACAAATCCCCTTACCGGATTCCTCAAAGGGAAACGCAGCGGTAAGGGGATTGCTTTATATGGAACCAACCGGAACGATCAGTTATTTTCCGGGCGCAGCTTGCGAACCGTCACGGCAGTCTGCCACATCTCGCTCTCGCGCAACGCCTTCAACTCTTCATTCAGCTTTTCACGATAGTCCGGCTTAGAGTTACTGTCAATGGAAATCTGCGCCTCGTTGCCACACTTCACACTCTGGTACAGCCGCCGCATGACCGGCTTGATGGCATCGTGGAACGGGCCCATCCAGTCCAACGCGCCACGCTGGGCCGTAGTGGAACAATTGGCATACATCCAGTCCATACCGTTCTTGGCAAACAACGGCATCAACGACTGGGTCAGCTCCTCCACCGTTTCGTTAAACGCCTCGGAAGGAGTATGGCCGTTTTCACGCAATGTCTCATACTGGGCCAGCAACAAACCCTGGATAGCCCCCATCAGCGAACCGCGCTCGCCTGTCAGGTCAGACGTAGCCTCCCGAACGAAAGTGGTCTCGAACAGATAGCCCGAACCGATACCGATACCCAGCGCCAGTGTCTTTTCCAAAGCATGGCCGGTCGCATCCTGATATACCGCATAAGAGGAGTTCAGGCCTCTTCCCTCAAGGAACATGGTACGAAGAGAAGTACCCGAGCCTTTGGGAGCCACCATAATGACATCTATATCCTTAGCAGGCACCACACCCGTACGGTCGTTCCAGGTAATGGCAAAGCCATGAGAGAAATAAAGGGCCTTGCCCGCCGTCAGATAAGGCTGGATGGTAGGCCATACCGACATCACGGCCGCGTCAGACAAAAGGCACATAACGATGGTTCCTCTTTCGCATGCCTCTTCAATGCCGAACAGCGTCTCGCCCGGAACCCAACCGTCAGCCACAGCCTTGTCGTATGTCTTGCCCTGACGCTGGCCGACTATCACATTAAAACCATTGTCACGGAGGTTCAACGACTGTCCGGGACCCTGAACACCATAACCGATAACGGCAATGGTCTCATTCTTCAATATTTCACGCGCTTTTTCCAATGGAAACTCTTCACGGGTCATTACATTCTCTATGACACCGCCAAAATTCATTTCTGCCATTTTACTTAATATTTGGTTTATGTTTAACTAAATAAATTCCACTTTAGAGCGGCAAACCACTTCGCCGCCTTCCTTCCGCACTTCGATACCGTACGCGCCATCCCCCGCCTCCTCACGATAAAAAGAGAGCGTATCGCCATAATAGCTTTCCGCATGATAGGCCACCTCGAACCGTCGGATCCGCTTTTCCCTAAACCATTCCAGCGGGAACAGATCGAGCATGTGCTCCACATATTTCACACTGTTCACATGCCCGTTGACGTCTATGTCGCCATACTGCGCCCGGTATGTCCGCACAGGCTCTTCCGCCCGTACTTTGATTCGTCCCGGACGCTCTATCGGACACGCCTTGTCGCACACATATCCGGCAATCTGCCCTCCATGCAAAGCAAGCAGGTCCTTGGGCTTACGGGTGTCCATGTCGATCATCGCCCAAACGGAACGGGCGTAGCCCAGCACCTCCCCTTCCGCGGTAATCATCTCGTAGTCGCGGTCGGTAAACAGCCGGTACACATTCTCCACCCACGTACGGATGCAGAACCTCTCATGCTGCCGGGGCATACGCTCCATCTCCATCACCAACCGGGAGAGTACCCAGGTGCAGCGGTTGTCATGCAGCCAAGTCATACCGAAGCCCCGCCGTTCAGCGTGCGCATCGGCGCAATTCAGCAACTCGTTCCCCAGCACGCCCAGGGCAAGATGTCCGGTAACGTCCACATGAAACGGTTCCACCTCAAACCAACCGCTCCCTATTTTATCCTCCTCCCGACTCATGCCTGCGGTTGTCCTTTGCACTGACTGTATCTGGTCTCCCGTTCGGCCAAATATTCGTTCACCCGTTCCACACAGCTCTTGGTAATGGCGATGCGTCCCGAACGGACGAACTGCAACATACATCCGGCCGCCTGCAACTCCTCGTACAAGGAAGTGATCTCCTCGGACATGCCCGCTTTCTCCACAATGCAGTACACCGGATTCACCTCCACAATGCGGCCGTTATGACGGCGTATCACCTTCGAGGCGTGAGGGTTTTGCTGAAACTCCGGAGTGGAGAGCTTATACAGGGCCACCTCATGATGGAATATCTCATCGTCCGTGAAATAGTGGGCCTGCATCACCTCTATCTTCTTCTCAATCTGCTTCACCACTTTCTCAATCGTATCCTTGTCCGTCCAGGTCGTAATGGTGTACTTGTGCACCCCCTGAATGGACGAAGCCGACACATTGAGGCTCTCTATGTTTATCTGCCTCCGGGTAAACACGGCCGTAATCTGGTTCAGCAACCCCGCGATGTTCTCCGAATAAACGATTAAAGTATATAATGTCTTTTCCATATCCCGCATACTTAACAATCCAACAACATTTCATTGACCGAACCTCCCGGAGGGGTCATCGGCAGCACATTGCCCTCCTCTATCACTCCCACCTCGAGCAGGTAAGGGCCATCGGTGGCCAACATCCGGCGAATGGCCTCCGGCAAGTCTTCCCGGCGGGAAACGCTCTCTCCCGGAATCCGGTAGGCCGAAGCAATCTTCACGTAATCGGGGTTCATCATCGGAGTGAAAGAGTAGCGGTGGCGGAAGAACATGGCCTGCCACTGGCGGACGTTCCCCAGGAAGTTGTTGTTCAGAAGAATGATCTTCACCGGAGAGCGCTGCTCCATAATCGTCCCCAGCTCGTGGATGCTCATCTGCAAGCCGCCGTCTCCCAGGAACACGCATACGGTGCGGTCCGGACGGCCGAAGGTAGCGCCTATGGCAGCGGGCAGCCCGAATCCCATGGTTCCCAATCCGCCGGAGGTGACGATGCTCCTATGCCGGCTGAACTTAAAATAGCGGGCAGACATCATCTGGTTCTGTCCGACGTCCGTCACCAGAATGGCCTGGTGTCCCGTCGCCTCACTCACGGCGCGCGCCACCTCTCCCATCCTCAACGGGCCGTCCTGGGGATGAATCTCCTTCTCTATCACCTGTTCGTTCTCCGTCCGCTCGTATTCGGCGAAGCTGTCCACCCACTCCTTGCGCACGGCAGGCGCCACCTTTCCGGCAAGCATCCTCAAGGTCTGCTTGCAATCGCCCAATACAGCCACGTCCACTTTCACATTCTTATTGATTTCGGCAGGGTCTATATCCAGATGAATCACCTTGGCCTGCCTGGCATAGGTCGCCAGATTGCTTGTCACACGGTCGTCGAAACGCATGCCCACCGCCACGAGGACATCGCACTCGTTCGTCTTCACGTTAGGCCCCAGATTCCCGTGCATGCCCAACATCCCCTTGTTCAAGCGATGCTCCGAGGGAAGGGCCGACAATCCCAGCAACGTGCATCCGCACGGCATATCCGCCTTTTCTATCAAATCGAGCAACTCTTGGTGCGCGTTGCCCAGCTCCACCCCTTGCCCTACCAGGACCAAAGGCCTCCGCGCGGCGTTGATCAACGCCGCGGCTTCTTCCACAGACCGGGGGTCGGTGTCGGGCACCGGGACATAGCTCCGGATGAAATCCACCGCAAGCGGCTCGTATTCCGTGGTCTCCACCTGCGCGTTCCGGGCAAAGTCCAGCACCACAGGCCCGGGACGGCCGCTCCTGGCGATGTAAAAGGCGCGCGCCACGGCCCACGCCACATCTTCCGCGCGCCGGATCTGATAGCTCCATTTACTGATAGGCTGGGTAATGCCCACCAGGTCGACCTCCTGAAAAGCGTCGCTGCCCAGGAAAGCGGTACCGACCTGTCCGGCAATCACCACAATCGGGGTACTGTCTATCATGGCGTCGGCAATTCCGGTAACGGTGTTGGTGGCGCCCGGACCGCTGGTCACCAGGCAGACTCCCACCTCACCCGATACCCGGGCATACCCTTCCGCCGCATGGGCGGCTCCCTGTTCATGACGGACCAATATATGGTTCAACGATTTCTTATGGTCGTACAAAGCGTCGAACACCGGCATTATCGAGCCTCCGGGATACCCGAAGATGGTCTTTACCCCCTGGTGCTCCAAAGAGCGCATCAGCGCTTCCGCGCCTGTCATCTTTTCCTTACTCATCGTTCTCTCCTTTCCTCCTTCATTCCTCTATCATTCTCACGCCGCCCTTGTCAGCCGAGCTGACCATGCTGGCGTACGCCTTCAGGCTCTTGGACACCTTGCGGTCGCGGGTGACGGGGGCCATAGGACGGGCCGCCAGCTCCTCGTCGCTCAGCATCACCCTGATGGAACGGTTCGGGATGTCGATCTCTATCACGTCGCCATCCACAATCTTCCCGATGTTGCCGCCCGCCGCGGCCTCCGGAGAGATATGCCCGACGCTCAGTCCGGAAGTCCCTCCGCTGAAACGTCCGTCGGTAATCAGCGCGCAAGCCTTTCCCAGATGCTTGGACTTGATATATGAGGTAGGATACAGCATTTCCTGCATGCCGGGCCCTCCCTTCGGGCCCTCGTGGGTGATGACCACCACGTCCCCGGCCACCACCTTGCCTCCGAGGATGCCCTCGCAGGCGGCTTCCTGCGAGTCGAACACCTTGGCGGGCCCGGAGAATTTCCAGATGCTCTCGTCCACGCCGGCCGTCTTCACCACACAGCCGTCCAGAGCGATGTTCCCTTTCAGCACGGCCAGTCCGCCGTCCTTCGAATAGGCGTGCCGCAAATCGCGGATGCAGCCTTCGGCCCGGTCGGTGTCCAGCTCCTTGTACATCGTCCGCTGCGAGCCCAGCCGGACGCTGAACGCTCCGGCCGCCGCGCTCGAATAGATGCGAACGGCTTCCGCGTCCACCTCCGGCTTGTCGATGTCATACTTCTCGATAGCCTCTCCCAGCGTCATGCCGTCCACCCGCCTCACGTCCGTGTGCAACAGCCCGCCTTTCGACAGCTCCCCTAATATGTTAAGGATACCCCCTGCCCGGTTCACATCCTGCACGTGGTATTTTTGCGTGTTCGGAGCCACCTTGCACAGGCAGGGCACCTTGCGCGAAAGCATGTCTATGTCGTCCATCCTGAAGTCTACCTCCGCCTCGCGCGCTATCGCCAGCAGATGGAGCACGGTGTTGGTCGAGCCTCCCATGGCGATGTCGAGCGTCATGGCGTTCAGGAAGGCTTCCCGGGTGGCGATGCTCCTCGGAAGCACGCTCTCGTCGCCGTCCTCGTAATACCTGTAGGCATTCCTTACAATCAGCTCCGCCGCGTCCTTGAACAGGCGCGTACGGTTGGCATGCGTGGCCACGATGGTTCCGTTTCCCGGCAGCGCCAGCCCTATCGCCTCGTTCAGGCAGTTCATGGAGTTGGCCGTGAACATGCCGGAGCAGCATCCGCAGCCCGGACAGGCGTTCGCCTCAATCTCCGCCACCTCCTCATCGCTCACCGACGTGTCGGCCGACTTAATCATCGCGTCTATCAGATCCAGATGCCGCCCGTTCCATTCACCCGCCTCCATCGGTCCTCCCGAAACGAAGACGGTGGGAATGTTCAGCCGCATGGCCGCCATCAGCATGCCCGGCGTAATCTTGTCGCAGTTACTGATACAGACCATCGCGTCGGCCTTGTGGGCGTTCACCATGTATTCCACGCTGTCGGCGATGATGTCGCGCGAGGGGAGCGAGTAGAGCATCCCGTCGTGTCCCATGGCGATGCCGTCGTCGATGGCGATGGTGTTGAACTCGGCCGCAAAACAGCCCAGCCTCTCAATCTCGGATTTGACAAACTGACCGATTTCGTGCAAATGAGTGTGGCCCGGCACAAACTGGGTAAACGAATTGACAATGGCAACAATAGGCTTCCCCATCTGTTCCCTTTTCATGCCGTCGGCGACCCAGAGAGCCCTGGCGCCCGCCATGCGGCGGCCTTGCGTACTAATGGCGCTGCGTAACTGATTCTTCATATCTCTTTTTCTTTCCATTAAAAAAGCCTCTCTCACTCCGCATGGTGAGAAAGGCTTCCAATTATTCTTTTCAAGTACGATTACACATACGAACCTTTCTCACGCTCTGGAACAAATGACCACGACGCGAATAATATGCAAGACTGCCAGGTTGATAAGTGTAGAGTGAATCATACTGTTAATTTCTTTTTCGCGGCGCAAAGGTATAGGTTTTTTTCATAACGAGCAAACAATATGAATATTTTTTTGAGCTAAAAACTTATAATTGTAAGAAAACAATGGTCCGAATCATTATTTTATCACATTTGTAAAGGCGTCTCCGCCGGTTTCCCCTTTGGGGAAACGAGGCTTTCCGCTTGTCCCGCCCCTCGCGAGGCACTCGGGAAAGCCGCAGGCCTACGGCTCGGACAACCGCAGGCTTGGCACTTGGGGCAGCAGCAAGCATGGCACTCGGGGCAGCAGCAGGCACGCACTCAGAACGGAAGCAAGGCACGCACTCGGGACGGAAGCGGGTACGCACTCGGGACGGTAGCAGGCACACACTCGGGACGGAAGCAGGCACGCACTCGGGGCGGCAGCGGGCTGTGGCCCGAAGAGCCCCGACCGGGCGCCTCCGTCAGCCGCCCCGCAAGGCCGCGGGGCGGCGGCAAGGCGGTCCCGCGCATCGGCAGAAAGGGGGATAAGCCGGAACCGGCCTACCCCCCTTTCAGGACAATTTTCTCCCTCCTGCTTACCGCAATCACTTATTCAGGTACATATCCAGACCTTTATTCTTCAAAGTGACATTCATCAAACAAACGTATTTCCTGTACTGCTCACTGTTCAAAGCGGCCTTCATCAGCTTGAGGTTCCCGTACACGGCGGCGCGGAGCCTCTTGGCCTGTTTGGCCTCCTTACTGTTGGCCGCATACCGCATCATCCCGTCGAGATACTCGCTGATAGAAGCCACCTCGCCGTACTGGTCACCGGACAGGTTCAGATACTGTCCCAACTTGCTCACATTCATCGAAAGAGCCCAATCGGGGCTTTTCGCCTTGTTTGCCGCGAAACTTGCAGCCGGCATCACCAATGCCGCTACAAACAAAAACATCAAACGTTTCATCATAACAATCTTTTACCTTAAAACTTAATACCTCTTCACAAAAATAAAAACTACAATACAAAAATAAAAAATACAATTATTATCCT
Source organism: uncultured Phocaeicola sp. (assembly GCA_947626525.1). Taxonomy (GTDB): domain Bacteria; phylum Bacteroidota; class Bacteroidia; order Bacteroidales; family Bacteroidaceae; genus Phocaeicola_A. The sequence continues at coordinate 34,591 of CANQSM010000007.1, read as the reverse complement.
GTTTGTATCCTAACAATCTTTCACCTTAAAAACCAATACCCCAACGAATAAAATCTACAATCACTATTCCTTTTATTAAGGACACGGCAAAGGTAAGGGGATGTCCCGAATAATGCTGTCACTTTAAGGTTAATAAATGTAAATAGACGGGCATTTTGCTTGTTTCTTGATTTAAATCAAGGCAGCGAGGCCGAAAAAATCCCGTTTTATCTTTCAAAATCGCAAAAATACAGCATATATACGCGATCAGGAAGAGATTCGAAAAATAAATTCGTATCTTTGCAGACGGGAAAACGCTACGGTTCACGTCAGGCGGGCCCCGATTGAAAAAAACGCTTTACATTTACATTTTTATATAAGAAACGTATGGAAGATACCCGGAACAAATACATTGCGGTAGCCTATGAGCTATATGTGACGGAAGACGGAGAAAAAGAGCTGGTGGAAAAAGCGCCCGCGGAACGCCCCTTCCGGTTCATCTCCGGCCTGGGCACCACCCTCGAGCGCTTCGAGAACGAGCTGAAAGGGCTGAACAAAGGAGACAGGTTCGAGTTTACCATCCCCGTCGGCGAGGCCTACGGCGAATATGACGAAGAGAACACGCGGGAGCTGCCCAAGAGCCTGTTCGAAATCGACGGGAAGTTCGATTCCGAGAGAATCGCGGAAGGGAACATCGTGCCCATGATGAACGCAGACGGACAGCGCTTCAACGGCACAGTAACGGAAGTGAAAAAGGAAACGGTGGTGATGGACTTCAACCACCCGCTGGCAGGCAAAGACCTGACCTTCGTGGGGGAAGTGACCGAGTCGCGCCCCGCCACGAACGAAGAGCTCCGGAACATGCTGAACAAGATAAGCGGCGAAGGAGGATGCGGAGGCTGCGGAGGAGGATGCGGAGGCTGCGGATGCGACGGCGGAGAGGGCGACGACGGCCACAAGGGCCGCGGATGCGGACACTGCCACTCATAGGACATCCCTCCGGATGTCCCGCGGGAAAACGAGGCCGCGCCCCCTCCTTTTCCTATCTATATCGTATCACCTAAAAAACAACCCACAGAGTATGTTCAACAATACATTCGGCAATCTGTTCCGGCTCACCTCATTCGGCGAATCACACGGAGCCGGCATCGGAGGAGTGATTGACGGATATCCCGCCGGCATCGAGATAGACCTCGACTTCATCCAGTCCGAACTGGCCCGGCGCAGGCCGGGACAAAGCGCCATCACGACCGGCCGGAAGGAAGAGGACAAGGTAGAGTTCCTGTCCGGCCTCTTCGAGGGCAAGTCAACGGGCACTCCCATCGGATTCATTGTCCGGAACACCAACCAGCACTCCGGCGACTACGAAAACATACGGGACGTATACCGCCCCTCACACGCCGACTACACCTATACCCTAAAGTACGGGCTGCGCGACCACCGCGGCGGAGGCCGCTCCTCCGCGCGCGAGACCATAGCGAGATGCGTGGGAGGCGCCCTGGCCAAACTGGCCCTGAAGCGGCTCGGCATCACCCTCTACGCCTACACCTCACAAGTCGGGCCCATCCGCCTCGAACGGGACTACAGGCTGTATGACGCGGGCAAGGCGGAGAGCAACGCCGTACGGTGTCCCGACCCGGAGAAGGCCCGGGAGATGGAAGCCCTGATTGCCGAAGTGAAAAAGGCGGGAGACACGGTAGGCGGAGTCATCACCTGCGTGATACAAGGCTGTCCGGCCGGACTGGGGCAGCCCGTCTTCGGCAAGCTCCACGCGGCGTTGGGCCATGCCATGCTCAGCATCAACGCCGCGAAAGGGTTCGAATACGGAGAAGGGTTCGAAGGCGCCGCATGCAAAGGCTCCGAACAGAACGACCTCTTCTATTCCCGCGACGGAAAGGTCGCCACCCGCACCAACCATTCGGGAGGCATCCAGGGAGGCATCAGCAACGGAGAGGACATCTATTTCAGGGTAGCGTTCAAACCGGTCGCCACCCTGCTGATGGAACAGCCCACCGTCGACAGGAACAACCGGGAAACAGTCGTCAAGGCACAAGGCCGGCACGACCCCTGCGTCCTGCCGCGCGCCGTCCCCATCGTGGAGGCCATGGCGGCCATGACCTTGCTCGATTATTATCTCATGAACAAGACGACCACATTATAAACCTTAACACCTTCATCAACACTATGGACATCAAAACCTACATCCGAGAGAACGAGAGCCGCTTCATGGACGAACTGTTCAGCCTGATACGCATCCCAAGCATCAGCGCCCTGCCCGAGCGCAAGAACGACATGCAGGCCTGCGCGCGACGCTGGAAAGAGCTCCTGCTGGAAGCCGGAGCGGACAGGGCCGAGGTCATGCCCTCCGACGGCAACCCGCTGGTATACGCCGAGAAGCTCATCGACCCGGCGGCGCCGACGGTGCTGGTCTACGCGCACTACGACGTCATGCCGGCCGAGCCTCTGGAGTCATGGCAAAGCGACCCGTTCGAGCCGGAGATACGGGACGGGCGCATCTACGCGCGGGGCGCGGACGACGACAAAGGACAGGCGTTCGCGCAAGTCAAAGCCTTTGAATATGCCGTGAGACACCGGTCGCTGAAACACAACGTCAAGTTCATCCTCGAAGGAGAGGAGGAGATAGGCTCGCCCAGCCTGAGCGCGTTCTGCCACAAGCACAAGGAGCTATTGAAGGCGGACGTCATACTGGTTTCGGACACCAGCATGCTCGGCGCAGACCTGCCCTCCCTGACCACCGGGCTGAGAGGGCTCGCGTACTGGCAGATAGAAGTGACCGGCCCGAACCGCGACCTGCACTCAGGCCATTTCGGGGGAGCCGTGGCCAATCCCGTCAACACCTTGTGCAAGCTGCTGGCACAGGTGACCGACTCCGAAGGCCGAATCACCATCCCCCACTTCTACGACCGCGTGGAGGAAGTGCCGGAGGCGGAACGCCGCATGATTGCGCGAATCCCGTTCGACGAGGCCCGATACAAGGCCGCCATCGGAGTGGAAGAGCTGGAAGGGGAGAAAGGATATTCCACCCTGGAACGCAACAGCTGCCGCCCCTCATTCGACGTATGCGGCATCTGGGGAGGCTATACGGGCGAAGGCTCCAAGACCGTCCTGCCAAGCAAGGCGTACGCCAAAGTCTCCTGCCGTCTGGTCCCGCGTCAGGACCATCAGGAGATATCCCGGCTGTTTGTCGGCTACATGGAATCCATAGCCCCCAAATCCGTGAAAGTGAAAGTCACGCCCATGCACGGCGGCGAAGGCTATGTATGCCCGATAGACTTACCGGCCTACCGCGCCGCGGAAGCCGCTTTCACCAAAGCGTTCGGGAAACAGCCTCTGGCGGTGCGCCGCGGAGGCAGCATCCCCATCATATCGGATTTCGAACGGATATTGGGCGTCAAGACCGTCCTGATGGGATTCGGATTAGAGAGCGACGCCATCCACTCTCCCAACGAGAACTTCCCGTTGGACATTCTCCGCAAAGGCATAGAAGCCGTCGCGGAATTCCACCGGTCAGGGTTCTGAGGGCCGGCAGGGCCGCTTTCCCGGCCATGACAGGAATTTGTTTTCAGCCGTATATCCGCGACGCGGGACGAAAGGGAACCGTGAAACGCCCCGAACGACAGAACGGTTTAGTGAAGCCCGGTTTGGCTTATGCAAGGCATCGAAGCTCGAAGAGGAGTTCCCGATGCTTTTTTTACGCTATTATAGAGCATATTACGAAAACTTTCGTATTTTTGCAACAAATATGGTTAAGAAACAGATAGAATGAACATTTTAGATCTAAGTGAACAGGAGATTATCAGACGGAACAGCCTGAACGAATTGAGAGCCCTGGGCATCGAACCATACCCCGCGGCCGAATACGTGACCAACGCTTTCTCCACAGATATCAAAGCCGGATTCAACGAGGCGGAAGCGCCCCGCCAGGTATCCGTCGCCGGAAGGATGATGAGCCGCCGCATAATGGGCAAGGCTTCCTTCATCGAGTTGCAGGACTCAAAAGGAAGGATTCAGGTATATATCACCCGTGACGACATCTGCCCGGGCGAAAACAAAGACTTATATACGACCGTTTTCAAACGCCTGCTCGATTTGGGCGACTTCATAGGCATCGAAGGCTTCGTCTTCAAGACCCAAATGGGAGAAATCAGCATCCATGCCCGGAAGCTGACCGTCCTATCGAAAAGCCTTAAACCGCTCCCCATTGTCAAGTACAAGGACGGAGTGGCATACGACAAATTCGAAGATCCGGAACTACGTTACCGCCAGCGTTATGTCGACTTGGTGGTAAACGACGGGATAAAAGGCATTTTCCTGAAACGGGCGACCATCATCCGGACATTGCGCGCCGTTTTGGACGAAGCGGGATACACCGAGGTGGAAACTCCTATCCTGCAATCCATAGCCGGAGGCGCCAGCGCCCGCCCGTTCATCACTCACCACAACTCTTTAGACATCGACCTGTATCTGCGCATCGCCACGGAACTTTATCTCAAGCGCCTGATTGTAGGAGGTTTCGAGGGAGTGTACGAAATAGGCAAGAACTTCCGGAACGAGGGCATGGACCGCACCCACAACCCGGAGTTCACATGCATGGAGCTGTATGTGCAATACAAGGACTACAATTGGATGATGGGGTTCACCGAGAAGCTGCTGGAACGCGTCTGCATGGCTGTGAACGGAAGCTATGAAAGCGAGATCGACGGAAAGACCATCAGCTTCAAGGCTCCTTACCGCCGGCTGCCCATCCTGGACGCCATTAAGGAAAAGACCGGCTATGACCTGAACGGAAAGAGCGAGGACGAGATACGCCAGATTTGCAAGGAGCTGAATATGGAAACAGACGACACCATGGGCAAAGGCAAACTGATAGACGAGATATTCGGCGAATTCTGCGAAGGCACGTTCATACAGCCCACATTCATCACCGACTATCCGGTAGAGATGAGCCCGCTCACCAAAATGCACCGAAGCAAACCGGGACTGACCGAACGCTTCGAACTGATGGTGAACGGAAAAGAACTGGCCAACGCTTACAGCGAGCTGAACGACCCCATAGACCAGGAAGAACGGTTCAAAGACCAATTACGCCTCAGCGAGAAGGGAGACGACGAAGCGATGTTCATCGACCAGGACTTCCTGCGCGCCTTGCAATTCGGCATGCCTCCCACCTCCGGCATCGGTATAGGCATCGACCGCCTGACCATGCTGATGACGGGGCAAAGCGCCATCCAGGAAGTATTGTTCTTCCCGCAAATGCGCCCGGAGAAAGTCATTCCGAAAGACCCCGCAGGCAAATTCATGGAACTCGGTGTTCCGGAAGAATGGGTTCCCTTGATTCAGAAAGCAGGTTACAACACGATCACAGACATGAAAGAGGTGAATCCGCAAAAGCTCCACATGGACATTTGCGGCATCAATAAAAAATACAAATTGGAACTGACCAACCCTACCGTAGATACCGTAGCCGGCTGGATAAGCAAGATTTGACATGACATCCAAACTACCGAACGGTAAAATAGCAATCATGGGAGGCGGCAGCTGGGCCACAGCCATCGCCAAAATCATGCTGGCGCAAGAAGAGTCCATCAATTGGTACATGCGCCGGGATGACCGCATTGAAGACTTTAAACGCCTGGGGCATAACCCGGCCTACCTGACAGGCGTGCGCTTCGATGTGAAACGGATTCATTTCTCCTCCGATATCAACAAGATTGTGAGGGAGTCGGAGATATTAATCTTCGTCACCCCGTCGCCTTATCTAAAGAGCCACTTGAAAAAGCTCAAGACCAAGATAAAGGACAAGTTTGTGGTAACGGCTATCAAAGGCATTGTTCCGGACGAGAACCTGATTATCTCCAGCTACTTCAATCAAGTGTACGGTGTCCCGTCGGAAAACATCGCGGTGCTGGCAGGCCCGTGCCATGCAGAGGAAGTGGCGCTCGAACGCCTATCATATCTGACCATAGGCTGCACGGACATTGGGAAGGCACAGCTTTTCGCCCGGAAACTGGTTAGTCCCTATATCAAGACCTCCGTCAGCGATGACGTGGAGGGAATCGAATACGGGTCCGTATTGAAAAATGTCTATGCCATCGCCGCGGGGATATGCAGCGGACTGAAGTATGGCGACAACTTTCAGGCAGTGCTGATGTCAAACGCCATACAGGAAATGAACCGTTTCCTGACCACCGTACACCCCATATCCCGCAACGTGGACGATTCGGTCTATCTGGGCGACCTGCTCGTTACAGGTTATTCCAACTTCAGCCGCAACCGCGTATTCGGAACAATGATTGGAAAAGGTTACTCCGTAAAGAGCGCTCAGATAGAGATGGAAATGATTGCGGAAGGGTACTACGGCACCAAATGCATCAAGGAACTCAACAGGCACCTCCATGTGAACATGCCTATTCTGGATGCCGTGTACAACATCCTTTACGAGAGAATCTCTCCCATGATTGAAATCAAACTTCTGACTGATTCACTCAGATAAAATAAATAGAAACATGAAGAACATTTGTTTAAACATCGACAAAGTAGCCTCATTTATTCCGAAGGAAAAAATAGCTGCTTACGAGTCCCAAGTGAAAGCCGCTATGGAGACTCTTGAAAAAGGTACAGGCTTGGGTAATGACTTCTTAGGTTGGTTGCACCTCCCTTCCTCTATCACGAAAGAACATTTGGCAGACTTAAAAGCTACCGCCCAGGTTCTCCGTGAAAACTGCGAGGTAGTGATAGTAGCCGGAATCGGCGGCAGCTACTTGGGAGCACGTGCCGTAATTGAAGCCCTGTCAAACAGTTTCCGGTGGTTACAGGCCAGGCAAAACGGCCCGATAATGATCTATGCCGGACACAACATAGGCGAAGACTATCTTTCTGAACTGACAGAATATCTGCAAGACAAGAAGTTCGGAGTTATCAACATCTCCAAATCCGGAACAACCACCGAAACCGCATTGGCTTTCCGCCTGCTGAAAAAACAGTGTGAAGAGCAGCGCGGGAAAGAAACAGCCAAGAAAGTGATTGTGGCCGTAACGGACGCCAAAAAGGGAGCGGCCCGCGTGACAGCCGACAAAGAGGGATACAAGACCTTCATCATTCCCGACAACGTAGGCGGACGCTTCTCTGTACTGACCCCCGTAGGATTGCTGCCGATAGCCACAGCGGGATTCGATATTGAGAAACTGGTGGAAGGCGCCAAAGACATGGAAGCGCTGACCGGTTCGGACGTACCGTTCGAGAAAAACCCGTCGGCCCTCTATGCCGCCACACGCAATGCCTTGTATGCGGAAGCCGGAAAGAAAATCGAGATACTGGTGAATTTCCACCCGAAGCTGCATTACGTATCGGAATGGTGGAAACAGCTTTACGGAGAGTCGGAAGGAAAAGACCGGAAAGGTATTTTCCCCGCAGCCGTAGACTTCTCCACAGACCTGCATTCTATGGGACAATGGATTCAGGAAGGGGAACGCACCATCTTCGAGACAGTCATCTCCATCGAAAAGCCCAACCGCAAATTAGAGGTTCCCTCTGATGAAGAAAACCTGGACGGACTGAACTTCCTGGCAGGGAAACGTGTTGATGAAGTAAACAAGATGGCCGAATTGGGTACCCAGTTGGCCCACGTCGACGGAGGTGTGCCCAATATGCGTCTGCTTGTTCCGGAATTGTGCGAGTATTACCTCGGACAAGTCATTTATTTCTTCGAGAAAGCATGTGGAATAAGCGGTTACTTATTGGGAGTCAATCCATTTAATCAGCCGGGAGTAGAAGCATACAAGAAGAATATGTTCGCCCTGTTGAACAAGCCCGGTTACGAAGAGGAGTCAAAGGCCATTCGGGCCCGGCTCTAAATCAGCAAGGATAAAGGGGAGCAATCCGCTCCTCTCGTGTCAGAGAACCGGAGACAGCGGACACTCAGCATAAACATCCGGAAGAGTCCGGGGAGAACCTCATTTTCCCGGACCCTTTTATATTTATAGAAAATAGGTATCAGGTATGAAAAGACGCATTTATTTATTAGGATTCTTAATAACACTCTTCAGCCTCGCCGTCAACGCGCAGGAACGGAAGAAAGTGGCTGTCGTGCTGAGCGGAGGAGGAGCAAAAGGCGTAGCGCATATCAGCGCCCTGAAAGTAATAGAAGAAGCTGGTATACCTATTGATTATGTGGTGGGAACAAGTATGGGCTCCCTTATAGGAGCCTTGTACTCCATAGGCTACACTCCGGAGCAGATGGACAGCTTGGTAAGAGCACAGGACTGGATATACCTGTTGACCGATGCCACCGACAGAAGAGAAGAGCTCCTTGCAAAGAAACAGAAATCGGAGCAATACGCCCTTTCCATTCCTTTCAAGAAGACCCCGAAAGATGCTCTGAAAGGGGGTATCATACAGGGACGCAACCTGGCCAGGCTCTTCTCGGAGCTGACAGAAGGTTATCATGACTCCATCGACTTCCGCAAGCTGCCGATTCCTTTCGCATGCGTATCGCATAACCTCGTAGACGGAAGCGAATATGTGTTCTACAGCGGGAAACTGGCTCTTGCCATGCGCGCCAGCATGTCCATACCGGGAGCCTTCCAGCCGGTACATTGGAACAATATGGTGCTGGTGGACGGAGGCCTGAGCAACAATTATCCGGTAGATATCGCCAAGAAAATGGGAGCCGACATCATTATCGGTGTAGACGTACAGGAAGGACTGGCGCCCGCCGACAAACTGAATACACTCCCCGAGGTGCTGGGACAGATTATCAACCTCATGGTGGAAAATAAGTATGATGAAAACGTGGCCAACAGCGACATACACATCAAAGTGAATGCCAACGACTATTCCGCGGCCAGCTTCACTCCGGCCGCCATCGACACGTTGCTTCACCGTGGCGAAACGACCGCCAGGGCCCATTGGGACAGCCTGAAACTGCTAAAAAAGGAAATAGGCATTCCGGACTCGTATATGGCCAAGCGCCATGGCCCGTTTGTGATACCTCATAAAGAGACATACGACATTGTACCGGAAATCGATCCGGGAAAGAAACCGGCAAACAGTATCAATGTGGGAGTCAGGTTCGACAACGAATCACTGGCCGCCCTGATATTCAATACCAACGTTTACCTAAACCCCAAACAGACCAGAGAAGCTGCACTGACCATTCGCTTGGGGCGTGAGCTGCTGGGACGGCTGGACTACGCCATCAAACCGTTCAACTCCAAATGGGATGTGAACTGGGCCTACCAGATAGACTACAATGACCTGGACTTATATAATTACGGGAAGAAGACGTGTACGTATTCGTTCCTGCATCATCTGGGACAGTTCAGCATCTCCCGAAGCTGGCGAAGCATACGTTTCAGCCTGGGAGCCAAGTATGAATACTTCCACTTCGACGACTTCCTGATTCCACCCGGATATACGGAGCTGGCCAAAGTTGAAAATGAAGACTTCTTCATCTATTACGGACAAATGCAGTTCGACAGCTACAACCGCCGCACTTACCCCACTTCGGGCATGAAGTGGGAGGTAAATGCCGCCCTTTACACCGACAATCTGGTGAAATACAACGGGCATACCGCCATGCCGATCATTAGCGCGTCCTGGGAGGCGGCCATCCGTCTAAGAAACCGGACAGTCCTCATACCCTGGGTCTACGGACGGGGCATCCTCGCCGAAGACAATTATTATACCTTCCCGGTAATGAACGTAGTGGGGAGCAACGCTTCCAAACGCTTCCTGCCACAACAAATGCCGTTCATCGGCATCGACTACATGCAAATAACCGGCGCCAAAACCCTCATCGGGGGACTAAAGCTCCGCCAACGGATGGGGAGCAACCAGTATCTCACGGTCATCGGCAATGTCGGGTTGCAGAGCAACGGATGGCAGAACATCTTCGACGGCAATATGTGGGGAGGAGGGGTCACGTATGGATACGATACCTTTATCGGCCCCTTGGAAGCTACTTTCAGCTACTCGAACATCACCAAGGAGCTGGGAGTATACATCAGCTTAGGATACGATTTTTAAAGTCCCGTACACCTGCTCCCGCCACAATAAGGGACAGGCATACGAAATCATCTTATATTAACTATCAACGAACCAATATGTTTGAACAAGCAATCCATAACTATTTACGGCAACACTCATACCCCGGCATACACCTCAAGGCCGTCCTGTTCGATATGGACGGCGTCCTGTTCGACTCCATGCCCAATCATGCCAAAGCCTGGCACGACGCCATGCAACAATACGGCTTCCACCTCCCCTGCGAAGAAGCCTATATGCACGAAGGCCGTACCGGCGCTTCCACCATCAATATCGTCAGCATGAGGGAAAGAGGGAAAGAGGCCACGGAAGAAGAAATCCAAAGGATCTATCAAACCAAGAGCGAAGAATTCAACAAATACCCTAAAGCCGGGAGAATGCCCGGCGCCAGGGAGGCGTTAGAGAAAATCAAGGCTGACGGGCTCTTTTCCATGGTCGTGACGGGCTCGGGACAGACTTCTCTGCTGGAACGCTTAAATTCCAATTTCCCCCACATCTTCCGGCCGGAACTTATGGTCACCGCCTTCGACGTAAAACAGGGGAAACCTGACCCGGAGCCCTACCTGATGGCGCTTGAAAAAGGGAACCTGAAGCCCAACGAGGCCATTGTCATCGAGAACGCCCCATTGGGAGTAAGAGCAGGAGTGGCCGCAGGCGTTTTCACCATTGCCGTCAACACCGGGCCGCTCAAAGACGAGGTTCTCCTGAACGAAGGAGCGAACCTTCTGTTTCCATCCATGCAAGCCTTTTGCAACCATTGGGAGGAGATAAGGGAGGAAATGGCACGCACTGCCGAAACCCTACAAACCGAATAGTCCGGATGAGGAGACCCGGCAGGAACAGGCGACTCGAAATAATTCAGACGGCAACCGCCCTGTCATAAGAGCCCCGGAAGCCAACCCTTTATCTCCCCTAAGCGGGAATGTATGTCCCCCGCAAGGACGGGAATCCGCAGCCCCTTCACGAATGGTCTGACACGCCTCGTTCCCAGGCGTGGGGCCGGGCTTTTCCCCGAACGACTGTCCGCGCTTTCCCCAAGCAAGGAGGCACGTGCCGGATTTTTTACGGATAAGGTATTGCCGCTTCAACAAATATTATGTTTCTTTGCAGCCGGAGACAAGTTGCTCAAGAAGACAAAAAAGATTAAAGGACTCCTGTGAGAAGAATAAAAGAACTCATCCCCCTGTTGCTATTAGGCCTGTACCTTTCGTATCAGGCCGGCGCCACGATGTTCACCCACGTGCACTATATCAACGGAGAAAGAGTGGTTCACTCGCACCCTTCGAAGAGCAAGAAACATACCCACACAGCAAGGCAAATCCTGCTTATCTACCAGCTGAGCCATGCCCAGACGCTGGAAGCATCCGCTCCACAGCGGCTTGAAAAACCGGCATTGCCCGGTATCGTCATGGCTGAAGAGAAGGACCGCGACTTCCAGCCCCAGGTCCTGCCGCTTCACAGCCCCTTACGGGCTCCTCCCTCCTTCCGCTTTTAATTCCCGCCGAGGATTGTCAAGCCCCGGATTGAGAACAGGATATGCCCGAACCTGGAATCCGGTTCTTTCCATAGATTTGGAGTCTTGACGCATTCCCCAACCGGCTCCGGAACAGCAAATGCCGACGCAACGCCGCATAGTCCGCACCGTGCCGCACCATGCGCATGGAAGGTCATGCAATACGCACGCAGGCCCTTGTCACGCAGACAGGGCAGAGTGTATCCATCATGCGGCGGCACCACATCCATACCGGACAAGCGGCAAGGGCAGAACAGGATTGTCCCATGCCCGCGCCCTTACGCCGGAGAATCCATATCGGACAAGAAACGGGACGGCCGGCTTCCGGCTGCCCAAACCACCTGTCTGACAAACGTTTAACATTATCATAAAAGAAAGAAGAACATGAAACATCATATACTTGCGCTGATACTCATCATCGCATGCCAGCCCGCATGGAGCAACAGCCCTATCAAGCCGGGCAACCGCATTACCGGCCACATCATCGAAAAAGGAACGGAAAACAGCATCCCATACGCCACCATACAGATTATAGGACAGGAAGGCGGAACTGTTTCCGATGAAAACGGAGCCTTTGAACTGAAAGGGCTCGCCCCCCGGAAATACAAGCTACGCGTAAAGGCCATGGGCTATCTGACACAGGAGAAAGAGGTGACAGTCAGCGCGGACTACACCATCGACATACACTTTGAGATGACTGAAGAAAGCTTTGCCATGGACGAAGTCGTCGTATCGGCCAACCGCAATGAAGTCAGCCGGAGAGTGGCTCCCGTCGTGGTGAACGTAATGAATACCAAGCTCTTCGAGACCGTCAACAGCACCGACCTTGCCAAGTCGCTCTCCTACCAGTCCGGACTGAGAGTGGAGAACAACTGCCAGAACTGCGGCTTTCCCCAGGTACGCATCAACGGACTGGAAGGCCCCTATTCGCAGATACTCATCAACAGCCGCCCGGTAGTCAGCTCGCTCTCGGGCGTGTACGGGCTGGAACAGATTCCCGTCAACATGATAGAGCGGGTGGAAGTCGTACGGGGAGGCGGTTCGGCCCTCTTCGGCGCCAACGCCGTGGGAGGCACCATCAACATCATCACCAAAGACCCGGTAAACAACAGCTTCCAAGTCTCCTCCATCCTGTCGCGCATGGACGGGAACAGTTGGGAACAATACGTGGGAGCCAACGCCTCACTGGTGTCAAAAGACAACACCTACGGCATCGCCCTGTATGAGTCGTACCGGAACCGGAACCCTTACGACCGCGACGGCGACGGTTTCTCGGAACTCGGAAAGCTCAACATGCACACATTCGGGCTGCGAGGTTACTACCGCCCTACCCCATTCAGCCGGCTCAGCGCCGAATACCACACCACCAACGAATTCCGGAGGGGAGGCAACCACTTCGACCTGCAACCGCACGAAACGGACATCACCGAGCAGACCAGGCACGTCATCAACAGCGGAGGCCTCAGCTACGACTTATTCTGGAACGAATACCGGCACAAGCTCTCGTTCTACGGCTCCATCCAGCATACCGACCGCAACAGTTATTACGGCGCACGGCAAGACCCGAACGCCTACGGCAAGACGGACGACCTGACATGGGTGGCAGGGGGCATGTATGTGGGAAACCTCAGCCGGGCGCTTTTCGCCCCCGCCACCCTCACCGCCGGACTGGAATACCAGAGCAACGCCCTGCACGACGTGATGACCGGTTACCAACGGGATATGAGACAGGACGTGCGCATAGCCGGCGGCTTCGTGCAAAACGAATGGAAGCTCAACCGGTTCGTACTATTGGCCGGCGCCCGCCTGGACAAGCACAACCTGATAGACCACCCCATCTTCAGCCCCCGCGTCAACCTGCTCTACAAGCCCACCGAACGCCTGCAGGGCCGGCTCACCTGGTCCACCGGTTTCCGTGCCCCGCAGGCCTACGACGAAGACCTGCACGTAACGGCCGTAGGAGGCGAAGGAGTGCTGATTCGCCTTGCCGAAGGATTGAGGCCGGAGAAGTCGAACAGCTTCAGCGGCTCGGTGGACTGGACGGCCCAGGCGGGCCACTTCCAGACCAATCTGCTGGTGGAAGCGTTCTACACCAGACTCAACGATGTCTTCCACCTGACGGACATCGGCACGGACGAAAACGGATACAGCATACAGGAGCGGCGCAACGGAAGCGGCGCCCGGGTATACGGCATCAACCTCGACGGCAAGATAGCGCACGGACGCGACGCCTCGCTGCAAGTAGGCTTCACCGCCCAACGCAGCCGCTACACCGAACGGACGGAATGGAGCAAGGACCCTTCGGTGGCGTGGATTAAAGACATGCCCCGCACACCGGATTACTACGGCTACTTCACCCTCACGGCGGCACCGCTGAAACAGTTCGACTGCTCGCTTTCGGGCGTCTATACGGGCCGCATGCACGTACCGCACGTGGCCCCGACCGATGAAATCCCCGCCGGCTACGCGTACAGCTACATCGCCCGAGACGAGATGACCCGCACCCCGGAGTTCTTCGACCTGAACCTGAAGCTAAGCTACACGTTCGTGCTGAAAGACCATGTCAAGCTCCAGCTGAACGGAGGAGCGCAGAACTGTCTCAACGCCTTCCAAAAGGATTTGGACAAGGGCACATACCGCGATTCCGGATACTTCTACGGCCCCACGCAGCCGCGCGCCTTCTTCGTGGGCATCAAGATATTCAACTGAGACGGGGCATACGGGCCGCGAGGCTTTCCGGAAAGTCACTCAGCCGCATCCGGGAAGGGGAGCGTCCGCGTCACGCTCCGGCAGAGAACCGGGCCGGACAGAGCGGAAAGCGCCTCCCCGGCAGCCCCTGCCGGAGAGGGCAAGCGGCCGGCTTCGCATACGGGAGCACGGCGAGAAGCCGCCCGCCACCTACCTCCCACGCCCGTGCCGCAACCTATGCGATGATTGTCGCGGAAGGGTTGCGACTGTCGTCGCAAAAGCCTTGCTACAATTGTCGCGCACGTGATGCCACGGTTGTCGCAAAGACATGGCAGGCTCCGCCCGAAAGAAGAAGCCCATGGCGTCGCAACCGTATGCCCGATGCCGTCGGAACAGCGGCGCCAAGGCATCCGGCATGCCCTCCGCGTCATGGCGGACAAGCCCCGCGCCTTCCGGAAGCGTTGCCCGGACAAAATAACAGGCCGCAAATGATGGAAAAGAGAAAGAATATCCTTTATTTTGCAGATAAAAAAGGGAAATATGGCAGAAACTCTACTCAAGGCGGAAGGAAGCAAAAAAGAGCGATACGAAACGCTGCTCCCGCAAATCGCTTCGCTGATAGAAAACGAAAGTGACGAAATAGCCAACATGGCCAACGTGGCGGCAGCCCTGATGGAAACATTCCGTTTCTGGTGGGCGGGCTTTTACCGGGTGAAAGGGAACGAGCTGGTGCTTTCCCCGTTCCAAGGCCCTCTGGCCTGCACACGCATAGGCTTCGGAAAAGGCGTCTGCGGGACGGCCTGGAAAGAAGCCCGCACCATTGTGGTGCCCGATGTCGACGCTTTCCCGGGGCACATCGCATGCAGCGCTGCCTCCCGTTCGGAAATAGTCGTCCCCCTGTTCCGCGGGAAGGAAGTCGCGGCGGTGCTGGACATTGACAGCGAACAGCCACGTGCGTTCGATGATACAGACGCATATTACCTGGAACGTATCAGCCGGATGCTAAGCCGTCCATGACACCACAGCCGTCACCTGACACCGGAATGATTATGATTACGATACGAAAAGCCCGCAGGGAAGACCTCGACCGGCTCATGGAGATATTCGGCAGGGCCCGCCGTTTCATGGAATCCACGGGCAACGCCAGCCAATGGATTAACGGTTATCCGCAACGCGGATTGATTGCCGGAGAGATAGAGGCTTCACACTGCCATGTGTGCGAGGATGAACAGGGCAGGACGGTCGGGACGTTCTGTCTCATTCCAGGCCCCGACCCTACCTATTCTCATATAGAGGAGGGCGCGTGGCCCGATGACGAGCCCTATTACGTGATTCACCGCATGGCTTCGGACGGAAGCCGCAAGGGGATTGCCACAGCCTGCATCGAGTGGTGCTCCAAACAGTTTCCCCGCCTTCGCGCCGATACGCACGCCGACAACAAAGTGATGCAGCACCTGCTGACAAAAAACGGCTTCAGCCGCTGCGGAATCATCCATGTAGCGAACGGGACACCCCGCATCGCATTCCAGCGGGACCAATCCGGAAAAGAACCGGCCACTCCTTCCCGCCACCGCCGGAAGGGCTGAAAGGAACAGCGCCTTTTTCATAAAGCCCGATTCAAGGTTCCCGGCAGGACGCGGGACAAACCCTCCTTTTCATCCTGGCGCGAAGGCAACCGGCCACCGGCGATACGCCTCTCCCTCACCCTGCCGCCCGCCTCCCGAACCGACGGAAAAAGGCCGATACCCTTCAACGGATACCGGCCTTTTCTTATCGTTCCATAAAGCAAGCTATTCCACTTCGCTATAGTCAAGCACATTCATACGGTTGGCAAGAATTCTGTCATACTCCTCCCTCGAACCGACAATGATTTTGTCGAATTCACGCTGACCGGTTCCAGCCGGAATCAGATGTCCGCAGATGACATTCTCCTTCATGCCCTCCAGCTTGTCCACCCTGCCGTTAATGGCCGCTTCATTCAGCACCTTCGTTGTCTCCTGGAAGGAAGCCGCCGACATGAAGCTGGAAGTCTGCAACGCCGCGCGGGTAATGCCTTGAAGAATCTGGGTGGAAGTGGCGGGAACGGCGTCACGCACTTCAACCAGCTTCAAGTCCCGGCGTTTCAACAGACTGTTTTCATCCCTCAACTTGCGGGCGGTTACAATCTGTCCCGGAACCATGTTCTCAGAATCACCGGCATTCGTTACCACCTTCTTGCCCCAAATGCGATCGTTTTCCTCCATGAACTCCGTCTTGTCAACTATCTGCTGCTCCAAGAAGCGGGTATCTCCCGGCTCGTTGATTTCCACCTTGCGCATCATTTGACGGACGATAATCTCAAAGTGCTTGTCATTAATCTTCACACCTTGCAAGCGATACACATCCTGTATTTCGTTGACAATATACTCCTGCACAGCCGTAGGGCCCTTAATGGCCAGAATGTCCGCCGGAGTGATGGCGCCGTCAGACAACGGGGTACCCGCGCGCACATAGTCATTCTCCTGCACAAGAATCTGCTTGGAAAGAGCGACCAGATATTTTCTGACATCTCCGGCTTTGGATGTGACAATGATTTCACGGTTACCACGCTTTACCTTGCCCATTGTTATCTCACCATCTATTTCGGAAACCACGGCCGGGTTCGACGGGTTACGCGCCTCGAACAATTCCGTTACACGGGGAAGACCACCGGTGATATCACCGGCCTTGCCTACCGCACGGGGAATCTTCACCAAAATATCTCCGGACTTGACCTTCTGATCGTTCTCAACCACAACGTGGCCGCCTACCGGCAAGTTATAGGTACGGAGAACCGAGCCATCCTCCGACACAATATGGGCGGAAGGCACTTTCGTCTTATCCTTGGACTCTGTAATGATAATCTCACGCAAGCCCGTAGCCTCGTCGGACTCCACCTTGTAAGTGACACCTTCGATGACGGACTCGAATTCCACCTTACCCGTAATCTCTGTAATGATAACGGCGTTAAACGGATCCCATTTGGCAATCAGCTTGCCTTTCTCAACCACTTCACCGTTTTCCGCATACAACTTAGAGCCGTATGGCACATTATGGGTAGAGAGTATGATACCGGTATTCACGTCAACAAAACGTACCTCGGCCAAACGGCCCACTACAATCTTCACCGCCTCACCTGTCTCTTCTACCGTATCTACCGTACGAAGCTCCTCAAACTCCAGACGCGCGTCATGTTTGGCCACTATGCTTGCATTGGCCGCGATATTGCCCGCCGTACCACCGGCGTGGAACGTACGCAATGTCAACTGAGTACCCGGCTCACCAATCGACTGGGCGGCAATCACCCCTACGGCCTCGCCCTTATGGACCATACGGCTTGTAGCCAGGTTGCGTCCGTAACATTTGGCACAAACCCCTTTCTTAGATTCACAGGTCAGTACCGAACGGATTTCCACGCTTTCAATAGGAGAGTTCTCTATCTTCTGTGCAATATCCTCCGTAATTTCCTCTCCACCGGCAACAATCAACTCTCCGGTAGTAGGATGGACGATATCATGGACAGACACACGTCCCAAAATGCGATCGTACAACGTAGCAATCACCTCATCATTATTCTTCAATGCCGTACAAACCAAACCACGGAGTGTTCCACAGTCCTCCTCATTTACAATTACGTCGTGGGAGACGTCAACCAGACGACGAGTCAGATAACCCGCGTCGGCAGTTTTCAACGCGGTATCGGCCAGACCTTTACGCGCGCCGTGAGTAGATATAAAGTACTCCAACACAGACAAGCCTTCCTTAAAGTTCGAAAGAATCGGATTCTCAATAATCTGCGCGCCTTCCGCGCCAGCCTTTTGAGGTTTTGCCATCAAGCCACGCATGCCGGACAGCTGACGAATCTGCTCTTTGGAACCACGGGCTCCGGAATCCAACATCATGAATACAGAATTGAAGCCTTGATCATCAGAAGAGAGGGTTTTCATCAGAATGTTCGACAAGTCGTTGTTTACATGTGTCCATGTATCAATAACCTGGTTGTAACGCTCATTGTCAGTGATGAATCCCATATTATAGTTCATCATAATCTGCTCAATCTCTTCGTTACCACGCTTGATAAGCTCTTCTTTCTCTTTCGGAATGATAATATCACCCAAGTTGAAAGACAAGCCTCCCTGATAAGCCATCTTATAACCCAGGTTCTTGATTCCATCCAAGAATTCACAAGCCCGGGCGACACCGACAGTCTTAATCACATCGCTAATAATGTCACGTAAAGACTTCTTGGATATAATGGTATTCAAATAGCCCATTTCATCCGGGACCAGTTCATTTACAATCACGCGTCCAACTGAGGTTTCACGCATCACCTTCACGATGTTTCCGTTTTCATCCAAATCGTTCACCAAAACCTGAACAGGGGCATGAATATCCACCTTGCCCTCATTGTAAGCGATAATGGCTTCTTCCGGTCCGTAAAACTTCAAACC
Organism: uncultured Phocaeicola sp.; assembly: GCA_947626525.1. Lineage (GTDB taxonomy): Bacteria > Bacteroidota > Bacteroidia > Bacteroidales > Bacteroidaceae > Phocaeicola_A. The sequence continues at coordinate 15,877 of CANQSM010000007.1, read as the reverse complement.
TTCTCCCTTGGCTCCTTTACGCAACTTGGTAATATAATACAACCCAAGTACCATATCCTGAGCAGGTACAGTAATCGGAGCGCCATTGGCAGGGTTCAAGATATTATGTGACTGAAGCATCAGCATCTGAGCTTCCAAAATGGCTTCATTGCTCAAAGGCAAGTGAACAGCCATCTGGTCGCCATCGAAATCGGCGTTGAATGCCGTACATGCCAACGGGTGCAACTGAATGGCCTTACCTTCAATCATTTTCGGCTGGAAAGCCTGAATACCCAAACGGTGCAATGTCGGCGCACGGTTCAGCAATACCGGATGCCCTTTCATTACATATTCCAGAATGTCCCAAATGACAGGATCCTTACGGTCCACTATTTTTTTCGCGGACTTGACCGTCTTCACTATACCACGCTCAATCAGCTTACGGATAATGAACGGCTTATAAAGTTCGGCAGCCATCAATTTAGGGATTCCGCATTCTCCCATTTTCAGTTCCGGGCCCACGACAATAACCGAACGGGCAGAGTAATCAACACGTTTACCCAACAAATTCTGACGGAAACGTCCTTGCTTACCTTTCAAACTATCGGACAACGATTTCAAGGGTCTGTTGGCATCCGTTTTTACCGCACTTGATTTACGCGAATTATCGAATAAGGAATCAACGGCTTCCTGCAACATACGCTTTTCATTACGCAATATAACTTCCGGCGCCTTGATTTCAATAAGTCTCTTCAAACGATTATTACGGATAATTACCCTACGGTACAAATCATTCAAGTCAGAAGTTGCGAAACATCCCCCGTCCAATGGCACCAACGGGCGCAGCTCAGGCGGAATGACAGGCACAATACGCACAATCATCCATTCAGGCTTATTACGTCCACGCGAGGCGCGGAAAGACTCAACTACCTGCAAACGTTTCAACGCTTCCGTTTTGCGTTGCTGAGAAGAATCACTACCTGCTTTATCTCTCAATTCATAAGAAAGAGCATCCAAATCCAAACGGGAAAGCAAATCATAAATGGCTTCAGCTCCCATTTTAGCTATAAACTTATTCGGATCAGTATCTTCTAGAAATTGATTGTCCTTTGGAAGTGTATCCAAAATATCCAGGTATTCTTCCTCAGACAATAAATCATATACATTCACTCCTTCCTCCGCCTTTACACCAGGCTGAATGACAATATAACGCTCGTAATAAATAACAGAATCCAGTTTCTTTGTCGGCAAACCGAGCAAATAACCTATCTTATTCGGCAATGAACGGAAATACCAGATGTGCGCGACAGGAACAACCAACTGAAGATGCCCCATACGCTCACGACGTACCTTCTTCTCAGTGACTTCCACACCACAACGATCGCAGACAATACCTTTATAGCGGATACGCTTGTACTTTCCACAATGGCACTCATAATCCTTTACCGGACCAAATATACGTTCGCAGAACAATCCATCACGCTCCGGTTTATAAGTACGGTAGTTGATAGTCTCAGGCTTCAACACTTCACCGCTTGAATTCTCCAGGATTTCTTCCGGAGAAGCCAATCCTATAGAGATTTTCGTAAAATTACTCTTTATTTTCGTTTCTTTTCTAAAAGCCATACTTCTTATATATAATGCAAAGAGTTATAAAATCATTCCAGACTAATGCTCAAGCCAAGCCCCCTCAATTCATGCAACAACACATTGAGTGATTCCGGAATACCTGGTGTCGGCATAGGTTCCCCTTTTACAATTGCTTCATAAGCTTTAGAACGGCCTACCACATCATCTGACTTAATCGTTAAGATCTCTTGCAAAATGTGAGCCGCGCCAAACGCTTCCAATGCCCAAACCTCCATTTCTCCGAAACGCTGACCACCAAACTGCGCCTTACCACCAAGAGGTTGCTGAGTAATCAACGAGTAGGGTCCAATAGAACGGGCATGCATTTTATCTTCAACCATGTGGCCCAATTTCAACATATAAGTCACGCCGACAGTTGCTGGCTGGTCGAAACGTTCACCCGTACCTCCATCATAAAGATAGGTTTTACCATAACGCGGCAATCCTGCCTTATCAGTCCATTCAGAAAGATCGTCCAATGTAGCCCCATCAAAAATAGGTGTTGCAAACTTGATACCTAATTTTCTTCCCGCAGAACCTAATACGGCTTCGAAAATCTGCCCAATATTCATACGCGAAGGTACACCCAACGGATTCAATACGATATCCACCGGAGTTCCATCTTCGAGGAATGGCATATCTTCCGGACGAACTACACGCGAAACAATACCTTTATTTCCGTGACGTCCGGCCATTTTGTCCCCTACACCGATTTTACGTTTCTTCGCTACATATACCTTAGCCATTTGAACGATGCCTGCAGGCAATTCATCACCAATAGTAATAGCAAATTTTTTCCGTTTCAATTCGGCATCCAATTCTTTATATTTTTTCAAGAAATTAATGATTAAATCACGAATCATATCATTCTTGTGAGCGTCAACAGTCCATTTACTTAACTGAACTGTCGTATAATCCAAAGCATCCAAATCACGCCTTGTGAATTTCGCTCCTTTGGCAATGACCTCTGTCCCCAGATAATCTTTGACTCCCTGAGACACCTTATCTTTTGTCAGGACCAATAATTTATCAATCAAAACAGCTTTCAAATCAGCTACTTTTCTTTCAAATTCTTCGTCTATTTTCGGCAATAAAGCTTTGTCGGCCAATTTAGAGCTACGAGTTTTAATAGCACGAGAAAAGAGTTTTTTATCAATAACCACTCCTTTTAAGGAAGGAGAAGCTTTTAAAGAAGCATCTTTTACATCACCGGCCTTATCACCAAAAATCGCACGTAAAAGTTTCTCTTCCGGAGAAGGATCAGACTCACCTTTAGGAGTAATTTTACCAATCAATATATCTCCCGGCTGGATACGAGCACCGATTCGAACAATTCCGTTTTCATCCAAATCTTTCGTAGCTTCTTCACTCACATTTGGAATGTCGGATGTTAGTTCTTCCATACCACGCTTGGTTTCACGAACCTCCAAAGAAAACTCCTCAACATGCACAGAAGTCAAGAGATCTTCTCGAACCACACGTTCATTTAATACAATAGCATCCTCATAGTTGTAACCTTTCCAAGGCATATATGCAACTAATAAGTTCTTGCCTAACGCTAATTCACCTTTTTCAGTAGAATAACCTTCCGTTAAAATATCTCCTTTCTGCACACGCTGTCCTTTTTCACAAATAGGACGCAAATCAATAGTCATATTCTGGTTCGTCCTACGGAACTTAGGAATTTTATATTCTTTTAATGCGGGTTCAAAACTTACAAATTCTTCGTCCTCCGTTCTATCATAAAGAATACGGATGGTTGTAGCATCTACGAAGTCAATCACTCCATCACCCTCTGCTGTAATCTGCGTACGCGAATCTTCACAAAGCTGTTTCTCAATACCTGTTCCCACAATAGGAGCCTCTGTTTTCAACAAAGGCACAGCTTGGCGCATCATATTAGAACCCATCAACGCACGGTTAGCATCATCATGCTCTAAAAAGGGAATCAATGAAGCCGCAATGGAAGCAATCTGCTGCGGAGACACATCCATCAACTCCACCTGACCCGGTTCTACCACCGGATAATCAGCATCTTGACGCGCTTTAACCTTATTTCTCACAAAATCACCCTTGTCATTCAACGGAGCATTTCCCTGTGCTATAATCTTATTTTCTTCTTCCTCCGCAGTCAAATATACAATTTCGTCATTCGAAAGATTTACTTTTCCCTCAACAACCTTACGGTATGGAGTCTCTATGAAGCCCAAATTATTGATTTTTGCATAGACACACAATGAAGAAATCAAACCAATATTTGGTCCTTCTGGGGTTTCAATCGGACACAAACGGCCATAGTGAGTATAGTGTACGTCACGCACCTCAAAACCGGCACGTTCACGTGACAAACCGCCAGGTCCCAACGCAGAAAGACGTCTTTTATGTGTAATCTCCGCCAATGGGTTGGTCTGATCCATAAACTGAGATAAGGCATTTGTCCCAAAGAAAGAATTAATAACAGAAGAAATTGTCTTTGCATTAATCAAATCTATAGGAGTAAACACCTCATTATCGCGAACATTCATACGTTCACGAATAGTACGTGACATACGCGCCAATCCAATCGCAAATTGATTGGACAACTGCTCGCCAACCGTACGAACACGTCTATTACTTAAATGGTCGATATCATCAACTACTGCTTTCGAATTAATTAATTCAATCAAATATTTGATAATTTCAATAATATCTTCCTTAGTGAGAACCTTAACATCCATATCTGTCGACAGGTTCAATTTTTTATTGATTCTGTAACGACCGACATCACCAAGGTCATATCTTTTCTCAGAGAAAAATAAGTTATTAATCACCTCACGAGCACTCGCATCATCCGCCGGATCTGCATTACGTAACTGACGGTAGATATAAAGGACAGCCTCCTTTTCCGAGTTACTCGGATCTTTCTGAAGTGTATTAAATATAATAGAATAATCCGACTGATTAGCTTCTTCTTTATGAATCAGCACATTTTGAACACCAGATTCAATGATTTCATCAACATGCTCTGCTTCAAGCACTGTTTCACGATCGATAATGACCTCGTTACGTTCAATAGAAACCACCTCTCCCGTGTCTTCATCCACAAAATCTTCCACCCATGTTTTCAACACACGAGCAGCGAGCTTCCGTCCGATACATTTCTTCAAATTAGCCTTACTAACCTTTACCTCCTCAGCCAAATTAAAGATTTCAAGAATATCTTTATCATTCTCAAAACCTATTGCTCTAAGTAATGTTGTTACCGGCAACTTTTTCTTACGATCTATGTAAGCGTACATTACATTGTTTATATCGGTAGCAAACTCAATCCACGAACCCTTAAAAGGGATAATGCGTGCTGAGTAAAGTTGGGTACCATTTGCATGAACACTTTGGCCAAAGAACACACCTGGAGAACGGTGTAACTGAGAAACAACCACACGTTCAGCACCATTAATGATAAAAGTACCATTATGGGTCATGTAAGGAATCGGACCAAGAAATACATCCTGAATAACCGTATCAAAATCTTCATGATCCGGATCAGTACAATACAATTTAAGTTTAGCCTTTAAAGGTACACTATAAGTGAGCCCACGCTCTAAACACTCTTCTATTGTATAGCGCGGGGGATCAATATAATAATCCAAAAACTCAAGAACAAAGTTATTTCTTGTGTCAGCAATAGGGAAGTTTTCCGCAAAAACCTTATATAAACCATCATTTTTACGCATCTCAGGAGGCGTATCTAATTGCAGGAAGTCGTGGAATGACTTTAATTGTACTTCCAGAAAATCCGGATAAGGCATCGGATTTTTAATAGAAGCAAAATTAACTCTTTGATTTACAGTATTTGAAGACATCTGTCAGTAAATTAGTAGAACTTAATTTAATTATAGACACAAAAAGGTTAAGAACCCTCTATGCAGTAGGTTCTTAACCGAATTACCTGATTTACAGGTATTGTTTTATTTAAGTTCAACTTCAGCTCCAGCTTCTTCCAAAGTTTTCTTCAATGATTCAGCTTCGTCTTTAGCAAGACCTTCTTTCAGTGTACTAGGAGCACCATCAACCAAGTCTTTAGCCTCTTTCAAACCAAGGCCACATGCTTCTTTAACGGCTTTAACAACCTGTAATTTAGCTGCACCTGCGCTCTTCAATACAACATCGAATGAAGTTTTTTCTTCAACATCAGCCGCACCAGCAGCAGGACCAGCAGCAACAGCTACAGCTGCAGCAGCAGGTTCAATACCATATTCTTCTTTAAGGATAGTCGCAAGTTCATTAACTTCTTTAACTGTCAAGTTAACTAATTGTTCTGCAAAAGCTTTTAAATCTGCCATTTTTGTATGATTTTTAATTGTTTAATTACTAATTAATTGATATTTATAATTATCTTTCACCAAGAGTCTTAAGAACTCCATGAAGGGTATTAGCGCCCGATTGTAGAGCAGAAACAACGTTCTTGGCTGGAGACTGCAACAATGCAATAACCTCTGCAATAACCTCGTCCTTACTCTTGATGCTTGTAAGAGCATCCAATTGATTCGCTCCGATATAGAAACTTTCCTCAGCATATGCAGCCTTCAATCCAGGAACACCTTCATTTGCCACATCTTTAATTAACTTAGCCGGTGCATTTGCTACATTACTAAACAAAATAGCAGTTGTACCTTTCAAGCAATCATACAGAGGAGAGAAATCCGTATCAAGGCTCTCAAATGCTTTGTGAAGCAATGTATTCTTCACCACAACCATTTTTACTTCCTTCTTAAAACACTCTCTTCTAAGCTTAGTTGTTGCAGCCGCATCCATAGCAGTCACATCAATCAAGTAAAAATGTCCGTACTCCTTTACTGTTTCAGCGAGCTGGGATATAATCGTACTTTTATCTTCCTTTCTCATGATTCCTCCTTAATTTATTAGATTTCCTCTATAGATTTCGGGTCTACTTTAATACCCGGGCTCATTGTACTTGAAAGATAAATACTCTTTATATAAGTTCCTTTCGCTGCAGAAGGTTTCAGTTTATTAATCATAGCAAGAAATTCTTTTGCATTCTCACGAATAGCATCCGCAGAAAAAGACACTTTACCAATAGAAGTATGAACGATACCGCTCTTATCTACTTTGAAATCAATCTTTCCTTGCTTCACCTCTTTCACAGCTTTAGCAACGTCCATCGTTACAGTGCCACTTTTAGGATTCGGCATCAAACCCCGAGGACCTAACACACGACCTAAGGCACCAATTTTACCCATAATAGACGGCATAGTGATGATTACATCAATATCAGTCCATCCACCTTTGATCTTTTCGATATATTCATCAAGACCAACATAGTCAGCGCCAGCTTCTTTTGCAGCGGCTTCCATATCCGGCGTACACAAAACCAAAACCTTGGTTACTTTACCAGTTCCATGAGGAAGAGACACAACACCTCTTACCATCTGGTTCGCCTTACGAGGGTCCACACCTAAACGTACATCAATATCCAACGACGCATCAAACTTAGTAAAAGTAATCTCTTTTACCAATTCAGAAGCTTCTTTGAGTGAGTATGCTTTCCCCGCTTCAATTTTCGCTGCAGCCAACTTTTGTTTTTTTGTCAGTTTACCCATTGTAATTGAAGTTTATTAATTATTACCCGGGAAGTCCCCTTTTACAGCGATACCCATACTTCTAGCTGTACCTGCGACCATAGTCATGGCAGCTTCTACAGTAAAACAGTTTAAGTCTACCAACTTATCCTGAGCAATCGTACGAATCTGTTCCCAAGTTAACTCAGCAACTTTATTACGATTAGGCTCAGCAGAACCTCCCTTAATTTTGGCAGCCTCAAGTAATTGAATTGCTACAGGAGGAGTCTTGATAACAAAATCGAAAGACTTATCTGTGTAATAAGTAATGATTACAGGCAATATTTTACCTGCCTTGTCTTGGGTTCTGGCGTTGAATTGCTTGCAAAATTCCATAATATTGATTCCCTTAGAACCCAATGCAGGGCCCACGGGAGGTGATGGATTTGCAGCGCCTCCTTTAATCTGTAACTTGATTAGTCCAGCAACTTCTTTAGCCATTTTCTTAATTTTTTATATAAATATTCATTATAAGAATCATGCATGTAACAAAATGCACTATTCTTTTTCAACTTGCATAAAGTTCAATTCCAACGGAGTTTTCCGTCCGAATATCTTCACCATAACCTTCAGTTTCTTTTTTTCACCATTAACCTCTTCGATCAATCCACTAAAGCCACTGAATGGACCTTCCGTAACCTTTACCGTTTCGCCTACAGTATACGGGATATTTAATTCTTCTCCCGATTCTTGTAATTCATCCACAGTACCAAGGATACGGTTTACTTCAGATTGTCGTAAAGGAGTTGGACTATCCAATCCTCCCAAAAAACCAATTACATTCGGAGTATTTCTCAAATGATGCGCCACCTCACCAACCAAAGCAGCTTCAACCAAAACATATCCAGGAAGATAACTCCTCTCTTTCACAATTTTTTTTCCATTGCGAACCTGATAAACTTTTTCGGTTGGGATCAATACCTGAGATACATACTCGCCAAGGTCGCTGTTCTTAATATCAGCTTCAAGATATTCTTTCACCTTGCTTTCTTTCCCACTGATAGCACGTAATACGTACCATTTCTTTTCAATCTCAGACATGTCTACTCTAAATTAATGTGGATAGATGGTTTCCATAACAAACTGGAAAACTGAGTCCATAGCAAAAACTACCAGCGCAATAAGCAGGGAAGCATATAAAACAACTACAGCACTGTTAGTAAGTTCAGAACGAGTCGGCCATGATACTTTATAGACAAGTTCATCGTAAGATTCCTTACAATATTTTACTATACTCTTAAACATATTCTTTTTAGTATTAGCACGGGAAGAGAGACTCGAACTCCCGACACCCGGTTTTGGAGACCGGTGCTCTACCAACTGAGCTATTCCCGTAATTGGTTCTCCTTAAATAGAGAACCCATTTTATACGTTAGTCAAGAAGTTCTGTAATCTGACCAGCACCTACAGTACGTCCTCCTTCACGAATAGCGAAACGAAGACCCACATTCAAAGCAACCGGATAAATCAATTCAACCGTAATTGTCACGTTATCACCCGGCATTACCATTTCTGTTCCTTCCGGCAAAGTAATTTCACCTGTACAGTCCATTGTACGAAGATAGAACTGAGGACGGTATTTATTATGGAATGGAGTATGACGTCCACCTTCTTCTTTTTTCAAGATATAAACCTCAGCTTTAAACTTAGAGTGAGCTTTAACCTGTCCCGGATGGCAAAGAATCATACCACGTTTAATCTCGTTCTTATCAATACCACGAAGCAATAAGCCTACGTTATCACCGGCTTCGCCCTGATCCAATAATTTGCGGAACATTTCAACGCCTGTTACTACAGACTTTTTGTCTTCACCCAAACCAAGGATTTCCACTTCATCACCTACTTTAATCACACCAGCTTCGATACGACCCGTAGCAACTGTACCACGTCCTGTAATAGAGAAGACATCTTCAACCGGCATCAAGAAAGGTTTATCGATATCACGTGGAGGCAGAGGAATCCATGTATCAACAGCATCCATCAATTCCATCACTTTGTCTTCCCATTGAGCAACACCATTCAATGCACCCAAAGCAGAACCACGAATGATAGGAGTATTATCGCCATCGAAATCATAGAATGAAAGCAATTCACGCATTTCCATCTCAACAAGTTCTAACATTTCCTCATCATCAACCATATCACACTTGTTCAGGAAAACAACCAAACGAGGAACATTTACCTGACGTGCCAAAAGGATATGTTCACGAGTCTGAGGCATCGGACCATCAGTTGCAGCAACTACAATGATAGCGCCATCCATCTGAGCCGCACCAGTAACCATGTTCTTCACATAGTCAGCGTGTCCCGGACAGTCAACGTGTGCATAGTGACGATTAACAGTCTGATATTCTACATGAGAAGTATTAATAGTAATACCTCTTTCTTTTTCCTCAGGAGCATTATCAATCTGATCGAAAGATTTAACTTCTGACAGACCTTTCTTTGCCAATACTGTAGTGATCGCAGCAGTCAAAGTAGTCTTACCATGGTCAACGTGGCCAATTGTACCAATGTTAACGTGTGGTTTTGAACGTTCAAATTTCTCTTTAGCCATAGCTTACTTATTTTTATCGATTAGTAATATCTATTATAAAACTTAACATTCTAAATTATGAGCTGTTAACGAGACTTGAACTCGTGACCTCTTCCTTACCAAGGAAGTGCTCTACCACTGAGCTATAACAGCAACTTTAAAGAGCGGAAGACGGGATTCAAACCCGCGACCCTCAGCTTGGAAGGCTAATGCTCTATCAACTGAGCTACTTCCGCAATTTTTGTGGGCAAAGATGGATTCGAACCACCGAAGGCGTAAGCCAGCAGATTTACAGTCTGCCCCATTTGGCCACTCTGGTATTTGCCCTAAAATTAACTTTCTCTGAGCCTCTTGTCGGATTCGAACCAACGACCCCGAGATTACAAATCACGTGCTCTGGCCAACTGAGCTAAAGAGGCAAATTCATTCACAGCCGCACACCGGAGGCGAAACGGCTGCAAATTTAGTCATTTATTTTGATTCACAAAAAACATTTGCGTTTTTTTTCATTTTCCACGCAATTTTTCTTTGTATTTCAAAAGTTGCTTGGAAAGAGCTTCCAAGCCATTATCCACAGCCTCTTCAAATGTATCACAAACTTTCTCCGCATAAAGCTCCTCATTGGGAACAAAAACCCGAATAGCAGCTTCCTTATTTTTTGCAGTTTCCGGTTTGACGACCTTCAATACCACCTCTACCTTTCTTATATCTTCGTAATATTTCTCAAGCTTAACGGCTTTTCTCTGAATAAAAGCCTGCAACTGCTCCGTTGCATCAAAATGAATCGATTGAATTCTTACTTCCATATAAACCTCCTTGTTTTATGCTCTTGGATGAGCTTGTTTATAAATCTGTTTGAGTTCTTCAAAAGTAGTATGCGTATAAATTTCCGTCGCCGCCAAGCTACTATGCCCCAATAATTCTTTTACAGACTCCAATTCCGCCGAATGATTCAACATCGAAGTTGCAAAAGTGTGCCTCAGTACATGCGGACTACGTTTCCTTAACGTTGTAACTTTCGAAAGGTTTCTCCGTACCAAGTTATATACCAGCCCCGAATACATCCGTTCGCCATTCTTCCTTACAAAAAGAGCATTCGAAAGTCGTACCGGCAGCTCCTCATTTCTTATCTTAATATACGCAAGCAACGCCTCCTTTAATTCATCTCCAAAAGGAATCAGACGTTGTTTATCTCTTTTTCCCGTCACCTTTATACATAATGCGGAAAAATCAATATCCACATCATCCAGTCCAATCAACTCTGACAAACGCATACCTGTAGAATAAAACATCTCAAGAATCATTCGATCCCGACGGCCACAAAAGTCATCATCGAACATCTCTCCATCAAGCAATCTGTCCATTTCCGACTCCCTTAAAAAGAAAGGCAATGCTTTCTTTCTTTTGGGCCCCTTTATTCTCAACATCGGATTTACTTTTACATAGCCCCGAATCAATAAAAAACGATAAAAGGAGCGCAGACTGCTTAATTTTCGATTCACAGAAGACGGTTGCATTTTCAAACCACCATTTACAGTATCCATCAAATGCATAACCCATTGGCGGACTAAATCGCCATCCACAGTTTCCCATCTTTGCTTTTCATCTATTTCTACAAAGAACGCTTCGAACTCTTTCAAATCCATTCCATACCCCATAATAGTCCGATTAGAATAGTTTCGCTCAGTTCGTAGGTAATCCAAGAAAAGATCTATCAACATAAGAATCGTTACTCTATAATTCAACAACGAATATATGAAAATAAATCAATAAATTCAAAGAATTTGTGAAATAACTATTCTTCAACTTGCTGAAGTTTCTGAACGTAAATAGCACGTTCTTTCTTCAATCTTTTGATAACAGAAGGTTTATCAAACTGTTGTCTGCTTCTAAGTTCTTTGACAACACCAGTCTTTTCAAATTTTCTTTTAAATTTTTTCAGCGCTTTTTCAATGTTTTCGCCTTCTTTTACAGGTACTACAATCATTTTGTTTTTTTATTATATGTTAGTTATTAAATTCTGTGATAAATTGCGATGCAAAATTACATATACTTTCCCTATTAACAAAACTTTCAGCAAAGAAATGCATAAAAAAGCGCAGATAAAAAACGAATTACTCCTTATTATATTCGTATTCAACTGCGCTTTCGTCTGGAGCTGCTTCTTACGGTATATTTTGTCATCTAGATATCAAAAACCTTGCAGAAGTCATCCGAAACACAGAAAATTTCTGTAACTTTATCATTGGCGAGCATTGCGATTATTGTTAGTAATTCTTTGTAATTGAACACTATACAAGTACAATAATTTTCGCTAATCACCAAATTTACAGACAATTAAACTTCATTGAACTCACGTTAAATAATCAATTAAATACATGGGGCTCCGGTTTCTTTCACGTACCTTTACATCAGAAAATAGAAAAAAGATTACTATAAAAATATGCTATTTGCCTTGAATAATAAACAAACGGTTATTTTACCTGTCAAACAATTATTTATTCTGCAAACTTGGAGAGATTACGAGTTGTAAATATTACTTTTGCAAAGTCTTTCCAAAGTAGATTCCACATGTAGCTTCTCAGGAAACAAGCTTGTGACACTGCCGCAAGGAGAGATGAATAATGTAAACAAATATCCAACACAATTACCTCTAGTTATGAAAAAGAATTTTAAACCGGAAACCCTCTGCGTACAAGCCGGATGGGAACCGAAGAAGGGTGATCCCAGAGTATTGCCCATCTATCAAAGTACAACTTTCAAATATGAAACGAGTGAACAGATGGCCCGCCTTTTCAACTTGGAAGAAAACGGCTATTTCTATACCCGACTGCAAAACCCGACCAACGATGCTGTGGCCGCTAAAATCACAGCGCTGGAAGGGGGCATCGGAGGTATGCTCACTTCCTCCGGACAAGCAGCTAACTTTTATGCCATCTTCAATATCTGCCAAGCAGGAGACAATTTCGTATGTACGTCCACCATTTACGGCGGAACGTTCAATCTGTTCAGCGTTACATTGAAAAAACTAGGTATCGAATGCACCTTCATTGATGCTGATGCACCGGAAGAGGAGATAGACAAAGCATTCCAACCCAACACAAAAGCATTGTTTGGCGAGACCATCTCCAACCCAAGCATCAATGTGCTGGACATCGAAAAGTTTGCCCGCATCGCACATCGCCACGGGGTACCTCTCATCGTAGATAACACATTTGCCACACCGATTAATTGCCGGCCGTTTGAATGGGGAGCGGATATCGTCACACACTCTACTACCAAATACATGGACGGACATGCCACCAGCGTGGGAGGTGCCATAGTGGACAGCGGTAACTTCGATTGGGAAGCGTATGCCGAGAAGTTCCCCGGACTAACCCAACCGGACGAATCGTATCACGGATTGACCTATACCAAAGCTTTCGGCAAGATGGCTTACATCACCAAAGCCACTGCACAACTTATGCGCGACTTAGGTTCCATCCCCTCTCCCATGAACGCTTTCTTGCTGAACTTAGGATTGGAGACTCTGCACCTGCGTATGCCCCAACATTGCCGGAATGCACAAAAGGTGGCCGAATGGCTTGAAGCAAACCCGCAAGTAGCTTGGGTGCACTATTGCGGACTGAAGAGCAACAAATATTATGAACTGGCACAAAAATACATGCCGAACGGTTCGTGCGGTGTGATTGCTTTCGGACTGAAAGGAAGCCGCAAGGATGCTATCCAGTTCATGGACCACCTGAAAATGATTTGCATCGTCACCCATGTAGCCGATGCACGCACCTGTGTACTGCATCCGGCCAGCCACACTCATCGTCAACTTTCTGATGAACAGCTGAGAGAAGCCGGTGTGGCTCCGGATCTCATCCGCCTCTCGGTAGGTATCGAAAATGCAGACGACATCATTGCTGACATCGAACAGGCATTGGCACAAAAATAAGCGGGAAAAATTTCAGCAGAAAAACTTTTGAACCTCAGTAGAAGTTGGATTTCAACTTCTACTGAAATTTTTGCGAACTTCTACTGCAGCTTTTCGAAGTCTTGACAGACCTCAGCAAAACCATAAGCCACATATTTCTCTTACATTCCAATTCTCGGCAAATTACATCTTTCATATCGCCTCAATGAATCGTTGCGAAGCCAACGTCAGATGAGTTTTTTACTAGTTGCGGCAGGTAGGAATTGCAAAGCTATGGGAAGACACAGACATTCTATCCCCCTCCAACACTACAATCTGAAAAAGTATGGGGCACAAAACGAAGCGTATAGAGTAGGGTAGGGGTGAAATGTATTGAAAGCCCTTGATGTTCAAATAGTTGTGGGCGATTGGTGAAAATGGCGGTGCAAAACGAAATGTTTACGTGGGTTTAATTTTGGTTTACGTGGAGAGGCTGTTGAGGCTCGTTTGGTTAGCTGTACAGATGCTTTCGGCTTACATGAGGTTTACATGGGGTGAGGTCGGATAGAGTAGGGGAGTGGTGGCGGTTCGTGCCGTTTTTTTGTGCCTCGCTTTTAATAAATTGAATATCAAATATATTCTATATAATGATTATTTAGTATATTTGCAGGCGAAAACGATACTGATATGGCAAAGGTTATACATGTGCATTTGACGCACGGAATAGACGGGACGAAGCGGAAAGACTGGTATTTCAGCAGCATTTCGGCGGTTTACACGGTTCTGACGGCTGAACAGGTGGGCGCAACGAAGAATTACCTGCTGCACGCAGGGTTGTCCGGCAATGGTACGGTATGCACGAAACGGGCTATAATAAAGCAATCTACGCTTATTTCGGGCGGCTCCGGCGGTCATTCTAAGGGATGATGTTTCAACGGGCTTAGAACGCAATATAAACGGTGTTTTGCCGATGTCTTTACGGGAGGTGGTTGTCATGCCTCCCTTTTTTTGTGCCTGAAATGGCCGATTTTTGGGTTAGATATTCATTAAGGTATTCAGTTTAGATATTCACTTGGGAAAGTTTAGATATTCAAAAGTGGGATTTGGCGATGCAAATAGCTTGGTGGGGTTTAACTACCGTTTTTAAGAAATGGACTCGAAAAACAAGGCTTTACCTCTCCCCCGTAAAACAGCCATATTTTTGAGAAAAGTCGCTGAGTATGCCCATAGACAGGGTGTTTCAGTGGCTTTTTCAATTTTTGAGAGGGGGACACCCCTAAAGTGGGGTTATATAGGGGATACGCTTCGAGTGCGTCTGGATGTAGTTATTCCAGTCTTATTACGCCAATGACAAGGGCTACGGCATGTATAGAGGATATTGGCAATTCAAAGGGATCGTATTTTTCGTTGTCGGAGACGATCAGAAGATGCTTTCTGTCGCTTCCGGGTTTGATACGTTTGACGAGTGCCCCTTGGTTGGTATCGATGACATATACTTTATTCCATTGGAAAAACAGGTCTGACATGGGGACACGCTGGCAGGCCACGAGGTCGCCCGAATAATAAGGGGGGGGCGCATGGAGTCGCCTTTGACCTGTATAAGGAAATCAGCTCCTTTGAATGCGGGGATGACGTATCGCTCGCATTCGTATTCCATCACGGATGTTTCTCCGGTGAACGCGCCGGCCATGGCGCTGAGGGGTATGAGGGGGATCCCTTCAGGGCTATTTTCGGGAGCGGAATGTGCCGGTTCTGCCGGGTCGGCGAGCATATCTCCCCTACCCGTCAAAAGCCATTGCGAATTAAGGTTTTCGCATTTTGAGTATATCAACTCAATATCCAATGTCCCTCGGCTGAGCCAGGTGCTTACACCTTGCGCAGAGACACCTAATCTTTTGGCAAATTGCGACTTATTCCCATTATCATAATGGTCAATTAAGGCTTGTAACATTTCCTTTTTATTCATAAGCGAACATTAAATAAAAAACAAAATGAGAAATTATTTCTCGAATTGTTTGGTTTGCATTACTCAAAATGTTTATATTTGCACCGTGTTCAATGAAGAACGAGCGGCCAAATATAATGAAAAGCGGCGAGATTAGCGAGTATCAGAAGTAAAACTTAAAAAAACGATGGGTATGACAAAGAAAGAATTTGAAGAGCTTACAAGGCGGCTGATAACGGCCGAGGACTACCGGATTGTGGAAGAGCTCT
>CANQSM010000006.1 GCA_947626525.1 uncultured Phocaeicola sp. | reverse complement strand
TTAAAAAAGAACGTTTCGTTTTGGAAAATAAACATTTTGTCTTGAAACGCCAGAACATTTCGTTTTGCGGATTATAAAAGAGCTTCTCCGTTTTTCAGTTTCTTGCCTGTATGAATGTTCGCTGTATAACGTATGCCATCTCCTGCCGGAATACACTCAATGGAAGCCGACGGAGAAATATACAAATGTTTCATTTCATTTAGCTCTTTAATCACGGGAGTCACACGATACATATTTATACGGCCTGTATTCATCACTTCAAAAATAATCTTAGCCGTTTCATTGGAATCAATCACTTGATTACGGTTCGCGTCAATGAAACGGATATTCTGAATGACCAAATCAGAATGTTGTAGAGGTTGAACATGGTAACGGTCTGAGGGATTCCACTGCGTTTCCGGTTCGTAACCATAGACTTCCTCCACCCTATAACTGTCATCCTGCTGGGGAGTAGTGACCGCATTAGCAATTAAAGCTCCTGATACCGTACCAATTAACGAACCGAAAAGACTTTCCCGATAGCCATCTATCCCATCTCCGACTATACCTCCTACCAGTCCACCAACGTTAGCCCCCACCATGACAGCGGCCGGATTACCCTGCATCCCTGAGGAAACGCATCCCCATAAGAGGAACACAATCATTAAAATTCCTATCATCTTTTTCATAATCAAATTATTATTGAATTTCTGCCATATCCGTCGAATCAGAGAAAATCATTGTCTCTTCACTCGGATAGAGGTCGTTTCTACGGAACAAATATACAAGATATATGATATACGGAGCATAAAAAGCCACTATTTTAACGTGGGTTCGAAATAAAATCAAAGGCATGTAAGCTGCCCGTCATTGATAAAGTTCACTTCAATGGCAGTTTTTTTTCAAAAAAGCAGTATGCTGCGATAGCTGACAAGGAGTTGGCTATAAAGTTACTGAATGAACGATGTCCGGAGTGTTCTATCTGTGCAATGTTCCTCAACTCGTCATTGACCGTTTCTATCAAGGTTCTTTTCCTGAGCAGAATCTTGTCGGCAATACTCATGAGGGAGTTCCATATTGTCTTTAACCTTAGTGACCGGCTGTATCCCGTTAAGAAAGAGATTTTCAAACAACACCTGTCCGATACCGCACATAATTTCCCTTTGATGTTCTCCAGGAATTTACCCGGCTTTAATGGTTCCCGATCATCCACGTTTCCTGGAGTAAACATGAAATTGAGAATTCCCCCATTGTTTTGGCTGTCAAACCTCATTTGCGGGGGATAGATACAAAAAAGCCAACTAATTCGCAATACTTTAAGTATGAATTAGTTGGCGAATCTTATGTCATTTACTGAATACCCCTATACTATTTCTGCCGAATATAAATATTAATAGGTGTTCCACTAAGCGACCAACGCTCACGCATTTTATTTTCTAAAAAACGCCTATACGGTTCTTTCACATACTGAGGTAGATTTGCAAAAAACACAAATGAAGGAACCCTAGTATTAGGTAACTGCGTACAATATTTAATCTTGATATATTTTCCTTTGTTAGAAGGAGGCGGATAAGCTTCAATAAGAGGTAACATTTCTTCATTTAAACGAGCTGTCGGAATACGGGTTGTCCGATTATGATACACATCTTTTGCCATCTCAAGTACTTTAAATATACGTTGCTTTGTTAAGGCTGAAGCAAATACAATCGGGAAATCAGTAAAAGGTGCCAAACGACTCCGTACGGCCTCCTCAAAAGTCTTCATGACTTTTGAAGTCTTATCTTCCACCAAATCCCATTTATTCACCACTACAACAAGTCCTTTCTGATTTCTCTGAATCAGTGAAAAAATATTCAAATCCTGACTTTCTATTCCCCGTATAACATCCAGCATCAAAATACAAACGTCCGCATTTTCTATGGCTCGAATAGAACGCATTACAGAATAGTACTCTAAATCCTCAACGACCTTATTTTTTTTACGGATACCAGCAGTATCCACCAAATAAAAATCAAAACCAAATTTATTATATCGGGTGTAAATGGAATCACGCGTAGTACCTGCAATTTCAGTAACAATATTCCGTTCCTCGCCAATAAAAGCATTTACTATCGATGATTTTCCCGCATTCGGGCGTCCAACCACAGCAAAACGAGGTATATCTTCATCCAGTAATTCTTCAGGTTCATTCTTAAATTTACTGACAACCAAGTCCATCAAATCACCGGTTCCACTTCCACTCAAAGCAGAAATACAATACGGATCCCCCAATCCTAATGAATAAAACTCTGCGGCATTATATTGCAAATCATTATTGTCAGTCTTATTAGCAACCAATATAACCGGTATCTTAGTCCGTCGCAATATAGAAGCAACCTCCATATCTAAATCTGTTACTCCATTGACAATATCCACGACAAACAGAATTACATCAGCCTCATCAATAGCAATCATCACCTGCTTTCGGATTTCCTCTTCAAACACATCATTAGAATTAATGACCCAACCTCCAGTATCCACTACTGAAAATTCTCGACCTACCCATTCCGTTTTTCCATATTGCCGGTCACGAGTGGTACCAGCTTCATCATTCACAATAGCTTGACGAGTCTGTGTCAAACGATTAAATAAAGTTGATTTACCCACATTAGGGCGTCCAACAATAGCAACTAAATTTCCCATACTTTTTCTTATTACGGCTATCACAGCCGGATGAATATTTAATCCAAATTATAACCAAAATTTTTCAGTTCCTTATCTGAATTTCTCCAATCTTTATCCACCTTTACAAAAGTTTCCAAATAAATACTTTTACCAAAAAAACATTCTAAAGATATACGAGCCTCAGAAGCCACTTTTTTCAAAGCTTTTCCCTGCTTTCCAATAATAATGCCTTTTTGCGAATCCCTCTCTACATAAATTACAACATTGATATGAATACTTTTCTGCTCTTCCTTGAATTGCTCCACAACCACTTCTACAGAATAAGGAATTTCCTTATCATAATACAAGAGTATTTTTTCACGAATAATCTCCGTCACAAAAAAACGAGCAGGCTTATCCGTCCACTGATCTTTTCCAAAATAAGGCGGCGAATCCGGAAGTAGCTCTTTAATACGTTTCATCACCGTATCTATGTTAAAACGGAAAGTTGCAGAAATAGGAATAATCTCTGCCTGAGGTAAAAGTTTGTGCCATTCTTCCACCAATTTAACCAACGCCTCTTGGTTACTTAAATCTATTTTATTTATCAGCAGTAAAACAGGCACCTGCATTTTACGTACTTTCTCTATAAAGTTAGCATTCTTGTCCGGTTTTTCTACCACATCCGTTACATACAACAACACATCCGCATCAGACAATGCTGATTCCGAAAAATTCAACATTGACTTTTGCAATTTATAATTTGGCTTCAGAACTCCAGGTGTATCAGAAAATACAATCTGCATATCTTCTGTATTTAAAATACCCATGATACGATGGCGGGTAGTCTGCGCCTTGAAAGTAGCAATAGAAATCCGTTCTCCCACCAATAGATTCATTAATGTAGATTTTCCCACATTCGGATTTCCGACAATATTTACAAATCCGGCTTTATGCATACTTTTTAATCATTTACAGACAAAAAAACGCACCAAAAAAGATGCGTTTTTTGTTTATATGGTTTTATAGTATTTTTACTTTTTAATACCATCATAGCCCCATTTCACATAAACAGCCCCATATGTAAAGCCTGCACCAAAAGCAGTGAAAATAAGATTATCACCTTTTTTCAACTTATTTTCAAAATCCCAAAGGCAAAGGGGTAATGTACCCCCACTTGTATTTCCGTAATGTTGAATATTAATCATTACTTTATCCATCGGAACTTCCAATCGGCTAGCTACCGCATCTATAATACGAAGATTAGCCTGATGAGGAACAATCCAACTAATATTTTCTTTGCTCAAACCATTACG
The DNA here is from genome assembly GCA_947626525.1 of uncultured Phocaeicola sp. GTDB lineage: Bacteria > Bacteroidota > Bacteroidia > Bacteroidales > Bacteroidaceae > Phocaeicola_A. The sequence goes on along the minus strand of CANQSM010000006.1, from coordinate 60,830 downwards.
TTCAGCAATCTCCGCCGTAATATTTGACATATTGGAAACTGCATATTTAAATACGGTTCTACCTTCCTGATATAAATAATGCATTTTATTGCTTACTGTAAAATAAGAAGGAGGACATACAGATCCACCAGCCTTCATATGTAAAAAGGGAAGTCCCTTTCCATCTGTACGCAAAATACAATCCATTATTCCATATTCTTCCGTTGTAGCTTCAATCATAACAGCAGCAGCACCATCACCAAAAATCGGACATGTAGCACGGTCTGAATAGTTAATCATTGAGGACATTTTGTCTCCTCCCACCAATATAATCTTTTTATGCCGTCCCGAAGCAATTAATCCTGCCGCTGTTTCCAGTCCATACAAAAAGCCACAACATGCTGCTTGTAAATCGAAGGCAAATGCATTTTTTAATCCAAGCTTATCACAAAGAATAGAGGCAGTTGAAGGGAAATGATAATCCGGAGTAGTTGTAGCCACAATGACCACATCAATATCATTCGGATCAGAAGCTGTACGTTGCATCAATTGCTTAGCTGCCTTACGAGCCAGATAAGAAGTACCCAAACCTTCTTCATTCAAGATACGTCTTTCTTTCACTCCGATACGAGTCATAATCCATTCATCATTGGTATCCACCATGCGTGACAATTCTTCGTTTGTCAACACATACTCAGGAACATAACCTCCGACTCCTGTAATTACAGCATTTATTTTTTCCATTAATCTTTAATTTTCACTTTAAAAACAGCCGGAGAGCAATGCTCTCTGGCTATATTTTATACTACCTATTAAATAGCAGCTTCTTTCTCAATTGCCAGCTTACCTCTGTAGTATCCGCAAGCACCGCACACGGTGTGATAAACATGCCATTCTCCACAATTTGGACAAATTGCCAAAGTAGGAGCTACTGCTTTATCATGAGTTCTTCTCTTTGCAGTTCTTGTTTTTGATTGTCTTCTTTTAGGATGTGCCATTTTTCTAAACTTTAATTATTATCTAATATTTTCTTTAAATCATTCCATCTCGGATCCATTTCCTGAGAAACCTCTTCATCAATTTCGGTAAGTGTTTCCTCTAAATCCGCACTCCACTCATCATCATCTGATGAAACTCTCAAATGTTTATTTAACTTCCCCACCATCGCTTTGTTACATTTTCCGAGAGCATGTACATGCTTCATAGGAATGCTTAAAGCAATAAACTCATACATAAACCATGCGATATTTATAATACCTTCCTCCTCTGGAATCACTACTATATCACCTTCCTCTGCATAATCTTTCCCTAACTTCACTTTCAACTTATCAGTGGAAGTTATATCAAGATCCATATCATCCAAGCAACGATCACAAGGAATTTGCACTGTACCATTGATTTGAAAAGAAAGTTCATAAGCCCCAGCAGTCCTTTTCACAGTCAAAGCTACATGTATATTACCTTTTTGTACTTCCGGTGCATCTATCGAATTAAAGAAAGCATTATCAAGCACAAACTCATACGCACTCGAATCATTCTCCATATCCTTTAGATCAATTTTATATTTATCGAACTTTCCCATTATGTAAATCTCTGCAAAAGTACTAAAAAATTGAATTCGGGCGACAAAGATACAATAATTATACTTAATTATATACTAAACACAAAGAAATCTTTTTCATATTTTTCTATTTCGAAGTATCACATATCAAAATTTATAAAATATATTTCCCATTTTTTAATTCAAAAAAATAACATGATACAGATTTGCTTCACACGTAATTAAGCTTTAAACGATTATCACTATATCCACGAGACAAGGAACACGAATAACTTTCATAGACAAGAATGCAGACAAGGAGAAAGATGAATTCATCACCCGTAACCGCCATCTATTTGAGATACAACCTTATCTTTATAGGGATTTGTCAAATAAGCCTGAGGTCGTTTCACCAGATACCGGGACAGAATATCTCCTCTTTAAGGGAGACGATGCCAATTTCCTCGATGTGGAGTTTGAGTTCATAAAAGGTAACATCTTTTCACAGAAAGTTCAGAATAAGATTTGCAATTGGGCTAATGAACATAAAGACAAGCAATATTTATCCATATTCCTTGCGTTGGAAGACCAACGCCAAAATTTCGTGATGGGCATGAATATGCCCGATGAGGTTTATGACAAAGAAGTAAATGTGTTTATTCGTCAAGACCGTTCTGATAACTTCGTCACCAATTTGCGAAATGAAGACTTGAAAAAGACAGAAGACACATTTGTATATTCTGTAGTAAACGAAAAAGGTGAATTCAATCAAGAAGTTCGTAACGCACGCTATGCCAATATCTATCCTTTCGGCATGAACGAAACGGCGTATTGTGCTGATGAACACTCTTTGAAGCGTGCAAAACTTCTCAACTATTTATATTCTACAGCAAACTATAATACTTACAAGTTTCAGAGTATTCTGTCATTGGATGCTGTATCCGAGGAACGAATTTGGTCAGAAGCTACTGAACACTGGCGAGGGCTCTCTGTTGCACTGAAGTGGTCGAACCTATACAGTGCTTATGCCATAAGAACGAAGATGGAAACGCTTCGGGCTTTACGTAAGCTGAATATTGACGACAGGTCGCACGATTATGACCCGCTATCTGATAATGAGATAGAGATGTTGGCAAAATTGGAACACAATCGCTGGAACACAGAAAAGAACATGACTGCGGAAGGGGACATAGAACGATTTCTCAAGAAAATGCCGAACAAACGGTACGTACATGTCATCCGTCGCCTCATCCTTGAAGATTGGGAACCGGAGCGATTGGCACAAGAAATGAATATCACAACGGCAAATCTATACAATATCAAACCGTGCCATGACTCAGCTGACTCAGGTCGCCCTTAAAGACATCAAAGAAGACTTATGGCAAGAAACGAGACGACGCCAACAAGAAGCATCCTGACCTCATCCCCTATTCCTCATTGCCCGACAGCGAGAAGGAATATGACCGCCTCATGGCGCCTGACACGATTAAGTTGGTAAAGAAATCAGGATTTGAGATAGTGAAGAAATGAATACTATTGTGTATAACATGCAAGCTTTAATTCCGGAGCAAGCACATTAAAGACATAGAGAAGATGGTTACATAGTAATAACAAGTAAGCACCGTTCACCGTCCAACAGTCCGCTGGACGGTGAAGTTAGATAGCTGCGAAAGCCGATGCACCTATCTGCATGGACCGTCCAGCGAACGCTGGACGGTGAACGGAGATACAAGAAACAAACAAAACATATTCATAACCATGGCGATTCATATAGATTGGCAGGTACTGCCATCCTCACGTAGAAAAAAGGGGGAGCAACCACAGTTATACCCCCGATTGGTTGACAATGAAGTTGTTGACTTTCATAAACTGTGCGAAAAGGTTTCAAATCACTCTTCTAAAACCATAGGAACAGTGATTGGCATCGTCAGTGATACGATAGATGTCATGAAGACGTTGCTCCATGAAGGCAAGACCATCGACCTTGAAGATTTTGGTGCATTCAAATTGTCAATAGGTACGGACAGTTACGTTACCCCAGCAACGCCGGACCATAAACGTAAGGTTGTTGTCCGTGGAGTCGACTTCCAGCCCAATAAGGTGCTCATGAATGCCATCAATACTCTGGACTTTCGCACAGTGCCACTCAATGCAAGTCCTATGGCCATGTCCATAGAGCTATAGAGGAAGAAAAGCTCTTTATCAATGTTATCGCACAATAAAGAACTGAAAAAAGATGAAAACAGAAAAATACACACCGCAACCTATCGACATAACAGATGTCAAGCTGCCCAAAGAGTTGGAACAACTAGTAGAGCAGATGTCGAAGAATGTGCATGAGGTATGGGCAGAAACACGTATCTCACAAGGATGGACGTATGGCGAACAACGCAACGATAAACTCAAGACTCATCCGTGCTTGGTTCCCTACGAAGAACTGTCTGAGGAAGAGAAGGAGTATGACCGCAATACGTCTATAGGAACGTTGAAGTTAATCATGAAACTCGGATTCAATATCGGCAAATGAAGAAATGTGTCAATAATTGTTATTAACGTGAGTTCGAAATAAATTTCATCGGAATTGATAAGTGACGGAACAGCGACATGAAGTTATATGCCATGACTATAATGTTTCCACATGCTTCCGTCGCCCAAAAATTGTCAGAGGCAAAGTCATCAATGGAAATGTCATACTTTAATTCCTTGATCCTGTTTTCAGAATCCGCTCTTCCGCGATACGAATCGTACACTATCTTGGCCGGCAGTCTGAGGTTGGTGACGAGACAGCTGTAACGGTATTTGCCGAAATCGTTCCCGTCCTCGAAAAGCTTCAATTGCCTGGCTTGTTTGCCGGCGGCATTCGGACGTTTCTCTATTTCCTGTCTGACCATTATTATGCGCCTTGGCTTATCCCAACTGTTCACCTGGTATGTCGTTTCGGATATTTCCAGACCGTTTGCTACCTCCACCCATGACTGTTCATGGATGAGGTTGTACTTGATGCGGTTGTTGAATCGGCAAGCTATGATATAGTGTAAATCTTTGTATTCCAGAAAGTCAAGTATCCTTTTTGAAAAATCCGCTGTCCATACGGACAAGTTCCACCGTCTTGTTCTCAAGCCTTGAGAGGGGCCTCAAGAAAAGCGAGATAGTTGGTGCTCGCTACGGTGTTTCCCGGACATTTCTCGAGCATCTTGAACAACAAGGAAAGCCCACCAAAAGGTAATCCCGTTTCTAATGACCGATTTGGGATAAAGAGAAAGGACATCAAAGGGTCACATAAAATTCAAAGAACATTAACATTTCTTTTACATTCATGTAACCTGCTTTTGCTACTTTTGCAATCAACTAACAAAAAAGAAAAAACACAGTATGAAAAAGATTTCCATGATGCTTGTCACCCTGTTTTTATTCATTGTAGCAGGGTTTGCCCAACAGGCCAAATATGTATTCTATTTTATCGGAGACGGAATGGGCATCAATCAAGTGAACGGTACGGAAATGTACCGAGGTGAACTAGATCATAAAATAGGAACAACTCCCCTTTTATTTACTCAGTTTCCAAGCATGACTGTTGCCACCACCTATGCAGCAAATAATGGAATCACCGATTCGGCTGCTTCAGGGACGGCACTTGCAACCGGCCATAAAACCAAATATGGTACAATAGGCATGCTGGCGGACCAAAAAACTCCGACAAACAGCATTGCCGTATGGGCAAAAAAACAAGGCGCAAGAGTAGGAATCAGCACCAGTGTCAGCATAGATCACGCAACTCCCGCAGCCTTTTATGCGCATCAGCCGGACCGGCACATGTATTATGAAATAGGAAATGATCTGATGAAAGCAAACTTTGATTTTTACGCAGCCTCAGACTTTCTATTGCCTCAAGGTAAAGATGGGAAACAACCCAGTCTGTATGAGCTGGCACAGCAAGCAGGCTACACCATCTACCGTGGATATGACGAATACCAAAAAGGCAGCAACAAGGAAAAAGTAATCCTTTTCCAACCTGAAGGAGGAGCAAACAAATCGATTCCTTATGCCATAGACCGGAAACAGGGAGATATGAGTCTGCAGGAGATTGTAAAAGCGGGCATTGATTTCTTCTCCAAAGATTTATCCAAAGGATTCTTTTTCATGGTAGAAGGAGGTGAAATTGACTGGGCTTGTCACAGCAATGACGCGGCAACTGTTTTTCGGGAAGTCATCGATATGGACAACGCTATCAAAGAAGCTTATGAATTCTACCAAAAGCATCCAGATGAAACATTGATTGTCGTCACTGCGGATCACGAAACAGGAGGTTTCACTTTAGGTATCAAAGGAAAATCGAAACTGAATCTAAAAGCCTTGGCCTCACAAAAAATGAGTGAGAAAGCGTTCACGGAATTAATCAACAACATGCGAAAAGAAACAGGAAATAAGGTCTCTTGGGAAATGATACAACAAGCATTAAAAGAGAACTTCGGCTTTTGGGATACACTGACTTTAACAGATGCACAAGAAACCCGTCTGAAAAACATCTACAATGAAAGCTTTGGCAACAAAGATGCCATACTGAAAGAGAGTGAATACCAAAAAGCAGAACCGATTGCTGCCGCTGCCAAAGAAATCATCAGTGAAATAGCTTGGATAGGGTGGACTACCGGCGGCCATACAGCAGGATTTGTCCCGGTAGCAGCTATTGGAGCCGGATCCGAATTGTTTCATCATCGCACAGATAATGCTGAAATACCACGTACAATTGCTAAAGCGGCCGGATACATAGCCGAATAAGTTCCACAGCTATTCAGAATCAAAACAAACATAAGGAGACAAACGTTCCAAGTCTTTCTCAGTAAATTCCTCATAAAGGGAAAGCTGGGAAAGACTCTTTATTTTTCCATATTTCTTACGATGTTCCACTATAACCTTCGACTGATAAAAATTAAGGTAAGGATGGCTTCTTAAATGTTCCACTCCCCATTTATTCACCAATATATACGGATGTTCTTTCTGCTCTACTTTGAACCAAACATTGAATTCTTTCGACAAAAAGGGCAACTCTTGCAACTGCTCTACCTTATAAAAGCCACCTAAATGACTCCTGTAAGCAATGATCTGACGAGCATAAGCACTACCGATACCCGGTATTTTTTTCAATTCCGTAGTATCTGCCTTATTCAAATCAATAACGGTTCCCTCCGGATATTTCTGTGCTTTTAACGAATCCGTACGTGCCAGCCATTTCTGACGAAGAGTCGTATCTCGTTGAACAGGTTTATAAGGGTCCCCTATACGAATATAAGGCTTCAATGTCTCATACTGTTCCGTAGTAAGCCCATACACTTTCGCAAAAGATTCCACGGAACGGAATATTCCTCCTTTTTCTCTATAACGCAAAATATTATGGGACATGAAGGGAGGTAATCCCAACCGGACAAAATCTACAGAATCGGCTTCATTCGGGTCAAAAGGGAACAAGGCAACCGTTTTCTCTCTTCTTTTTCTTAAACGGGAGGCAACGGCCGTCTCCTCTTTCTTTCTTACTGAAGCAAGAAAAGCCTCTATTTCCTGCATATTCTCTTCCGGAACAGTCTCTTCCTTCCGCAAAGCCATATATATCCCACTTCCTATCATTAAAAAACAAATTAGGCAAACCAATATAAGAATAGCTCTTTTGTCCGCTTTCGAAAAATAAAAGAAATCTTTCCACATAAATTCAGCCTAACAGGCCCAGTTCATTTATAAATATGACAGCTATGGCTACAGGCGCTATATAGCGAAGAATAAAAATATATAACCTGAAAAACAGTACTTTCAATGTTCCGCCATTGCTCACCTCTTCCTTTACCAGCTTACGGTCAAGATACCAACCGGTGAACAAAGCTATGAACATACCTCCTAACGGCAACATTATCTTCGCCGTTACAAAATCGAAGAAATCGAAGAAAGTTAAATGAAACAGTTGCGCCTGCTGCAAAACTCCTAAAGACAAAGAACAAAGAATACCCAATACGATGCATCCTCCTGTTACACAACGGGCTGCAGCTATTCGGGAAACATGAAACTCTTCATGTATAAAGGCCGTGACTACCTCATGCATCGAAATGGTAGAAGTCAAAGCCGCCAAAGCCAACAATACGTAAAACATCAGCGAAAACACATATGACAAAACAGAAGCTCCACTAAACGCCTGCTGAAAAACATTCGGCAAAGTAATAAAAATAAGAGATGGTCCTGCATCCGGACTGATTCCGACAGAAAAAGCCGCCGGAAAAATAATCAGCCCGGCCAAAATCGCCACAAATGTATCAATAATCCCCACACTAAACGCGGTCTTACTCAAATCCGTATCCTTGCTAAAATAAGAAGCATACGTACAAAGGCATCCCATTCCCAGACTCAGTGAAAAGAAAGCTTGCCCCATAGCCCCCAGAAAGACATCGGAATTTACTTTCGAAAAATCGGGATATAACAAAAACTCCAACCCCTTATCAGCATTGGGAAGAGATAATGAACAAAAGACCAACACTAATATCAACATGAAAAGCATAGGCATCATTACTTTCGAAAAACGCTCTATTCCCTTTTTTACTCCCTTTACAATCACATAATGCGTCATGAACAGAAAGGCAACAAGCCAAACCAACGGACGCGCCGGACTTTGGGAAAACGCGATGAAAGCGCCCTTAAAATCTTCTGCAGACTTACCGGCAAAACCATTCACTCCTGCTTCCAAAATATATTCCAATGTCCAGCCAGCCACAACCGAATAATAACTTAATATCAAAAAGCCAGCCAACACTCCCATAAAACCGACCCAACGCCAAGGAGAACGGGGAGCAAGCACTTTATAAGCGCCCGCCGTATTAGCCCGTGAACGGCGGCCTATCAAAAACTCAGAAATCATAATGGGCATACCCAATACCAGCACACAAATCAGATAAATCAAGATAAAGGCAGCTCCGCCATGTTGACCGGTTTCATAAGGGAAACGCCAAATATTTCCAAGTCCAACAGCCGATCCCGCAGAGGCAAATATCACGCCTAATTTACTGCCAAAATTTACTCTGTCATTCTTCACGCTTCAAAATCCTTCCTTTTTAATGATGCTACAAACATTACTCTATTTCTCCATATAAAATAGGCCTTTTTTCATTCTGGTTTGAAAACAGGTTGTCATTATAAACAAAATATCTGTTTCAACCATCATATTCGAACGTATTGCTGCAAATGTATGAATTATTTTATATTTTTGCACCGAATCCAAATAGAAATTACCACATGATACATCATTTAAAACAATATCCGTTCAGTTTCGTTATCATTTGTGCAATCTTTTATCTATCCCTTTGCCCTATGCCCCAAACGGAAATGGATGATATCCCATTCATAGACAAATGGGTTCATCTGTGCATGTATGGGAGCCTAAGTGGAGTGATATGGATAGAATATATGAAGTCTCACCGCTCCGTCAGGTTTATAAAAGCCGTCCTGCCTACCGCTATTTTTCCTCTTATCCTCAGTGGAAGCATGGAACTGTTGCAAACTTGTTGCACCACTACACGGAATGGAGATTGGCTCGACATGGCCGCAAACAGCATCGGGGTAATTTTAGGCACAATCATCGGCTATTACATTATACGCCCCTTTATGAAAAGGAAAAAAAGATAAGGGGTATCTCCGTTACCAGATTATACCCCTTTTTCTACACGAAAATACACCCTAATTAAAATCTTTCAATTCATTTTTCAGTTGCCGGCGAGCAAAGAAAATCCTACTCTTCACCGTACCCAATGGCAGATGTAACTTATCACCGATTTCATGATATTTATATCCTGCTACAAACATAAGGAAAGGTTGTCTGTACTCATTGGACAACTTATTAATGATATGGTACATCTCCTTTACATCATAAACAGATTCAATCATGTCAACCGCATAATCTTCCGAGTGATTCAGATAATATTGATTATCCGTCTGATCTATATAAGTTTGTTCTCTAATAATTTTCCGATAATCGTTGATAAACAAATTACGCATTATCGTAAAAACCCAACCTTTAAAGTTCGTATCAGGCGTAAACTTACTCTCATTATCTAACACCTTTAAAAATGTTTCCTGCAAAAGGTCTCTTGCATCATTTTCATTCGCTGTGAGCTTTGTGGCAAAGCGAAACAAGTCATGTTGGATGTTTACCAAATTTTCTGTGAAATTCATACCTTAAAACTTTAGTTATTGTTTAATTATGACCCAATGGTCAATGCGAAAGTAGTGGATAAATTTAAGTGTACGACCTGTATTCAGATAAGAAAAGGGTGCAAAAATGATATATATCAGTTTTTACACCCTTTTCTACCGGAAATTAATCCCCGAGAAGTTCTTTTTCAAATTAAAAAGGTCAAAGGGAAACTTTTTTATCCCCAGATAGAGAAGCAGGCTATAGCAAGGACAGCTAAAATAATCAGCCCTACAAAAATCCCTTTTATCACTTTTCGGGCCTGTTCTTCCTCACGTTTCTCCCGGGCAGCGCTTCTTTTTACTTTTTTTGTACTCATAGTAATCTTATATTTAAGTTATTAACCTTCTGTATCAGAAAACTCCATCAAATACGATTTGATGAATTCATCAATTTTTCCATCCATCACCCCGTTTACATCCGAAGTCTGATAATTTGTCCGATGATCCTTCACGCGACGATCATCAAAAACATAGCTTCGTATCTGGGAGCCCCATTCTATTTTTTTCTTTCCGGCCTCTATTTTTGCCTGCTCAGCCATCCGATGCTGCAATTCCTTATTATAAAGAATAGAGCGCAACTGTCTCATGGCATTTTCTTTATTCTTTGGCTGATCTCTGGTTTCCGTATTTTCAATTAAGATTTCCTCCTCTTCACCCGTATAAGGATCTTTATATTGATAACGCAAACGCACACCGGACTCCACCTTGTTGACATTCTGCCCGCCGGCACCTCCCGAACGGAATGTATCCCAAGAGATACACGCCGGACTGATATTCACTTCAATGGAATCGTCTACCAAAGGCGTGACAAAAACAGAAGAAAAGGAAGTCATACGCTTTCCCTGTGCATTAAACGGGGAAACCCTTACCAAACGGTGCACTCCATTCTCTCCTTTCAGATATCCGTAAGCCGAATCACCCTCGATCTCCATCGTCACACTTTTAATCCCCGCCTCATCACCTTCCTGCAAGTTTGCAATAGCCAGCTTGTATCCATGAGTTTCAGCCCATCGCATATACATACGCATCAGCATGGATGCCCAATCCTGGCTCTCTGTTCCCCCAGCTCCCGAATTAATCTTCAGCACACAATCCATCTGATCGGCCTCCTGACGAAGCATGTTTTTCAATTCCAGTGCCTCTACAGCCGACAACGCTTTCTTATAAGCCTCATCCACTTCCTCTTCAGTAACCAGTTCATCTTTAAAAAAATCAAAGGCCAAAGCAAGCTCATCCGCCAAAGTCTTCACTTCATTATAGCCGTCAATCCAAGCCTGAAGTGTTTTTACCTTTTTCATCTGCGCTTCCGCCGCCTTAGCATCATCCCAAAAACCGGGAGCCTGCGTACGTAACTGCTCTTCTTCCACCTGAACTTGCTTTCCATCGATATCAAGGTAACGTTTCAAGGCTTCGGTACGCCCTTTTACATCTTTAAATTGTTCTATTGTAATCATTTCGAGGTTCTATTTTAGATGCAAAGATATACGAAATATTTAAAAGGGAAACAACAACGGTCATACAAATACCATGAGAACACCCAGAAAACACATGCCCGGGCCCACCGTCATGATAACCACATTACTGAAAAAGCCGGAAAGGATCTCCTCCGGGGTCAATATATGAAAGATGAGTAGCAGGTTATTTACTCCTCATACATTTTTTCAATTTCTACCGAATAATTCTTATACAGCACCGGTCTCCGTATTTTCAGCGTATCGGTCAATTCACCTTTCTTCATGCTGAACGGCTCCGGCAACAGCGTAAAGCGTTTAATTCGCTCATAATGGGCGAATTGCTGCTGCAAGGTATCAATTCTTTCTTTAAACAGTTCCACAATCTCTTCTCTCTGCAACAACTCAGCCACGTTTCCATAAGCAATGTGATGTTTCTTCGCATAGTCTTCCACCAACTCATAAGTAGGGATGATTAAGGCAGAAACGAACTTCCGCTGGTCGGCTATAATGGCAATCTGATCGATATACCTGTCGACTACCAACCGGCTCTCAATGGCCTGCGGTGCAATATATTTCCCATTGGAGGTCTTAAACAAATCCTTAATGCGTTCAGTCAGGAAAAGTTCACCGTTTTCAATATATCCCGCATCTCCCGTATGGAACCAGCCTTCCGCATCAATGACTGTTTCAGTAATGAACTCTTTTTTATAATATCCTTTCGTTATCGTCTTGCCCCGTAAAAGGATCTCATTGTTTTCACCGATCTTCACTTCCACATCCGGCATAATACGGCCCACAGAGCCTATTGTATAATGAGGCAGCACATCACACGAAACGGTAGCCGTAGACTCCGTCAACCCATAACCAACTACCATATTGATACCCACTGCATGGACAAATTCCTCTACTGCCGGAGGTATCGCTGCGCCTGCAGTAGGAAAGAAGTTACCGTTTTCAATGCCAATCGTTCTTTTCAGCAAGCTATATACCGTTTTCTCATATAATTTATATTTCAGGCTCAGCCATAAAGGAGGCTCTTTCCCTACCCGCTTATAAGTAAGGTTATAGGCACGCCCCACTTTCACCGCATCCAGCATCATCATTTTGGCTATCCCTGTCGTACTGTTGATCTTCTCCTGCACACCCGCATATACCTTTTCCCAAAAACGCGGGACCGCACACATCAGTGTCGGACGGATTTCCTTAATAGTCTTCCGGATATCCGCCGGACGCAAGTTGATACAAATCTGACATCCGACACACAAGCAATAATAAGTCCATGCTTTCTCGAAGATATGAGTCAATGGCAAAAAGTTCAAAACCACATCCCGGTCACTCATGGCAGTAAGTCTAATCTGATGAATACGAAAAGCCTCCATGTAACAAGAGTGATGCAACATGACACCTTTCGAGTCCCCTGTCGTACCGGAAGTATAAAGAATATTTGCCAAGTCCTCAGCACATGCTTTTGCGGTACGTTCCTCCACTTCACTCCTTCTCTTCCCATGCTCGCCCATTTTCAGGAACTCATCAAAGAAAACAGAAGTCGCGTCTTCGGGATTACGCTTCACCGAAGAATCAAAAATGATAAGTTTCTGCAACGTAGGACACAAACTATGGATCCGATAGGCCACTTCATACTGAAATTGTTCTCCGACAAACAGATAACGAATGGAAGCATCGTTTACAATATATTGCACCTGTGCTTCCGAACTGGTGGCATACAGTGGGATGGACACCGCCCGGTCGGCGAATGCGGCAAAGTCAACAAACAGACACTCCGGCTTGTTTTGTGAAAAGACACCTATATTTTCCTGTTCTTTGATTCCCAATTCAAGTAAAGCGCACGCAGCTGTTCTCACGACAGCCGAAAACTGATTCCACGTAACAGGAACCCATCGTTCGGTTTCATAATCCCGATACCGTAACGCGACACGATTGCCATACTTTTCCGCCTGTTTATGAACGAGTATGGACAAATGCGGACAATTCATAGCCTTTTTTAATTTAATATGCTACAAAGATATGTTTTTTAATTGAAAGAATCCTTATATTTGCTTAACGAAAATAGTAACAAGCCATTCGGACAAACGGATGGTCCTAAAAGAATAAAAATATGAACAAAGAAGAACTTGTCTGGGACGCTATAAACATGCTAAAAGCCTTGATCCGAATACCCTCCATAAGCAAGGAGGAAACAGAAGCAGCCGACACATTACAAGCAATCATCGAAGAAACCGGTATCATCGCCAACCGTTCCGGAAACAATATATGGTGTGTAAGTCCGATGTTCGATTTACACAAACCGACTATTTTGCTAAACTCCCACATCGATACGGTGAAACCAGTAAACGGATGGCGAAAAGACCCGTTCACTCCCGCCGAAATAAACGGAAAGTTATACGGGCTCGGCAGTAATGATGCCGGAGCAAGTGTCGTGTCGCTGTTTCAGGTATTCCGTGAATTATGCCGGAAAGAGCAGGCCTACAATCTTGTCTATCTGGCATCCTGCGAAGAAGAAGTATCCGGCAAGAATGGCATAGAAAGCGTATTGCCCGACCTGCCTCCCGTTGCATTAGGCATTGTAGGCGAACCGACAGAAATGCAACCTGCCATTGCTGAAAAAGGATTGATGGTATTGGATGTCACCGCTTACGGAAAATCCGGACATGCCGCACGGGAAGAGGGAGACAACGCCATCTATAAAGCGCTGAGAGACGTGGAATGGTTTCGCGATTTTCAGTTTGAGAAGACCTCTCCCTTTCTCGGCTCGGTAAAAATGAGCGTTACCCAAATCAACGCGGGTACACAACACAACGTTATCCCCGACCGTTGTGCTTTCGTTGTGGATATCCGGAGCAATGAGCTTTACACCAACGAAGAAATCTTTGATATCGTTAACCGCCATATTAACTGCGAAGCGAAGGCCCGTTCGTTCCGCCTTAGCTCTTCACGCATAGACGAGAATCATCCATTCATCCGTCGGGCCGTAGCTTTGGGACGGGTTCCTTTCGGCTCTCCCACCCTGTCAGACCAAGCACTCATGCGTTTCCCTTCAGTAAAGATAGGTCCGGGACGTTCATCCCGCTCCCACACAGCCGACGAATACATCATGCTCAGGGAGATAGAGGAAGCTGTCGGACTGTACCTGCGACTATTGGACGGACTGAAGCTATAATTACTGAATAGCAAGTCCGGCCTCTTCCACCCGCCATATCTTTCCATCCCCCCCAACGCTGTGGAAAGAGATTGCGCTTCATATAGCGGAGGCGGATTTCTACCGTCCCAGCCAAACCTCCGGATTCAGTTTCACCGTTTCCTTGCGTAACTGAAAGTGCAGAACGGTATTACCTGAAGCGTCCGTACATATTTTGCCCAAAATCTCTTTTGTCTTGACATGCTGCCCTTTCTTTACACCGGCCGAAGAGAGATTACAATATACAGAAATATAGTTGCCATGCCGTACCAACACGTTTACCATCCCATTATACTGGAATATGGCTGAAACCTCTCCATCAAATATGGCACGCGCCTGCGCCCCCTTTTGCCCTTTGATGTCAATCCCCTTATTATCCAGTTTGACATGTTTCAGGCCCGTCACTTCGTAAGCTCCATAATGACTGACTATCAAATAAGGTCCTGTAATGGGGGGAGGAAGAATACCCCGGTTTCGTTCGAAGTCACCGGACAATTGTCGATCGGCCGGATTCAGACGGTATGTCTCCATAGGAGTGGTCTTGCCTGCATTACCGGAAGTACCCGGACCGCCTTTTTCTTTCGAACCGTTTTTCTTCCGGGCTGCCGCCTCCCTACGGGCCTCCTCTTCGGCACGTTTCTTGGCCGCGGCTATTTCGGCTTCTATCAAACGGTCTATCTGGGCATTCAGGCGCTGAGCCTCACGCCGTTTTCGGGCAATCTCATTCTGCAGACTTTTCTGTTTTTTCTGCAAATTGGCCACCAAAGCACGTTGTTCCTTCTCTTGCAACTCCAATTTCTCCCGTTCATGCTCCCTATAAAGCAAAAGATTTGTTTTCTCGGAACGTACCTGCTCCAGTTCCTTCTTCTTCGCTTCAATCTGCGCCTGTTTCTTTATGACCTCCTCTCCCTGAATACGTTGATAAGTAGCGTATTCCCGCACATAGCGAAGACGACGATAAGTTTGACCAAGCGACTGTGCCGAAAAAATAAACATCAGTTTTTCCTGAATGGAACGATTCCTATACATATACCGAACGGAAGCTTCATACTTGCTCTTTTTCTCTTTCAACTCTTTTTGAAGTAAAGCGAGTTGCTTTTGCAGTGAAGTGATTTCATTTTCCAACGACTGTACATCACTTTCCATCTGGGCTATCAACTTTTTTCTGGCTCCAATCTGATTGGTAATCAACGATAAATCGCTCAGCTGACTCTTCACATCTTTCCGGGTGGAACGCAAAAGGGTCTCCGACCGGGCAATATCCTCCTGCAAAGCCCCTCTCCTGCTCTCCAATTCTTTAATTTTCCGGTTCGTCTGAGCAAAAAGAGGACACAGCAGACAACCACTCAACAACAAAATGAGTATACGCTTCATCCTACAACCTCAAAATACGGTCTAAAATGTCTTCAGCCGTCACTTCTTTATACCGTTTCGAAACTTTGGTGCGTGTTTCCCAATTGTCATCCGTACTCATATTCCCAAGGTGTATGGAGACGGTAGCCGGCTTCTCCAAACCTTCCAGCCGGATATTCATCACAGAAGGAAAGGCCTTGTCGTCCAACGGCACAAAATCCTGATAATTCCAGTTTAAACCATAAGGAGCCTTCGCGCTGATTTCCGTTTTTTCCAAAGCCCCGGTAGACAAAGAAGCAAAGAAGCGGTAAGAAAGTTTACGGGATGACTTGCCCGAAAGGACAGCCCGGTTTTCCTCCTTCCTCACTGTAAAAGAGGAAGCATTGGATGACGTTACATGCTCTTTCCCCGGAAGGATGAGTTCATTCCAGAACAAAGCCTGTAATGTATGGAAGTCTATCTCCGCTTCTTTCAGGAATCCCAATTTTGAATAAGAAATCCTGACATACTGCCGGTTGATGCGGTCTATCACCAGAACATCCTCTTTGGTAAATTCAATGCGTCCTCCCTCCACGAAGCCAAAGCCCACCAAAGAAAGTTGGATGACATCATCTCTCTTCATGCGCAAGTTCCCTCCGACCGAAATTTTTTGTCCATTTACATTCAGAGCGAATTTCATCTTAGCGCTAATGGTCTGGCAATCCGGTGTGTTGGCAATCACTCCCTCCACAAACTTCTCGCCTTCCAATCCGTTCAAATCATTCACTGTCGCCACTTTCGATGATTTACAAGATGCAAACAACAAGATGGTCATTATTCCCAGCCATCCCCAAACTGTCAGTCTTTTCATTCTGCAATGTATTTTTTTAGTTTTATTTTCCGTTCCAGCGTTTTCGACTCATGCTCCATTTCCGAGGCTTGCTTCCAATATTCCAAGGCTTTTTCCGGCTCTCCATTCATATAATAGATGTCTCCGCAATGCTCCAGCACTACCGAACTGTCTCCCGCTCCGTTCTTAATCGCATCGTCCATATAGATCCTGGCCTCCGCATAACGCCCCTTTTCAAACAATATCCAAGCGTATGTATCCAGATACGTACCATTCTGAGGCTCAGCTTTCACCGTACGGTAGCTCATTTCTTCCGCCTTATCGAGATGTACCTTTTCAAGCGAGAGATAATATGCATAATTATTCAAGGCGCTGATATTGTCCGGATTATACACCAAGGCCGAATCGTAAGCGGCATAAGCCTGCCCGTTCATCTTCTTTTGGTAATAAAGATCACCCACCAGTTCGTAAAACTGGGAGATAACGCCTTTGTCACTATCGGCATTAATCTGATCAAGCCCTTTCAGGAAAGTGTCCAGCGCCTCCTCTTTTTTCTCGGCCTGGTAATAAGAAAGCCCCAGATAATAATAAAACTCTATCACTTCCGGATTGTATTCCAGAGCCGGCTTGCAAATGGCAATCGCCTGTTCGTAATCGTTTCTCTTCACCGCATAACTCAATAGCTGCAAACGGGCGGCCGTGTTATCCGGCTCGATAGAAAGGATATGGTTCAGGACCGGTTTGACAGCCTCCTCGTCCATCTGCTTCGAAAGCATGTATTGCACACACAGCATGCTGATATCAGCCGTTTCCTCTTCTCCGGCCATCATGTGATGAAAGACAGCCAGAATCTTGGTACTGTCCTGCCCTTTCTGCTCAGTATCGATAATCAGACGGCGCATCATATTGAGCCGGGTTTCCGTATCCAGCTTTTTATTCAGCAACACGGTATCCAATTGATTGTGATACAAGGAATCAAGGCCTTTTTTTTCATAATAGGAGGCCATGGATAACTGTGCCGGGGCATTGTCAGGCTCTTCATCCAATACAGACTGAAAAACAGTCCGTGCCTCTTCCAGTTTGCCATTATTCAAGTATACGTCACCCAATATGACTTTATACCGAAAATCATTCGGATATTCTTTCACCAGACTTTCTATTTCATGATAAGCCTCTTCCTGGTTATCCATGTTAAGGTACATCCTGAACTTTTCCATGCTGATCTGCTCGGATTTGCCTTCCTTTATCTCAAGGCGGTCCAAAGTACGCACCACCTCTTCGTAACGCTTCTGCCTGCCGTACAAATCCACCAGTACCATCAACGCTTCACTCCGTTTGGGGAACTGTGCCGCAATGTCTTCGTATACAGATATGGCCTTTTCTGTCTCCCCTTTTTGCTGGTAGTAGGCAGCAAGAGTCTGTTTGTACCAGATGTTTTCCGGATCAAGTTC
The DNA here is from genome assembly GCA_947626525.1 of uncultured Phocaeicola sp. Lineage (GTDB taxonomy): Bacteria > Bacteroidota > Bacteroidia > Bacteroidales > Bacteroidaceae > Phocaeicola_A. Next base: position 42,802 of record CANQSM010000006.1, on the reverse strand, counting down.
CACGGCTTTTTCCAGCTGCTCCCGCGCCTTCTCCGGCTGGTTCAGAAAAAGACTGAAATGAGCCATTTCGTAGAGAACGGAAGCCGATCCGGGACAGATATCCAAACAGCGACTGTACATTTCGTAAGCGGTATCATACTCCCCCTTCAGCTTATAGCGATTGGCCTCCAAGAAGAAATATTCAAATTTCCGTTCCTCTTCCGGGGTAAGCCTCATTTCAGAGGCACGCATGTCCTTCTCCTTTGCGTTGACAGTGTTCCGGGCAGAACCACACGCCCCGCAAAGCAGCGCAAGACTCAATAGACAGCCGCTTAACAAGCCATATCCGATTTGTTTTCCACTCATTTTCTATTTTTTACCTGTATGGCCAAAGCCTCCTTCTCCACGCTCGGTCGCTTCCAGCACTTCCACTTCTTCCCATTCCGGCTGTTCATGACGGGCAATGACCATCTGCGCAATTCGTTCACCGTCCTCAATGACGAAATCCTCATCAGAGAAGTTGATTAGAATCACGCAAATTTCACCCCTGTAGTCCGCGTCAATGGTTCCGGGAGCATTCAGCACGCCGATTCCCTTCTTTATCGCCAAGCCGCTCCGCGGACGGACTTGCGCCTCGTATCCTTTCGGCAGAGCCATATACAATCCTGTCGGAACAAGACAACGTTGCATCGGCTTCAATACAATGGGAGTGTCCAGATTGGCACGCAAGTCCATGCCGGCCGATTGCTCCGTCGCATACTGCGGAAGCGGATGCCTGGACGTATTAATAACCTGTATCTTCATATTTTAATGATATATGATGCGAAAATAAGCATTTCAGCAAGAAAGGACGAAAGAATTTCACAATTTTAAACCGAATCATTACTTTTGCCACCAATAAATCGGAAATAAGATGAATTGGAAACAACTGATATCAAATAAACGCTTCGGACTGGAAGCATTGCATGCCACCCGGAAAGACGACCGTACGGAATTCCAGCGCGATTACGACCGCCTCATCTTTTCGGCCCCGTTCCGCAGGTTGCAAAACAAGACCCAGGTATTCCCCTTGCCGGGAAGCATTTTCGTGCACAACCGCCTCACCCACAGTCTGGAAGTATCCTGCGTAGGCCGTTCTTTAGGCAATGATGTCGCCAAAGAGCTCCTGTCCCTTCACCCCGGACTACAGGAAGAGTGTCCCCATCTGTCCGAAATAGGCGCCATCGTATCAGCGGCCTGTCTGGCTCACGACTTGGGGAATCCTCCTTTCGGGCACTCCGGAGAAAGGGCTATAGGAACCTATTTTTCCGAAGGGAACGGGTTACAGTTAAAGGAGAAACTAAGCAAGGAGGAGTGGGACGACCTCACGCATTTCGAAGGCAACGCAAATGCGTTCCGATTGCTCACCCACCAATTCAACGGACGGAGAAAGGGAGGCTTCGTCATGACCTACTCCACGCTTGCCTCCATCGTAAAGTATCCGTTCTCCTCGCAATGGGCCCATACAAAAGCCAAATTCGGTTTCTTCCGTAGCGAAGAAGCCGATTATATCAGAATTGCCGATGAATTGGGCATCACCCGGCTCAGCAAGGAAGAAGAACCTCCGAAATACGCGCGTCATCCGCTGGTCTATCTGGTAGAAGCCGCCGATGACATCTGTTACCAGATTATGGACATAGAAGACGCGCACAAACTGAAACTGCTCACTACGGAAGAGACGAAAGAATTAATGTTGCGTTTCTTCGATGAAGACAAGCAAAACCACATCTTCCATATCTGCGATATGGTAGATGACGTCAATGAGCAGATCGCCTACCTGCGCTCTTGCGTGATCGGCGCACTGATCAAGGAATGTACGGACACCTTTGTCCGGAACGAACAAAACATATTGGACGGAGCGTTCGAAGGATCGCTCATCAAGCATATCTCCCGACCGGTAAGGGAGGCTTACGGTTTCTGCGCTGATCTCTCTTTCCGGCGTATCTACCGTTCCAAAGACGTATTGGACATTGAGCTGGCCGGTTTCCGGGTCATCAGCACCCTGCTCGACTTGATGATAGAAGCGGTCCTTTCTCCTGACAAGGCCTATTCCCGTTTGCTTATCAACCGCGTCTCCGAACAATACGACATTCACGCAGACACTCTCTACGGCAAAGTGCAAGCGGTGCTGGACTATATTTCGGGCATGACAGACGTATACGCGCTGGACTTGTACCGCAAAATCAACGGGAACAGTCTCCCTGCGGTATGATCCATGCAAAAAAGGAAGAAAGGAGCTTCCCGGTCTCCTTTCTTCCTTTTCCAACCGTACTTTACGAATAACCGCTCAATCGACGGTAATGATGACCACCCGATTCCAGTCATTGATCTGGAAAGGCTGCTCATCTCCCTGCATGCTGCTCACCTCCATACGGTCACGCTCTATCCCGAACTTATTCGCCAACATATCGGCCACCGTTTCGGCACGTTCCCGGGCCAGGCGCAGATTGATTTCACGCGTACCGGTACCGGTGTCGGCATATCCGATGATGACGGCCTTCGAATCGGGATACTGTTTCATGTAATCGGCCACGGCCAGCACATTGATTTCCTGGCTGGAGGCGACGGCCGTCTTGGCCAGTTCGAAGGAGACATGGCTGCGCAATCCCTTCACCACCTTGGTGGCAGGCTCTTTCACGAGCACCGTATCATGCACCACCTTCACCGTCTGCTTCACCTTTTCCTCACGCTGGGCGTTCACCTTTTGGTTCACATACTCAAAATCGTTGTTATACTCCGTGCTGACACAAGTGGGACACTTGTATCCCGTCCCCAACCGGCAGGTCAGTCCGAAGCCCACGTTGAAGTACGTGTCGATGGAGTGGTCGTCCAGACCGTTCCAACGGTCGGACACGCCATTGGCCATGGCCTCCACGTTGAGGCTCATCGCCTTGTTCAGACGGAAACTGCCCTGCAAGCCGGCCCGTCCCATAAAGCTGCCGGCATTGGGGCCATCGTAGCTGCGGTTATATCCGGCACCTGCCACCAGGCTCACATCGAACAGACGGTCCGGATTGCGTTTGAACGCCTGACTGAGGTTCAACAGTCCGTCCACGGTAGCCGCTCCATAGAAAAAGCCGCTCGTCCCGCTTCCCCGCTCTCCGGCAGCCCGTCCGCGCCAGCCGCTCAGGGCGAGACGCGCTCCCCATAGGGGTGAAAAATACTTACCTGCCGAAATCTCACCCGAAGGTGAAAGCAATTCGCCCAATCCCCCGTGGCTCCGGGCGTAACTCAGCCCGAGCTGTCCGCCAACGAACCACGGATTTTCCTTTTCCTGCTGCTGAGCATACACGCCGGAAAACGATGCGGCCAATGCCGCGCCCATCACAAAGCATCTCAGTTTCATTTTCATTTCCTTTCTTTCATATCCGTTTAATCAATATTCAATAATTTCCTTGCTTCCAATCCGTCCCTCTCGTCCAGATGAATGCCGTATTGCCGGAAGAGATACGCCCCAAGTGTATCCCGGCGATGGATGGAAATCTGCTGCAGGTAGAAAGCGGAGAAGAGTTTCTCCACCTCCTCCGCGCCAAGCTCCGTCTGCCGGGCGCAATGCTCCTTGCAGTCCTGCAATCCGTTCAGGAACTCCTGCAAGGCATCGTTGAGGGGTGTTCCGCCCACACGGACATACTCCCCGATATCCAGCCGCACCGTCCCGTTCTCCACCATCAGCGGCATCTCCATCACATCGTCCGCGTCCTCGCGGTTCACGAAACGGAGCACGACGGGATACGGATGTTCCACCTCCCCGGGAAGCTCCATGCGGAAGCTTCCGTCGCGAAGGGGCATGCTGTCGAGCGGATGATACGCCTCATCCGTAAGCAGGACAGAGGTATACCGGGAAAAGGAAATCTTTCCTTCCAGCGTCCATCCGTCGTGTCCGGCGCATGCAGCCAGACAACAAGCGAGGATTTCTCCGAACCAAATAACGCATATATGTTTCATGTCAATCCAATCTTTCTTTTTTAAACAAGAAAAGCGACTCGTCTAATTCTCCATTAGCGGAATCGCTTTTCTTTCTCTTGTAAGGCATTCGCATTCCACCAATGCCCCGTATGAAGTCCGTCACCTTAGAATCTGAAACCAATCTTCACTACCGGCATCTCAATCAACTTGATGTTATGGTGAGAGACATTGTATTTGTCAAATCCTTGCGGACATATCTGGATCACGTCGTAGCGATATGCCAGCGGCTGACATTCCAAAGCCAGGATAAGGCCTTTGGCCAGACTGTATTCCACACCGGCAACCACTCCGCCCTTGATGGCGAACATCTGCCCCACCTTTCCGGCGGCATAGTACACATGCTTGTCCAGTCCTTCCATATCCGAGTCTTCGTCTACATCGGCAAAGTCATCTTCCCCGTCGGCATAGGTGCCTACATAAGGTTCCCTGGCATCGACACGCGCCATTTGGAAGCCCGCGGCCACTCCGAGGTAAGGATGAATGCGCGGATTGCTCGTCTTGAAGTAACGGTCCGTACCGATGTTGACAAACCAATTGTTGGAGGTTTGCGCATTGATGTACTTCTGTTCGGGGATAATCATGTCGGCCACCGATTCGTAGTCGCCTTCCACATAATCCTTCTTGGGAGTCACATCGATGTTCATGCCCAGTGACAAGTTCAGACTCCAGCAATCGGAGACGAAATACTTAAACTGCACGCCAAGCATGTTGGTCAGACTGTTCTCATTCATCCCGGAGATGTTCAGATACCGGTTCAGTGAACCGGAGGCATCAGAACTTCCGTTGGGAAGTCCTATCGACCCGCCGGTGTTGGTAATCTGCGGAAGCAGGAAGGAGTTATCGTCTCCATACATCTGCCCGCTGTTTCCCAACATCAGCGACACCTGCCACTGGCCTTTCCGGGGAGCATACACTACACCATCCTTTTTCTTGCAATCGTCCGATTGTTGCGCCAACAAGGGCGCAACAACGGCGACAGACAATAGAATTGAGTATAGTAATTTTCTCATTTTATTACTTTTAAACCTTATTATTATTCAGCAGTCGATACAGACAGCTCGGCAATCTTGTTGTTCAATTCAGTAAGTGCCGCATTGTAAGCCTCCTCAGCACTCTCGTATGCAATTTGTGCATCTTCAAGTCTTTGCGCTGCCATTTTATAAGCGGTTAACTTGCCTGATTTAAAATCAGCCAAATTCTGCTTAGCCTGCATCAAATTCGTATTGGCATCATACAAGTCATTTTCTGCGTCCTCAATCTTGCTTTTGCATAATTCAACATACCCATCAAGGGCTTCTTTATCAAACCACGGCTTCCCAGCTTCGTTAGTAGCATTATTTTCCTCATACTCTTTAATCCACCGCTTATAGTAGCCAAGTAACTTTTCAAGAGGTTCATTTTTGGCTACCGCTTCCTCTGCCGGCTGTTTTGCCTCCTCAATCTTGGCCATCAATGCCTCCCATTCATCTTTCAAAGCTTCCTCCTTCGCCTCAACGGCATCGTTTGCAGCCTCATACGTTGCAGTCAACTCTTCCAAAGCTGTTTGTACAGCCTCAACCATAGCCATCACATCGTCATCGTTGGTAATCCATTTCTCTGCCAGAGCTACCAATTCATTTTCCGACATCAACTGACCTGTAATACCATATTTGCCATACACGTCCGTATAATCCTTCAAAGAGACGGTATTATCTCTAATATTACCATTTTTACCTGCTACAATCTCATCCTCATCCTTCTTCAAGGCTTCCTGTGCATACTCTTTAATTGTAGCCTCAGGGATTTCAGTCAAACGAGCCTCAAAATCACCATATTCATTGGTTTTGAAAATAGCCGTACCATACAAGGCATTTGAAAGAGTCTGGATAGCACGTGTCAAGGCAGCCTTATCCAAATTTGTCAATTCTTTGATATCCACTTCTTCTGCATAAGGATTACCTGCGGTATCAACAGAACGATATGCTGCAGCATACATGAGATTCTTGATATTCAACTCGCTCAAAGTTATGCTCTGTTCTTCTTTGAACGTATCAGCCCGTTTTTTATTGAACGTATCAAAAAGCTTACCATCATCACAGATAGCATCGACCGTTTTATTCAATGTTTTAGTGGCAACCTCTAACTCACCACCTTCTTCCTTCAATCCCTTAATAATGGCTTGCTGTTCTTCTTCAACCTTATCCCGTGTACCTTTCGCAGCTGCCTCACTTGTATTATAGTCTGTATTCGCCTTTGCTTTCGCAGCGAGACGTGCTTCTGTACTTTCCGCTCTCAAAGAAGCCAACAGTTCACCCTCACTTTTCCAAGCTTTCTGAGCATCTTCCAGTGCAATTTCAGCTTCTAACTTTGCCCGTTTTAAATCGTTGTTATCAGGGTCCTGAGTTAAAGCCTTGTCCGCAGCATCCAATGCTTTTTGCGCATCATCTACGGCCTTTTGGAGACCTTTCGCTTCAGATTCAGCCTGTTCAGGGATTTTTTGCTCGGTTTCCCACCAAGTAGCATCGGCTGCTGCATAAGCAGCGTTCATTGCCTTTTTTAATTCGTCCACTTTCGCCTCATACGTTTTCTTTGCAGCCTCTATTGCACTCTCTGCGTCTGCTATTTTCTTATTCACCGCATTCCATGCCGTCGCAGCCGCATTATAATCATCCACTCCCTTTTTCAGTTCCGCATAACCTGTTATCTTCGTAGGATCGGTCACATCCGCCTGGTTGGTATTGTAAGCGGCCACAACCTCCTTCCAAGTTTGTTTAGTATCATTCAACGTCTTAGTAAGTTCTTCGATGTCCTTCTTTTTCTTAGCGATGCGTTCTTTGGTCCACAAATCATCGTTACCATCACGCACCCACGACAACACTTTTTCCTGCAACTTTTCAAGAGCCTTCTTACGATTTCCATAGGCACCTGGGGCATCCAACGAATACTCAGCAGCTTCTGCATCAACAGACCCTTCTAATCCATCAGGAAGGGCACCGTTCAATTTCAAAGAGAAAGCCGGGATTTGGATGTTTTCCTTCCCCAAAGCAAGCAATTCCTTTTGATGTTGTCTGTATTCAGCACCTAAAGTCTGATCATATTCGCATATTTTCTCAGACATGGTAACTTTCAAATCGAATACCTCTTTATCTAATTGGGCTATTTTCTCCTCCAATTCATCGCGCTTCACAGCCACATCGTCCAATTCCATATTCTGAGCTTCCTCGTAAGCCTCCTTCGCCTCGGCCAAAGCCAACTCAGCGCCTTCTACACCACGCTCTGCCAGAGTAACCTCTTTCTGTAATCCACGTGTATACAGTTCTTTTTTAGCCTCGTCTTCTTCCCAATCAGCCAACGCTTCATTGTATGTTCGCTGTGCTTTACGTAAAGCTTCAGCCTTCGTCTCCATAGACGCTTTTGCCTCCGTCACCGCAGCCTTGTAAGAACGCAAAGCCTCATCTATAGCCATAGACTTTTGTGTCGCCAACTCAACCAACAGTGCCTGATAACGCACTTCGGCTTCCTTATACGAAAGCTCCCAGTCCTTCGCGGCCTGTTCCGCTTTTTGCCTTGCCTCTTCCAGCGCTTGCTCTGCTTCAGCCTTTTCAATCTCAGTCTCAGCGTTGACCCGTGCGGCCTGAGCAGCTTCATAAGCAGCCTTGGCTTTCATCCATTCAGCCTCGGCGTTTCTATACGCCGCGTTGGCCTGTTCCGTAGCCACTTTGGCTTGTTCCACAGCCGCTTTGGCTCTCAACAGCTCGGATTTCGCGCCGCGAAGTTCTTCAATTCCCGCCGGTTCATCGTTGTCAATACAACCGGTAAGCATTGGTGTCGTTCCCATCAGCAACAGGGAAACAACCAAATAAGTGATTTTCTTCATACATTTATAAATTTAAAAGATTATAGTTAAGAGTCCTATTTCTTAAAACGCTACAAAGAAAAACAGAAATAGAAGTATAACTCCAAACGAAATGTCACCAATAAGTTTACATGTAAACTTATTGGTGACACTCTGCTTTATTTTTGAAATCGGAAGAATAATGCTGGAAGAAATCGTACTCCAATATCCGGGAAATACGCATGAGCATTTCCGTATCGATGCAATCTTTCTTGAAAACTTTATAAAGGTTCTGCCGGCTACATGGAATCTGCCGGGAAAGCCAGACGACCGTCCTCCCCCTTTCGTTCAATTTTGTCTGAATCAGTTGCCCAATCGGTATCATAGAACAGATTCCTTCTGCCCAAGTTTCCCCGCCCGGGTCTTACCTTATATATGATACGAAATGCCACAATACAAAAAGGCGGGGGAAAACTTACTTCGCTCATCCCTCCGCTCAGGCTCTCGCATCGCCTTCCTACAAGGATAAGCAACGCAGTTAGCCCACGCCAAGATGTATAATAAACCCAAACAATCTTCCCCGCACCCAAAACGGGAAAGAAGTTTAAAGAATCTATAAACATCTCATGTGGACGTTCTCCGTTGCCGTATCTCCTTGTAGTTTCAAACTTGCGAGATTTGAGCGAAAGAAGATTACGTTCTGGTAAACGCCTCTTTTATAATATCACCACGCCCTACCCCACACCCTGTTGGGGTAACTGCGTGGAGGCAAAAATAGAACTTTTTAACCCAAACGCCAAATATAGTAACATAGTTTTTATATTTTCTCAAGAAACGGGACTGTCATACCGAAGAACATTCACAAGAACATCGTTGGCAATAATATCGTCTATCAGTCTTTTAAGCATCCAACGGGAACTACATAAACCCCGTCTGCACGCCGATAGGCGAATTTTCCCGTTGCCGCCAACACCATTAAGAAGAACGGGGCTTTCATTTTGTCCGTATCAATCTTTGCAGCCCATATCTTTAAATTACCTGTTTGGGCTAAAATATTTGTCGCTGTCCGGCCATGAATTTTTCCACCTTTCAAATGTGATACCATCCATACAAGAGGATAACTTTCGATATAGTTGCGCCTTATCCCTTTACCGGAGTAATCACCTTATTGGCTCCGGAAGTGATTTTCAGCGCATCGGGATGTTGCTTCACAAACGATTCGATATGACGGATACGCTTCTCTTCCAGAATCTCGTTGACCGCAATCAGGATACCTGTCTCCTCCACATCGCCAAAACCGTAGTTAATGGCTGTACCGAACATACGCATGGTGGGAGACAAACCCATGTACGCGTTCACCAAAGGCGGAATGTTGAACCCCAGCTTACGCACCTCGCGATTGAGAATCCTGTAATCCTTCTTGAAAGAATCCTCACAGAAAAGCCGGGCCAGCTCAGCAGGGTCTTCCTCTATTTCCAACGGTTTCATCGGCGTAATCAAATGGTCCGGATCGCCAAAATGCTTGCTGAGGAAATAAAGAATCATGTCACGGCCGCGACGGTTGAACGAAGGGTACATCGTCATTTTTCCAAAGAAATATTTCACGTTAGGCATCACCACCGTCAAGGCCCCCAATCCATCCCAAAGATTGTCCAGCGCAAACAAGCTCTTCGAATCCGAACGCGTGCACTGGTACTCAAGGGTCACAAACGAACGGCCCAGTTCGATAGTAGTAGGAAGATATTCCTTCAGGAATTTCTCGGAGAAGTCGAACATGTGGGCTGTAGCCAGCAAGGGATGCCCGTGCCCGTCAAAACGCACATCCGTACCTAATATATACCGGTATCCCCCTAAAATCTCCTCATCTTCCGGATTCCATACCACCAACTGCTTATACGGATTTTCCATCACATCGAACTCGTCCAGGTCCATGGCCAGCCCCGAACCGCCGCCGGCCGCCCGGAAAGCGATCTCACGCAAACGCCCGATTTCCCTTAACACATTCGGAGAGTCCTGATACGTGACAATATAAATTTCATTATTACTCTTGTTGGTAAAACGGAGACGTTTGTCCTCAGTCAACTCCGATTTCAGGATTTCCTTGCTTACCGGTGCAATAATCTCTTCCATATATCAGCTACATTACTTCTTTACAAATTATAAACGATCTCTTTCACATACTGCGCCCACTGATAGGGAGTCTTCGATTTGTCAAAAGTCTGCCACGCAATCGGCTTGCCTATCGTCACCCTAAAACTTTTATGGCGGTTTTTGAACATTTCGTCAGCCAGATAGAGCATGGCCACGTTGAATTTAATCCCCAACATCTTGCACAGGTCGGCCAGATTATAAAAGAAATCGGAATTCCTTCCTTCAAAATGAACAGGCACCACGTCCCGACAGGTCTGCACGCTTTTTACAATAAATGTCTTTTTCCACTCCAGGTCACGTATCACTCCTTTTTGCCTGCGTGAACACAGTCCGGCCGGGAACATGATAATATGATTGTCGGACTTGAATCCTTTCTCCACCATCAAAGGAAAATCCTTGGCCTGCGAACCGGTCTTATTAATGGGGATGCACAACGGAGCCAAGCCGTGAAGGTTCATCAGCAGGTCATTCACCAGATATTTGATCTTTCCATTGTAATGCGAGCCCAACAGATAGCCCAGCGCCACCCCGTCCTGTCCTCCCAGCGGATGATTGCTGACGAATGTGCACAAGCCGTCGGCCGGCAGGTTCTCAACTCCTTCCACTTGAAGAGTCGTATCCAGAAATTTCATGCAATCGGACAGGAAATCCACTCCCATACGTCCCTGTTCCTTTTTCAGGAATTCATTGATCTCCTCCTGATGAAGAATCTTCTTTAAATAGGATATCACGAAACGTGGTATATATTTTACCTTATCCCCTGCCTTAGAACGTACTATTTTATCTATATCCAATAAAAAAAGCGAATCGTCTGTCATTACATGTTTTCTATAATCTCTGCAAAAATAACGCAACTTTTTTATTTTTGCCCAATATTCTGAAAAAATTGAAGCTGTCGAATCGTTTTTAATGCTTTTTGCACACTATTTGACCCATTCCTTTCTCCTGTCTCCTCATTTTCACTAATTTTGCCGAAGCCGACGTCTCCTGCCGGGACAGAAGAAATCCGGCCGCCGACGCGGAGGAAAGAGGGCGCCCTGCCAACAACAAGAAAAGCAACAAAGGAGGTTTAAGAATGAAAATCCAGGTCTCTGACGAAATACGAAACGCATGTCCCGAGTTCAGGGGCATAGCCGTTTACGCCACAGTAAAAAACAGCGGATATTGCGCCGCGCTTTGGGAAGAAATCGCCCGTTTCACCCGCGAATACCGGCAAATATACACCACCGACTCCATCAAACGGATGGAAACCATTCAGGCCACCCGCGAAGCCTACAAGCGCTGCGGAAAAGACCCGAGCCGCTATCGGCCTTCGGGAGAAGCGCTCTGCCGCAGGATATTGAAGGGAATGGACCTGTACCGGATCAATACATTGGTAGACCTCATCAATCTGGTATCCATCGCTACCGGTTATTCCATCGGCGGTTTCGATGCGGACAAGATACAGGGAGACACGCTCGTGCTGGGAATCGGACGGCGGGAAGAGCCTTACGAGGGAATCGGACGGGGCGCGCTCAACATCGAAGGAATGCCCGTCTACCGGGATACGGCCGGAGGCATCGGCACGCCTACGAGCGACCACGAGCGCACTAAACTTTCTCTGGAAACGACTCATCTGCTGGCCATCATCAACGGATATGGAGGAGAGAAAGGATTGCAAGAAGCCGCCGGATACCTGCAAAAGCTGCTGGGACAATTTGCGGACTCAGACGGAGGGGTGCTGATCAGATTTTAAGCGGAATAGAAAGCGGTCGAAAAAACTCTTAAGAAACTCCGCCGAAACTGTCGGAGTTTTCGGAAAGATTCTTAAGAAAGTTCCGGAAAACTCCGACAGTTTTTCCCGACATATAGGGAGTGTAATTACTCATCTTCGCATCTTCACTCCAAACAATTAATTCACAATCGATTATCACAAAAGTGAAGGAATGAAGATGTACAGCTGAAAAACAAAGAAAGAGCCGCTTTCCTTCCTGCCGGAGCAAGAAAAGAAAGCGGCGTTCCTAATATATAAAGAGAGAAAAAAATGTTCACCTCATCATTCCGCACTCTTCGGATCGTAATATCCTTCCCATTCAGCCAATCCCCATTGCGGATTGTAACGGATATAGGTATTCTTTATCTTCATGGTAAACTTCTCGTCGTTCACCGGCGATGAATATGTCTTTGCGCCTACCTTGTGCTCTATCATCGTCTTGCACCAAGGCTTCCCGCTATCCAGCAAGTAACGGCGAAGGTCGAAAATACGTTGGAAAGACTCAAACGGCAATTCGCGGCGACGCTCTTTCAGGATTTCCTCCAGCAGCTGGTCCTCGCTCAAGGAAGATCCGTTCGGCAAGTCGGTATCCTCACCGGCATAGCGGTACTTGCGCAGCAAGTTCAAATCGGACAAGGCTCCTTCCAACCGATGTTCACGGGCTTGTGCCTCAGCCCGCATCAGCAGGAGTTCCGGATAAGAGATGCCTGCGTTATTCTTCGTATTCTTTCCACGCAAATAATAGAGGCGTACTCCGTCCTCGTATTTCACACCTCCCGATGTGGTACTATAACCTATTTTATGCAGCATAAACAGTTTGTAACGCAAATCCTTTTCGGTATCGAAAAGGGCAATGAAATCATCCGAAGAATAAGTATCGCTACCATTTGGGCATTCCCGATAGAAGAGATGTTCACGGCTGTAAGCCTTGTTGAAATCGGTATCACCATCCTCGGACTTCAGCTGTAAATAGATTTGCACGTCTTCCCCCTCCTGCGGCACAGCAGCCGGATCATCCCGATAATAGAAATCATTGTAATTATACAGCAACTTCTCCACACCGCCTTTCGTAGCCACCGAGCGTGTCCAAGCCTCATCAGCGTCCTTGTACATCTCTGTCCAATTGCGCATATACATCCAATAGAGCGCACGCAGGGCATACGCCGCCGCCTTGCTGGCCCGCACAGGCTTCACTACATTATCGGGAGCGTTGGCCACAGCGTAATCCAAATCTTCCTTCAACAGATCGAATAACTCCGCCGTTGTGGCGAGTTGCGGATTAGGTTCGGAAACACTGGCCGCCGTACGATAAGAAATCGTCTTCGCATCATTGGCACCGCCCGGATTATACATCGGGCCATAGCCCAATCCACCGACCAAATAAGACCAGGCTCTGCCGGCCTTGGCCTGCGCAATCACCCCTTTGGCATATTCGTCTTCCGCCATGCCTAAGTCCTCGATACCTTCAATCACGTTATTGAACAATCCGACAGCCCTATATACTCCATATTCCCATGTATAAGACATCTTCGTGGGATCTTCAAACGGCTCATAATAGATATAGGCCGCATAACGGTCGATATTCGGATGTGTACTTTTATAAAGATATTCCGCTTGATTCTCACTAATGGCCAGATTATCTCCCCAATAAGCGATGCCACATCCCCCGTTATTATCATTGAAATGGTATCTATAGGTACTCGAATTGTTAAGCAGGTTCTCAAATTGTGTCACCTCCGTAGGAATCAATTTTCCCACCGGCTTCACATCCAGAAAGTCATTGCAGGCTGTCAGCGCAACAACACTCGCTATCACAGGTATATATTTTATCTTCATAGTTTAGGAATTTATTTGTTAAAACGAGAACGACAAACCAAAATAGAACTCAGTGGGCAATGGCAAGGATACGTATCCTTGTTCTGTAGCCGCATTAGTCATGCCAGTTGTATTCACTTCAGCGGTTTCAGGATCGATATCACATCCGCTTGCCGTAACAGTAAACAAGTTACGTGCCTGTAAATAAATCTTCGCATCGCTCATACCGATCACCTTGGTCCAACGAGCCGGCACATTATAGGCCAGCGTCACATCACGCAACTTCATATAGCTGGCATTCCCCACTAATTTATCAATAAAAGGGAAATAGCGCATATCCGTATTCGATGATTTCAAAACCGGATAGATGGTATGCTCTTCGTCTCCCGCCTGTTTCCAACGTTCTCCCACGTGACGGTTCTGAATATTCGACCCGCTGAAGCAATCTTTACGGTATTTATGTCCCAGTTTTGCAATCAACATGAAAGAAAGATCCCAATCTTTATAACGGAAACGGTTCGTCAAGGACATATCTGTCTTTGGTCGGGTAGTTCCTTGATACACGACATCATCCGTCGTGGCATTCCCTATCAGAATCACGTTGTCGTTGGCATCATAGATTTGAGTTTCTCCCTTGTCATTCAAACCGGCAAAACGATACCCCCATAAGCTGTTGGCCGGATAGCCCGCCACACGAATGCTGGCAGCTGTCGCATAATTGTGCGCATAACTACGAGTCACATTATAGGTATCCACATGACTTTTATTGAACGCCACGTTGTAAACCACATTCCAAGCGAAATCCTGCTTACGGACAGGCGTTGCATCCAATGTCAATTCAAAACCCTTATTGGTGATACCACCCACATTTTTTGTCAAGGAGGTAAATCCGGTTGTCGGATCGATGTTGTCATCAGCCAGCAAATCGCGGCTCTGCTTCCGGTAATAGTCCAGACTTACATTGATCCGACTGTCAAGGAACGACATGTCCACACCCACATTGGTGGAAGCCGTCTTTTCCCAACGCAACTGGTTATTGGGAGGAGAAGACACACTGTAAGAAACACCACCTGCCGTATCATTGAAGCTACCGGTACTCAATATCAAGAACGGGCCTTGGCTCAAAGAAATGTTACCATTGATACCGTATGAAGCACGGAGGTACAAACGGTTCATCCAAGGTACATCAAAGAATTTCTCGTTACTTAACTTGTAAGTCCCGCCCACCGACCATAGCGGTTTGTAACGGTATTTCGAGTCGGTACCGAAGAAGTTGGTCAGGTCCAGACGAATACTTCCGCTCAGGATAAACCGGTTGTCATACTCATACGATCCGTTACCATACCAGGAAACAAAACGGTTATCACGGTATTGATATCTGCCATTTTCTAAGTTATCAATCAGACCCTGATACAGATAATAATCTTCCATCAGCATATCCGAAGCATATTTAGCATTGTTGTAATCCTGAATGCTCACCGGTACGAACGAACCGGCAACGGCATTATATCCGGCACGCGAGGCCATGGTATTGTTATCGTAAGTCTGACGGCGCACCTCATTTCCTGCCAACGCAGTGATACGATGCTTCTCGTTATCAAAATCATGGTGGAAATTCAACTGAGTACGCACGGTCCAACTCTGATTGAAGTTGCGCGACTCATTAATCAACGCCCCGTCAGGGAAGTAGTGGTTAGCCGGATTTGAAACGGAAGTCGCGTCATTAAAGGTGGTACGCACGGCAAAACAGTTTTCACCCCGGATCTGCTTGTATTGCGAATTGCCTCTCTGCCAGTTTCCTCCCACTTCCAGATTCAAGCCCTGCCAGATATCAAAACGCATAGACCCGCTTAAACGCACATTGAACACCGTGGTATGCGTCCATTCCCAAATCTTCAATCGGATTGTAATTCCAGTCCTTCATGCCCGGAGTCGCCTCATACTTACTTATCTTATATTCAGGCACGCCCCAGATATTGATAGGAGCTCCGTTCGCATCCACGATATCCGTATAAGGTTGGATATAGGAAGTCGATGTATAGTTCCAGAAAGTTTCCGGGCTCTTGGTCGGTTCCTTACTCTTATTGTAATTGATATTCGCCGAAGTGTTAATCGTCAGAAACTTATAAGGCTTCCACTCGTTCTTCAAATCGAGCAGCAGACGGTTTTCGGCCGTATTCAGGAAATGCTCGCGCGCATCATACAGGTTCAGGACAATATTGTAACGGTTTGTCTCCGTACCTCCCGACAAGGAGAGGTTATGTTGCGTGCTCAGTTTGTTACGGAACATATTTTTCTCCACTTGCTTCAAGCCATTGACATTACGCAGCAGGTTGATTTCCGCCATTGCCTGATCTTGTGTAATGACTCCGTCACGCGCTTTCATCAGCAAGTACGTCACCTTTCCCTTCGGATCCATGCTCGTCGGCTTGGGCCTACTCGGATTCTGGTTGAACAGTTCAATCTCCGCATCGATATAATCCGAAGAAGACGCTTTGTGCAAATCATTCAGATTCGGACGGGGAGTCAAACCGATTGTTCCTTTGTACGAGATACGAGGTTTTCCCATCTGACCGCTCTTGGTCTGCACCACAATCACACCGTTAGCCGCGCGCGAGCCGTAGATGGAAGCGGCCACTCCGTCTTTCAGCACCGTGATGCTCTCGATGTTATCGGGGTTAAGGTCGTCCAGCGTCACTTCGGCCGGGAAACCGTCCACGACAATCAACGGTGTCTTTTCAGCGGAGAACGTGGAGACACCTCGGATTTCGATGTTGCCGTCCTTGTCCAGTACGACACCCGCCGCCTGGCCTTCCAACACCGACTTCAAATCAGGCTGAAGCTTGCTCTCCAACTTTGCGGAGCTGATGACACCAAACGAACCGGTCGCCCGTTCTTTTGAAATAGTCTGATAACCGGTAACAATCAGCTCCTGCATCTGTTTACCATCTTCGTAAAGGACGATCTTTAAACTTTTCTTACCCCCCAGCTTCACGGTTTCAGTTTTCATTCCTACAAACGAGACTTCCAGCAAGGTGGCATCGGCCGGCACGTTGATACTGAAATTTCCATCCATGTCGGCGACAGTTCCCAAAGTAGTGCCTTTTACCTGAATGCTGGCGCCGGTTAAGGGCATGCCGTCCACATCAACGACCTTTCCGCTGACCGTCACCATTTTCTTCTGCTGGTTTTCTTTCTGTACCGCATGGTTTCTGGTAATCAGCACATGATTGTTGGAAACCTCATACTTCAGTCCCGCCGCACGGCAAATCACCTCCATAGCATCCTCAAACGAAGCGTTGTCCAAATCCAGGTTCAGCCGGACATTCCGGTCGATGACATCTTCCTGATACAACAGGTATACGCCACTTTGCTTTTTCACTTGTTCCAATGCCTCCTTCACACTGATACTCGAGTTCCGGATGGAGACAGGCAACGCCTCCTCCAGATTCAAAGCCATAGCCTGATAGGCCGAAAAGCATAAGAACATCAACAGGAATGTCAGACTCCTGATCCTCGGTCCATTAAGCCGAAAAGATCTCATCTCTTGTTGTTTTTCCATAAACTTAAAAAATTAATTATTGAACATTTTCCCTCACTACAAGGGCCTTTATCATATCACTTTCTCATTTTGACAATCACTTTATTCCCGTTCCCTTTGACAAATTCCACATCCGATACCTTTTGAATCATTTCCAAAACATAATCCAGTGATTCCTTGCGCAGAATCGTTCCGGAATAACGAATGGAACGCAACGCGGGAGATGCGAACTCCATCTCCGCCCCATACCAACGGGACAACAATGAAACGATATCCTCCAAAGAAACATTCTCGAAATTGAACGCGTCCATCATCCATGCGGTGTAAATATCCGTATTGACTTCCCTGACTGCTATGGAAGCGTGTCCCGACTTAATTTCAGCCTGCTGCCCCGGTGTCAGACGGACTTTTTCACCCGCGCTTTCCACCTCCACTCCCCCTTGCACCAAAGTAGCCTGCAACGGATACTCCCGATAAGCCGATACATTAAACCTCGTGCCCAACACTCTTACGGTCATGCCGGAGGTACGCACCTCGAAAGGAATGTTACTTTTCGCCACTTCAAAAAAAGCCTCTCCCTCCAGTTCCACCCGCCTCATATCCGTAAAGCAAGACGGAAAGCGGAACACGGAAGCCGAATTTATCCAGACTTTTGTTCCATCAGGCAGAACCAACTCGAACCTGCCTCCTTCGGGAACGGATACCTGATGATAATCTTGCCGTGCGGCCTCTCCTTTCCGGGCGCTCGCCGACGCATCCGCATCCAGCAATCGGCTGTCGACAGTCATCACAGAGTCTCTCAACTCTATCTCCTGACCATCCGACAACGTCAAAACAACGCTACTTTTCTTATCAATGCCCGAGGAACGATTTCCCGACTCATTTAACGCTACCGAAGACGGCTCGTCCGGATACAAGAAATACAAAGCCAGCCCCCACAACACGCCTATCAGACAAGCGGCCATAGCCGCCCGACATACCATTCTCCGAAGAGAACGGTTCCGGCGACGACGGCAAAACGTTTGCCACGCCTGCGACAAATCAATCCGTTCCGCCGCCCGGCATTGCTGTTCAAGCTTGTATAATTTAATAAAATTTTCGATAAGAAGACGGTTCTCGGGAGACTGTGCCACCCAAGTCCTAAAACGTAAATACTCCTCTTCCGACAAGCCGTTTTCTTTGTATTTATGCAGGAAAAGCCGTAGTTCCTCGTCACTCATAGTTTGTCCTTAGTTTTTATATAAGTAACAAACGGAAGAATTTCGGGTGACAAAAAATAGAAAAATTTTAAAAACAGATATAAAATAAATCCAAAAGCAATGATTGTGACCGAAGAAATTTCAAAGCGCGAGCCAGATAAGTCTTCACTGAATTTATGGACAGATTCAAATCTTCGGCCACTTCCTTATATTTCTTGTCCTCAAACACGACAGCACAAAAGACTTTATATTCCTGAGGGGAAAGCTGTTTCAAGGCCCTGTTCAGTCTCTCCCTGCAAAGAGCCTTCGCATCATCCTCCTCGTCCTCATCAATCTCAAACCAATCCGACTCCTGCAGCACAGACTCTTCCAATTCATGCAATGCATAAGGACGGTCGTTCCGCAAATAATTAAGCGACGCGTTCCGTACAGCTCCGAACAAATAATGGTATATGCTGAAATCCACATTCCGATAAGCTTTCCGCTCCCAGAAAGAAATGAACACCTCCTGCACCAAGTCTTCCGAGACTTGCAAAAAATCCGTATACTGTACGGAATATATGCAAAGCGGCATATAGTAACGATCGAAGAGAGACTTCAGAGCAGATTCGTCACCTTCTCTCAGCCTTTTCAGAATCGCCTTGTCAAACTCCCTATCCATATCTTTCATTCGATTCTATAAATTACCATATCATCCTGAAACTCACGGAGCAGCGAAAAAAGGCTCTCGTCACCGCTTCTCCGGGCTTTTACCACCATACAGACCTGATAGGTCACGACATCCTGATGATTTTGCTGTTCCATCTGATAAGAGACCACTATATAATCCTTCGAGTCAAGACGATTCCTCATCTCATCCAATACTTTCTTATTATTAGTGGAAAACTCTATCAACGAACTTTTCATTCCGACACTTTTGAAAATGAGGCTCAACGCTTCCAGCCCGACCAACGTCAGGACAGCCGCCGATATTCCCAAAACATACATTCCGGCACCTATTGCCAGTCCGATGCCCGATGTGGCCCAAATGCCTGCGGCTGTGGTCAGCCCGCGTACAATCTGTTTCTGGAAAATAATCGTGCCGGCCCCTATAAAGCCAATGCCACTCACGACTTGCGCCGCCACACGGGACGAATCATACGCAACCCCTTTCTCATGAAACAACTCCAGAAAACCATACTGAGAAACAAGCATAATCAACGCGCTCCCCAAGGAGACCAAAAAATGCGTCCTATAACCCGCTTCCTTAGCACGGTACTCCCTGTCGAGGCCGATCAACGCACCCAACACTCCGGCTACGAACAATCTGATAACCCATTCCCAAACCATCGCTCTTTTTTTATATTGCCTGACAAAGTTACAAATGAAAAAGAATTATGCAACATACCGAAGCAATTCAATTTTTTGTTTACCGTTTCCACAAACTCATCCCCCACTCTCACATACCACAAACATATATTTGAATATCAATATATTAAAGAGAAAATCAAGAAAGTACAATGTTAATAATCATATTTTCTTTAAAATTTGTGGGGAATTGTGGGGGAAAATATATAACTTTACCGCTCAAAGCTATAATAAGGTGTAATATGCGTTTTTTAGGTAACATAGAAGCGAAAATAGACACAAAAGGACGTGCCTTTTTTCCCGCAGCTTTCCGGAAAGAGCTTCAAACGAATTCCGAAGACCGCCTTATTATGCGCAAAGATATTTTCCAAGACTGTCTGGTCTTGTATCCCGAAAGCGTCTGGAATCAGCAATTGGATCTATTACGCGGCCGCCTGAACCGCTGGAACGCTTTCCATCAAACGCTATTCAGACAATTTATTTCGGACGTGGAGATTATCACGCTTGACGCAAACGGACGCATCCTCATTCCCAAAAGATTCCAAAAAGTGATTCATATCCGGCAAAGTATCCGTTTCATCGGAATGGACGACACGATTGAAATATGGACGCAGGAAGATACGGAACAGCCTTTCATGGACACGCAGCAATTCGGTACAGAGCTGGAAAGGATAATGGGGTATGACAAACAAGAAGGAGGAGACATCTGATGACGGAAGAAATGACATACCACATACCGGTACTGCTGAAAGAGAGTATTGACGGAATGAATATCCGTCCGGACGGCACGTATGTCGATGTGACCTTCGGAGGAGGAGGACATTCCCAATACATTTTGTCGAAACTGGGCGACACCGGAAGACTGCTGGGTTTCGATCAGGATGAAGACGCCGAAAAAAACATCGTAGACGACAAACGGTTCACTTTTATCCGAAGCAATTTCCGATACCTACATAACTTCCTACGCTACGAACATGCGGAAAAAGTAGATGCCATACTGGCTGATCTGGGCGTTTCCTCCCATCATCTCGATGACTCCGAAAGAGGCTTCTCTTTCCGCTTCGACGGAAAGT
The DNA here is from genome assembly GCA_947626525.1 of uncultured Phocaeicola sp. Lineage (GTDB taxonomy): Bacteria > Bacteroidota > Bacteroidia > Bacteroidales > Bacteroidaceae > Phocaeicola_A. The sequence goes on along the minus strand of CANQSM010000006.1, from coordinate 22,125 downwards.
TGGATATGAGAATGAACAAAAGAGCCGGTGTGACGGCCGCCGACATCCTCAACACCTACGAAGAGGAGAAATTGGCTTCTGTCTTTCATCTTTATGGAGAGCTGAAAAACAGCAGGAAACTGGCTTCCGTTATCGTGAAGGCACGCAACAACCACCGAATAGAAACCACCGAAGAGTTCCTTACGCTTATCAGGCCCTTGTTTGGACGGGAACGGGAAAAAAAGGAACTTGCCAAAGTTTTCCAGGCTCTCCGCATCGAAGTAAACGAGGAAATGGAGGCCCTCAAGGAAATGCTGTACGCCGCCACGGAAGCATTGAAACCCGGTGGACGGTTGGTCGTCATCACGTATCACTCACTGGAAGACCGTATCGTAAAGAATATGATGAAAACCGGAAATGCGGAGGGCAAAGTGGAACAGGACTTTTTCGGTAACATCCAGTCACCCTATACGCTGGTCAACAATAAAGTGATCATCCCCGATGAAAACGAGCAGCAAAGGAATCCCCGTTCCCGAAGCGCCAAATTACGAATCGCACAAAAGAAATGACGTATATGACAACCGACGAGACAAACATAGTATCCGAACAGGAGAAGCTTCTCACCGGAGAAGCCTTATCGGAGCATGACGAAAGGTCAGTCTCCCCTCTTCCGACATCGCAAAGAGCCAAAGGGTGGATTCCGGCACACACATCGGAAGCGGTTCTCCCGGAAGAAGAGGAAAAGGAGTCTTTAAAAGAAAAGGGGTCCGGATCCAACCAGGAGGAAAGGAATGAAGGACCCTCTTCCTCCAAAAACAATACAGGCAACGGCATGTCATTGAGAAGCATTCTGGGAGGAGACATCCTGACCAATGATTTCTTCCGAAGACAGATGAAGTTATTGGTTTTGTTAGTCATCCTTGCCATCATATACATCAGTAACCGATATTCCTGCCAACAGGAAATGATTGAAATAGACCAGTTGAAGAAAGAATTGACAGACATCAAATACGATGCCCTGACCCGTTCATCCGAATTGACGGAGAAAAGCAGGCAGTCGCATATCGAAGAATATGTTTCACAAGAAGGGAGCGCATTGCAAACATCGACAAATCCTCCTTATTTAATAAAGTGACAGAGCCATGCCTAAAGACAAAAACATAATGCGACGCTATATCTTCATTATCGTGTTAATGGGGATCACCTGCATTGCCATCATCGTCAAGGCGGGAATCATCATGTTTGGAGAACGGCAATATTGGAAAGAGGTATCGGAGCGTTTTGTAAAAGACAGCGTAATAGTGAAACCTAATCGCGGCAACATTCTCTCCGCCGACGGACAGCTCATGGCAAGCAGTCTGCCGGAATACAAGATCTATATGGATTTCATGGTGGCAAAGAAAAAAAACGAAAGCGACACGGAACGAAAAAACCGTGAAAGGGCACAACATCTGAAAGATTCGACACTCACCGTGAACCTTGACTCCATCTGTCGCGGACTACACCGAATATTTCCGGACAAGAGCGTCAACGAATTCAAAGAACATATCAGGAAAGGACGCAAGAAAGAAAGTCGTAGTTATTTGCTCTATCCCAAACGCATCTCCTATATCCAATACAAAGAGGTAAAACGTCTGCCTGTATTCAATCTGAACAAATACAAAGGAGGATTTCATGAACAGCCTTTCAATCAGCGCAAAAAACCTTTCGGTTCTTTAGCCAGGCATACATTGGGGGATATGTATCCTGCCAAGGACTCGGCAAAAAACGGTATGGAGCTGGCTTTTGACTCCATCTTACGGGGAACTGTCGGCATTACTCACCGGCAAAAAATAATGAACAAATATTTGAACATCGTAGATATCCCTCCGGTGGACGGATGCGATATAGTAAGCACGATTGATGTGGACATGCAGGACATCGCTGAAAAAGCACTGATCGACGAATTGAAGGAAATCAACGGGACGGTAGGCGTGGCCGTACTAATGGAGGTAGCTACAGGGGATGTAAAAGCCATCGTCAACATGACAAAATGCGCTGACGGCGAATATCGGGAAATACATAGCAATGCCATCTCAGATATGATGGAGCCAGGCTCGGTTTTCAAGACAGCCTCTATCATGGTCGCCTTGGAAGACGGCATGATTGACCTGGACAGTGGTGTAGACACAGGCAACGGCATTTACATGATGCATGGACGTGCCATGAAAGATCATAACTGGTATAGAGGAGGATACGGTTATCTTACGGTTCCCCAGATTTTAATGGTTTCATCAAATGTCGGCGTATCCCGCATTATCGATGATCATTATCACGACAATCCTCAAAAGTTTGTAGACGGTATTTACCGTACCGGTCTGCCAACCAAGCTAAATCTGCAAATCGGTGGAGAAGGCACACCGTTCATCCGTAAACCCAACGGAAAAGGGTGGTCGAGAACAGCCCTGGCATGGATGTCCATCGGATATGAAACGTTGATACCCCCCATCAATACACTGACTTTTTATAATGCCATAGCCAACAATGGAGTAATGGTTAAACCACGTTTCGTAAAAGAAGCCATCAAAGATGGTCAAGTGGTTAAAAAATACCCGGTAGAGGTTCTAAACGAACGGATCTGCTCGGAAAGCACCCTAAAAAAAATACAATACATCCTTGAAAAGGTGGTAAGCGAAGGTCTGGGAAAAAGAGCCGGTTCCAAACAGTTTCGTGTATCCGGGAAAACCGGAACGGCCCAAGTGGCTTCCAGCGGAAGATACCAGACCGGATCTAAATATTTAGTCAGTTTCTGCGGATACTTTCCTTCAGAGTCGCCTAAATATAGTTGCATCGTCGCCATCCAGAAATCCGGTCTTCCCGTTTCAGGAGGGTTAATGGCCGGAAGTGTATTCAGCAAGATTGCAGAAAGAGTCTATGCCAAGAATCTGGCCATAAGGCTGGAAAAAGCCATCGACTCTACTTCGATAGCGATTCCCGACACAAAAAACGGCAACCTCACTGCCGCCGACTATGTATTGAAAGGGCTGGACATTCCCACCCGATGGGAAGAAAAAGAACCGGCAAAAGAGAGCATGACATGGGGATATGCGCAATCCTATGCACATGAGATAGGGCTTACCCCCCGTACGAGCCTGAAAGAACTGGTACCCAACGTCATCGGCATGGGAGCGAAAGACGCCGTTTACCTATTAGAAGAACGGGGATTGAGAGCCAGCCTCTCCGGAGTGGGGAAAGTGCGCTCGCAAAGTATCACACCAGGTTCCCGAATACGGAAAGGACAAACCATAAAACTTCAACTTAACCATTAAATATAAAGAAAACATGAAACTGGAAGAGATTATCAAAAATATTCAGATAAAGCGACAGGTCGGTGATATTTCCAAAGAAATCGCCGGCATTCATATAGACTCACGTCTCATCGGAGAGGATTACCTCTTCGTAGCCATACGGGGAACACAAGCTGACGGACATTCCTACATTGCCAAAGCCATAGAAAAGGGGGCGACAGCTATCGTCTGCGAAACACTGCCGGAAACATTGAGCCCCGGCGTGACATATATACAGGTATCGGATACAGAAGCCATCACCGGCCAGATGGCTACCCTATTTTACGGTGACCCGACCTCCAAACTGGAATTAGTGGGCGTAACAGGAACTAACGGCAAAACAACTATTGCTACCTTATTATATAAGATGTTCCGGAAATTCGGATATAAAGTAGGACTGATTTCTACTGTATGCAACTACATTGATGGCGAAGCCCTCCCGACCGAACATACCACTCCGGACCCAATAACCTTGAATGCCTTACTCGGACGAATGGCTGACGAGGGATGCAAATATGCTTTCATGGAAGTCAGTTCGCATTCCATAGCCCAAAAACGAATTGGGGGACTCAAGTTTGCCGGAGGTATTTTCACCAACTTGACACGTGACCACTTAGATTATCACAAAACGGTGGAAAACTATCTAAAGGCCAAAAAGGCTTTCTTCGACAATCTCCCCAAAACTGCCTTTGCACTGACCAATATGGACGATAAGAACGGACTGGTCATGGTACAAAATACCAAGGCCAAGGTATACACCTACTCTCTCCGAAGCATGAGTGACTTCAAGGGAAAAATCATAGAAGACCATTTTGAGGGAATGGAATTGGAATTCAACCGGAAAGAGGTCAATGTACAGTTTATCGGAAAATTCAATGCCTCCAACTTATTGGCTGTGTTCGGAGCGGCCTGTTTGTTAGGGAAAGATGAAGAAGACGTCCTGCTCATATTGAGTACGTTGCGCCCTGTCGCAGGACGCTTTGACTCCTTGCGGTCACCGGAAGGCTACACAGCCATTGTAGATTACGCACACACCCCTGACGCTTTGGCAAATGTATTGAATGCCATCCACGAGGTGCTGGAAGGAAAAGGTAAGGTCAAAATCATAACTGTGGTCGGAGCCGGAGGAAACCGTGACAAAGGGAAACGTCCATTAATGGCCCAGGAAGCAGTAAAAAGGAGTGATAAAGTCATCATCACTTCCGACAATCCTCGCTTCGAGGAACCACAAGACATTATCCAGGACATGCTTGCCGGTCTGACCCCCTCAGAAATGAAGAAGGTGCTTTCCATTGTAGACCGTAAAGAGGCCATACGCACCGCCTGTGCCCTGGCCCAACCGGGAGATGTCATTTTGGTAGCCGGCAAAGGTCATGAGGACTACCAGGAAATAAAAGGAATAAAACATCATTTCGACGATAAAGAAGTGCTGAAAGATTGTTTTTCAAATTAAAAGAATAGAAGCGAAAAAGAAAAAGTATGTTATATCATTTATTTCAATATCTGGAGCAGTATGATATTCCGGGAGCCAGAATGTTCGGATACGTTTCATTCCGTTCATTAATGGTCATCATCCTGGCCTTGCTGATTTCTGCCATATTCGGAGAATATTTTATCAATCTTCTGCGAAAAAAACAAATATCCGAAACTCAGAGGGATGCAAGTATCGACCCGTTCAATATAAATAAGGTAGGGGTTCCGACCATGGGTGGAGTGATTATCATAATCGCCATTATCATTCCTTGTTTGTTGCTCGGTAATCTGACCAACATCTACATGATTCTTATGCTCATTACCACCGTTTGGCTGGGTACACTGGGTTTTTTAGACGATTACATCAAAGTCTTCAAAAAAGATAAGGAAGGTTTACATGGCAAATTCAAAATCATCGGTCAGGTAGGATTAGGGCTTATCGTAGGACTTACGCTTTACTTGAGTCCGGATGTAGTGATACGCAAGAATATAGAAATACAACGCAGCAATCAAACCGTGGAAGTCGTTCATAAAAGCCAAGCTGAGAAGTCCACTCAAACTACGATACCGTTCTTTAAGAACAACAATCTGGATTATGCGGACTTGGTATCTTTTATGGGCGAACACGCCGAAACGGCCGGATGGGTTCTGTTTGTGATTATTACGATATTTGTCGTCACCGCCGTATCAAACGGAGCCAACCTGAATGACGGTATGGACGGCATGGCGGCCGGTAATTCAGCTATCATCGGAGTGACGTTGGGAATTCTGGCATACGTATCAAGCCATATACAATATGCAGGCTATCTGAATATCATGTACATCCCCGGAAGCGAAGAATTGGTTATCTTCATTTGCGCATTCATCGGCGCGCTCATCGGATTCCTATGGTACAATGCTTTCCCCGCCCAAATTTTCATGGGTGATACCGGAAGTCTGACCATCGGAGGCATTATCGCTGTCTTTGCAATCATCATACATAAGGAATTGCTCATTCCTATCCTCTGCGGAATCTTTCTGGTAGAAAATCTGTCAGTCATCCTACAGGTCAGATATTACAAAAACGGAAAGAAAAAAGGGATAAGACAACGTATATTCAAACGTACTCCCATACACGATCATTTCCGTACCACACTGGCGCAACTTGATCCCAATTGCCGTTACGTCATCACCAAGCCGAACAGTGCCTTCCACGAATCCAAAATTACAGTACGATTCTGGATTATCACCATATTGCTGGCAGCCATCACTATTATAACTTTAAAAATCAGATAAAGATGAGTCAAAGAATTGTTGTTTTAGGAGCAGGTGAAAGCGGTGTGGGAGCAGCCGTATTAGCCTTAAAAAAAGGTTTCGACGTGTTTGTTTCAGATATGTCGAAAATAAAAGAACAATACAAAGAAATGTTAGACTCCAGAGGTATTTCATGGGAAGAAGGACAACACACGGAATCACTGATATTAAATGCGGACGAAGTCATCAAAAGTCCGGGTATCCCCAATGACGCGCCCATTATTCTGAAAATAAAAGAAAAGCATATTCCAGTTATCTCGGAGATAGAATTCGCCGGACGTTATACAAATGCCAAGATGATCTGCATTACAGGAAGTAATGGAAAAACGACCACGACTTCCCTTATCTATCATATATTCAAAAGTGCCGGACTGAATGTAGGACTGGCGGGAAATATCGGGCAGAGCCTTGCCTTGCAGGTGGCAGAAAAAAATCACGATTATTATGTAATCGAATTGAGCAGCTTCCAATTGGACAACATGTACAAATTTCATGCAAACATCGCCATCCTGATGAACATTACTCCGGATCATCTGGATCGGTATGACCATAATATGCAGAATTATGTGGACGCCAAATTCCGGATTATACAAAACCAAACGGAAGAAGACGCCTTTATCTTCTGGAATGATGACCCCATTATACAACGCGAACTGAAAAAATACGGCCTCCATGCAAAATTGTATCCATTTTCTGCCGTAAAAGAAAAAGGAGTCATCGCCTATACAGAAGACCATAAAGTGGTTATCACCGAACCGATTGCATTTAACATGGAACAGGAAGAACTTGCCTTGACCGGCACACATAACCTGTATAATTCCTTGGCCGCAGGCATCTCGGCAAATCTCGCCGGCATACGGAAAGAGTATATTCGAGAAGCATTAAGTGATTTCAAAGGCGTAGAGCACCGTTTGGAAAAAGTGGCCCGTATACGAGGTGTCGATTATATCAACGACTCCAAAGCCACCAATGTAAACTCTTGCTGGTATGCATTGCAAAGTATGACAACCAAAACCATACTTATCCTGGGAGGAAAAGACAAAGGTAACGACTATAATGAAATTGCCAGCCTGGTAAAAGAAAAATGCAGCGGACTCATTTACCTAGGACTGCATAATGAAAAATTACATGCGTTCTTCGATTCAATGGGATTACCCGTAGCCGATGTCCAAAGTATGAAAGAAGCGGTAGAAGCGGCCTACAAGATGGCTCAAAAAGGAGAGACCGTATTGTTAAGTCCTTGTTGTGCAAGTTTCGACTTGTTCAAAAGTTATGAAGACAGAGGAAACCAGTTCAAAGCTTGTGTCAGAGCCCTGTAAATAAAGAATTATAAAAACATTAAACGGAGAACAAAAGATGGATTTAGTTAAAAACTTATTCAAAGGAGACAAGGGGGTCTGGATCGTCTTCATGTTCCTGTGCCTTATTTCCATTATTGAGGTATTCAGTGCCGCCAGCACACTGACTTATAAATCGGGAGACCATTGGGGACCTATCACTCAACACTGCATATTTCTAATGGTAGGTACGGTCATCGTCCTAATCGTACATAACATTTCATGCCGATGGTTTAAGGTACTGCCCATCATATTATTACCTCTATCTACCGTATTACTTCTTTATCTGACAGCCCGAGGTCTCCTTATCAACGGAGCTGCCAGATGGATTGACATCTTCGGTCTGAAGTTCCAGCCGTCCGAACTGGGGAAAATGGGAGTCATCATCGGTACCGCGCTGATTCTTTCCAAAATGCAAGAGGAAAAAGCAGCAAATAAACAAGCATTCAAATACGTCCTATGCATCAGCATGCCGATCTGTTTTCTCATCTTCAGGGAAAACGGTTCCACCGCTTTATTGCTTTTCGGGGTAACTATGCTAATGATGATTATCGGACGTGTCCCCTGGAAACAATTAGGAAAAATGCTGGGTGTGATCGCCTTGGCAGGCAGCGCCTTCATTCTTTCCATCACCTACATACCATCCGGTGCGCTGGAACATGTCTCCAGAAGATTACCCACTATGCAAAGCCGCATCAAAGGCCATTTCGAGGATAAGAAAGCCATCACGCCGGCTGAATTCGACATAGACAAAGACGCACAGATTGCCCACGCCAACATTGCCATTGCCAGTAGTCATATCATTGGGAAAATGCCGGGAAATTCAGTGGAACGGGATTTCCTTTCTCAGGCTTTTTCCGACTTCATTTTTGCTATAGTTATCGAAGAGTTAGGATTGCTTGGAGGTGTTTTTGTTGTCTTTTTATATATTGTTTTACTCATTCGCGCCGGACGGATTGCCAATAAATGCGAAAGCAACTTTCCGGCTTTCCTGGTCATGGGAATCACCTTATTACTTGTTTCACAAGCCATTCTGAACATGATGGTGGCAGTAGGCCTGTTTCCTGTCACCGGACAGCCCCTTCCGCTTATCAGCAAAGGAGGTACGTCCACCTTTATCAATTGCGCATACATCGGCATGATTCTAAGCGTAAGCCGTTACGTCCAAAAACAGGAAAAACAGAAACAAGCACTGACTGAAGGCATCCCACAAGAGACAGATGCGGAAGACATAGAAGAAAATATGGATTAATACATTCATTTTAAAAATTTTATTTATATTTTTGCTGATTTCTCGGCAAATTACTTATATGAAAGAAAATTTAAAAATAATCATTAGCGGAGGAGGAACCGGAGGACATATCTTTCCGGCTATATCTATAGCCAACGCTATCAAGGCCAAACGTCCGGAGGCACAAATCCTGTTTGTAGGCGCGGAAGGACGTATGGAGATGCAGCGTGTTCCAGCGGCCGGATACGAAATACAAGGGTTGCCCGTATGCGGATTCGACCGAAGTCATTTGTTGAAAAATGTCCGTGTTTTGTACAAATTGATGCAAAGTCAGTTGAAAGCACGTAAAATCATCAAGACATTTAAACCGCATGTAGCAGTCGGTGTAGGCGGATACGCAAGCGGTCCAACTCTGAACATGGCGGGTAAGATGGGCATTCCGACTTTAATACAGGAGCAAAACTCTTATGCAGGCGTTACGAATAAACTTCTGGCCAAAAGGGCGCAAAAAATCTGCGTCGCTTACGAAGGCATGGAACGCTTTTTCGATCCAGAGAAAATCATCCTTACCGGAAATCCGGTCCGCCAAGGATTATTGAACCATACGGTAACTCGGGAAGAAGCTATCCAATCATTTGGACTGGCACCGGAAAAGAAAACGATTCTAGTCATTGGCGGTAGTCTGGGAGCACGTACTCTAAATGAAAGCATACTGGGCCATGTGAAAAAAATTGCCGCATCCGATGTACAATTTATCTGGCAAACCGGAAAATACTATTATGAAGAGGATAAAAGACGATTGCAAGAAACAGGGAACCACCCGATGATACACATCACTGATTTCATATCCAATATGGAATATGCTTACAGTGCAGCTGACTTGATTATCTCCCGTGCAGGAGCCGGTTCCATTTCCGAATTCTGCCTGCTAAAGAAACCGGTCATTCTGGTACCGTCTCCCAATGTCGCGGAAGATCATCAAACGAAAAACGCATTGGCTTTAGTCAATAAGGAAGCCGCCCTTTACATTAAAGACAGCGAAGCTACCGGAACATTAGTTAAAACAGCCATCCGGACAGTGAAAGATACAGAAAAGCTTGCTACCTTAGGTAAGAATATATCCCTACTGGCCTTTGAACACTCGGCAGACACCATTGCCGATGAAGTAATCAGGCTGGCAGAGCAATACCAGAAAGAACATGGATGTTAGCACAATAAAAGCGGTCTACTTCATCGGAGCAGGAGGTATCGGTATGAGTGCCTTGGTCCGTTACTTTCTTTCAAAAGGAAAGATAGTGGCTGGCTATGACCGTACTCCCAGTGAGCTGACGGAACAACTTATCCAAGAAGGAGCCCGAATCCATTACCAAGAGGATGTAAATGAAATTCCTTTTGAATGCCGGAATCCAAAGCATACGTTGGTTGTATACACGCCTGCCATACCCACGACGCATCCAGAATACCTGTATTTTCTCCAAAACAGTTTTAAAATGGAAAAGCGTGCCCAAGTTTTGGGTACAATAACCCGTTCGAGCAAAGGACTTTGTGTCGCCGGAACACATGGAAAGACCACCACCTCCACCATGGCTGCGCATCTTTTGCATCAATCACATGTAGAGTGCAATGCGTTTTTAGGAGGCATTTCCAAAAACTATGGTACGAATTTATTGCTATCCGACAAGAGCGACTTCGTGGTTATCGAAGCTGACGAGTTTGACCGTTCCTTCCATTGGCTTTCTCCCTATATGGCTGTCATCACAGCTACCGACCCCGATCATCTGGATATTTACGGAACGAAAGAGGCCTATTTAGAGAGCTTCACAAAGTTTACCACACTGATCCAGCCAAGTGGAGCACTTATACTCCACGAAGACTTGGACATGAAACCAAACGTACAACAAGGGGTAAATATTTACACATATTCAAAAGAGAAAGGGGATTTCCATGCTGAAAATATACGCATCGGCAACGGAGAGATCTATATAGATTTTGTCTCCCCCAAAGGTACCATCCGCAATATTCGTCTGGGAGTACCCGTCAGCATCAATATAGAAAACGGCATTGCAGCCATGGCTTTGGCGCAACTAAACGGAGCTACCGACAATGAGATCAAGAAGGGAATGGAAAGTTTCCAAGGAGTCGTGCGCCGTTTTGATTTCCAAATCAAAAGCGATCGCGTAGTGTTCCTTACCGACTATGCACATCATCCTTCGGAAGTCAGGCAGAGCGCCCTTTCTGTCAGGGAACTTTATCGGGATAAAAAGATTACAGCCCTGTTTCAACCCCATCTTTATACCCGCACATGCGATTTCTATAAAGATTTTGCCGAAAGCCTGTCATTATTCGACAAAGTCATTCTCACAGAAATCTATCCGGCACGCGAAACACCCATCCCTGGGGTTACCAGTGAACTGATTTACGAGAATTTAGACCCTCACGTAAAAAAAAGATTGTGCAAAAAAGAAGATGTTCTTACCGTAATAAAAGAAGAGCCTATCGAAGTACTGATTTTACTCGGAGCAGGAGATCTTGACAGATATGTTTCACAAATTTGCGAAATACTAAACGAATCATGATAAGAAAGATACTGATATTATTCACTCTGATATGGATCAGTGTTTACTTGATTGCAGCACTGACTGTACTGAACAGCAAACCGCAAGGAGCCGTTTGCCAACGGGTAGAGTGTATGATAAAAGACAGTATCCAGTCCGCTTTTATCAATTCGTATGAAATAGAAAATATCCTTAAAAAGCAAAAGCTCTACCCAAAAGGAAAGAATATTGATTCTGTCATTTGTAGGGAGATTGAAGCGTGTTTGCAAAAAGATCCCCGCATTGAAAATGCGGAATGTTACAAAAGTCCCACAAACCGTATCTGCATTGAGATTGTCCAAAGATTACCCATACTCCGGATTATGAGTCAGAGCGGGGACAGCTATTTTGTGGACAGCAAAGGCAAAGTCATGCCTGAAACCCGAACTGCGGCCTATTTGGCCATAGCGACCGGAAATATAGACAAAGGAATGGCATGCAAAGAATTGTATGAGCTCGGTATGTTTTTGCAGAAAGACAAATTCTGGAATGCACAGATACAACAAATCCATGTAACACCGGAAAAAGAGCTGGAACTTGTTCCCCGAGTGGGAGATCATATTATATTTTTAGGAAAGCCGGCACAATTCGGAGAAAAATTATCCAGACTAAAAGCTTTCTACGAAAAGGCCCTGAATAAAGTGGGATGGAATAAATATTCCCGTATCAGCCTGGAATTTAACAATCAAATTATTTGCACTAAAAAGGAGAAGTAAGATATGACAGCAAAGGATTTTATCGTAGCTATCGAATTAGGGTCATCCAAAATAACAGGGATAGCCGGAAAGAAAAACAGTGACGGAAGCATACAGATTTTTGCTTATGCCCGGGAAGAAGCCTCTTCATTCATCCGAAAAGGCATTGTATACAATATTGACAAAATGGCGCAGAGCCTTACTTCAATCATCAACAAGCTGGAAGCCGAGCTGGATGCCTCCATAGCCAAAGTATATGTAGGAATCGGCGGACAGTCTTTACGCTCGAAGAAGAACTTTATTGCCCGCCAAATGGAAGAAGAAATCAAAATCCAAAAAGATTTGATTGATTCCATGATAGAGAGCAATTTAAATACCCCGTACGCCGAATTGGAAATTTTAGATGTCATTCCGGAGGAATATAAAGTAAAGAACAGCTATGTCACCGATCCTATCGGCATGGTCAGCAACCAAATAGAAGGACATTTCCTAAATATCGTGACCCGTTCGTCTATCAAACAGAATCTTTTGACTTCTTTCAAACAGGCCGATATTGACATCGCCGAACTTATCATTGCGCCCATGGCCTTAAGCAATGCCGTCCTGACAGACGCAGAAAAACGATTGGGATGTGTATTGGTCGACCTCGGAGCCGATACGACAACAGTAGCGATCTATAAAAATGAGCTGTTAAGACATCTGGTCGTACTCCCCTTGGGCAGCAACAACATTACGAAAGATATTTGCAGCCTGCAATTAGAAGAGACAGACGCCGAAACACTGAAAATCAAATATGGATGCGCTTACATTAATTCAGACGACGGAGAATTGGAAAACAAGACTTATCCCGTTGAAGGCAAACGGGACATTTCTGCCAAGACCTTGAATGAAATCATAGAGGCACGCATGGAAGAAATCATCGCCAATATCCTGAATCAAATAGATGTATCCGGCTACCGGGACAAACTGACTGCCGGATTTATCCTAACCGGAGGAGGCGCCAACCTGAAAAAGCTGACCGAAGCGCTCACTATCCGCCACAAAGTGAATAAAGTACGTATAGCCAATTTTGCACAATGGGAAATCAAAGCGACCCGATCGGAATTGTTAATTAAAAATGGGATGCTGAATACCCTATTCGGACTGCTGGCTGCCGGAAAGGAAAACTGCTGTAAGGTAGCCCAAATCGGAAGTTTGTTCGATGACGCACCGGAAGAAAAAGAAGAAGAACGATTGGAAAAAGAGAAAGAAGCGAAACGGTCAGCCCAAGACGATGATTATTGGAAAGAGTGCCAAGACAACGAACAATGGGAAAAATACATAGAAAAATATCCCAACGGACGGCACATAGATGAGGCACGTGAGGCCTTGCGGGCAGAAAAACAATTGCAGGCCGACAGAGAGGATGATAACTATTGGGAAACAATATGCAAACCAAACAAAAAATGGACTCAATATCTCAAAAAATATCCTGAAGGTAGACATGCCCCCGAAGCCCGGGAATTGCTGGACAAACAAAAAGAAGAGAACGCCTTGCCCAACAGACTCGGCAAAAAGCTAAAAACATTTGTAGACAACCTTTTAAGCGAAGAATAAATACATCACCCTATAAATAACAGACCATTATGACAGACGAAGACGATATAATAGAAGCATTCGACAGACCGGCAAAATCACCCAGTATCATCAAAGTAATAGGCGTGGGCGGTGGTGGCAGCAATGCCGTAAAAAACATGTACAAAGAAGGGATACACGATGTAACATTCGTATTGTGCAATACCGACAGGCAAGCTCTCATGAATTCGGACATTCCCGTTAAAATACAATTGGGGCGTGAGACCACCAAAGGACTTGGAGCGGGAAACGACCCGAAAGTAGCGTGTGAAGCAGCCGAGGAAAGCATCGAGGATATCAAGGATTTGTTCCGCGACGAGACCCAAATGGTATTCATCACGGCGGGTATGGGGGGAGGAACCGGTACGGGAGCCGCTCCCGTGGTGGCCCGCGTTGCCAAAGAAATGGGTATCCTGACCATTGGTATTGTCACCATTCCTTTCAAATTCGAGAAAAGGAAAAAAATCATCCAGGCCCTGAAAGGAGTAGAAGAAATTGCCAAAAATGTAGACGCATTGTTAGTCATCAACAATGAACGCTTATTGGACATTTATCCCAGCCTTCCGGTCAGAGAAGGATTCCGAGTAGTAGATGAAACATTAACCACTGCAACCAAGAGTATCGCAGAAATCATCACCATGGAAGGAATCATCAATCTCGACTTCCGGGATGTGAGCAAAATACTGAAAGACGGTGGCGTTGCCATTATGAGCTATGGAATCGGATCCGGTGAAAAACGATTGGAAAGTGCCATCGAAAACGCTCTGCACTCTCCTCTGCTGAATGACAACGATATCTACAACTCCAAAAAAATTCTCTTCAATATCTACCAAAGTATAGAGCAGCCTCTCATTGTGGAAGAATTGGAAGAGTTGGACGCTTTTATGGAAAGGTTTGAAACCGAAGACATTGAAGTTATCTGGGGATTGGCTGAAGACGAAAATCTGAAAGATGAAGTAAAAATCACCGTGCTGGCTACAGGATTCGGCATGAGCAATATCCCGGGAATGAAAGAAGCCATCGATGCACGCAAAGAACAGCAGCAGATTGTTTCCGAACGGGAACGACAGGAAAGAGAGGAAAAAGAACAGGCCATATTGGAGAAATTCTATGGGCCAGGCAAGCCCTCCAAACGAACTGTCCGCTCTTTCATCATACAAGAAGCCGATCTGGACAACGATGGATTAATTTACAGTATCGAGAATTCTCCCACTTACCTGCGTACTTCAAAAGAGTTAAGCGAACTGGAGAACAAGCGTCAAGAAAGAGAGTCTCAGGCGAATGCCGCGGAAGGAGAACCTGAAGTCACCACCATTACCTTTTAAAATCATTCATTTAACATTATACAATTATGGACTTATTTGAGCAAATCAGCAATGACATCAAAGAGGCTATGAAAGCCAAAGACAAGGTAAGGCTGGAAACCTTGCGCAATGTAAAGAAATTCTTTCTCGAAGCCAAAACAGCTCCGGGCGCAAACGATACACTGACAGATGACATCGCGCTGAAAATCATGCAAAAACTGGTAAAACAGGGCAAAGACTCCGCAGAAATATACAAAGGACAGGGACGTGAAGACCTGGCTCAAGGAGAATTGGAACAGGTGGCGGTTATCGAAACATATCTGCCTAAACAAATGAGCGCCGAAGAATTAGAAGCCGCTTTGAAAGAAATCATAGCAAAAGTAGGTGCCACCAGCGGAAAGGATATGGGCAAGGTCATGGGCGTAGCTTCCAAAAAATTAGCCGGCAAGGCAGAAGGACGTGTCATATCCGCAACCGTAAAACAATTATTGGGATAAACTTCCATATCCTAAAAAGCCTCAATGTTCCTATAAGAAACAAACATTGGGGCTTTGTTATAATCCGAATCCAACTACAAGCTTTTTATCCCGTTACTCAAAAAGAGCTTTCAACACATCAATGGATTTCAATAAAGGAAAATCCGGCAAGTGCAGACGATAATAGTCGTTTATCACTTCCAGACAACGCGAACGTTCGTTCCGGTTCATCACAAAAAGATGCATGGTATCATAGTTCATCCGCATCAGGCTGACCAAGCGAGAAGCTTCCTCCGGTAATATATAATCGGAATGTAAAGGTATACGGCCCGTAAAACAAGCATTCCTCAAATCAAAACAGACTCCCGGATAATAATCTTCAAGATTAGGATACAACCCCAAAAAACGGAGAAGCCTCATCAGAAAGACCAAATGAAAATTGGCACAACTCTTTTCGCATGTATCCAACCATTGGATAGAATACATAAGATAAGAAAATAAGGAAACGTTTTCACCCTCCTCACGCAATGCCCTATATAAAAATTCCGATAAGAAAAGCGCAATGGCCGATTTATAAGGGTCATAAGGAAGAGAACGGAAAACATATGAAGCTTTCACCTCTTTCATCCGATGAATGGAGACATTCGTCCTGTAATCCGACTCAAACTCTATCAAGGCAAGAGGCAAATAAAACGCATTATGACTTCCTGCCTTCTTCGAACGGGAAACCGATACCATATACGATACACAGCCATGCTGCTCCGTATAAACAGTCACAATATTAGAACCGTCATTATACTTTAATGAATGCAATACAACTCCTCTTATTTTTTGAAGCATGCGTCCTTTTGCCTTAAGTTCATGCCACAAATCTACAAAAAAAGCAATGCACACACAATCCCTTTCAAAAAAATCCAAGAAAAGCATCTCCCTTCATTTATATTCACCTGATATACAATGTCATACCATTACGAAAAGAGAGATAAGCAAAAAAGATATAATTTTTTTCAGAAGAAAGCTTGTCCAATTCAAAAATAGTCTCTACATTTGCATCCGCAATCGAGGAAAACCCCTCGAATGCAAAGCGAAAGCTAAAGGAAGGCCCGTTCGTCTATCGGTTAGGACGCAAGATTTTCATTCTTGAAAGGGGGGTTCGATTCCCCCACGGGCTACAATAAAACGAATTAAAGAACAAATAAAAGATTAGTCGAGATGGCAAATCATAAATCATCAGTAAAAAGGATCAGACAAGAAGAGAAAAGAAGGCTTCATAACAGATATTATGTCAAAACCATGAGAAACGCTGTTAGAAAGCTTCGTGCGACAACTGACAAAGCTGAGGCTGCCGCAATGTATCCCAGCGTACAGAAGATGTTGGATAAATTGGCGAAGAACAATATCATCCATAAGAACAAGGCATCGAATTTAAAGTCTAAGTTGTCTGTATATATCAATAAATTGGCTTAATCCAATATATTTCATTGATAATTATAAGATTTTAGATAAAGGTCGGATTTAAACATCCGGCCTTTATGGCTTTCGCCTTTCGCCAAAAGAAGCCCGCCGGTTTCAATGCCCCGCAACCACCCGCCAAATCCATCCGCATTTCACATACAGCCCGTTTTTTTGCAGATTTTAAGTAGCCTATTCAAAGGATTTTTCGTATTTTTGCTTGTTATTTATTCGAATATAAATTCTATGACAGAAGAGCAAATTACGAACAATGGGGGCAACTATTCCGCAAAGAACATTCAAGTACTTGAAGGCTTGGAAGCGGTCCGCAAACGCCCGGCCATGTATATTGGCGATATCAGCGAAAAAGGATTACACCATCTGGTTTATGAGGTTGTAGACAACTCTATTGACGAAGCTTTAGCAGGCTTCTGTACCCATATAGAAGTCACCATTAATGAAGATAACTCCATTACCGTACAAGACAACGGGCGTGGTATTCCGGTAGACATGCATGAGAAAGAGCATAAGTCGGCGTTGGAAGTCGTCATGACCGTATTACATGCCGGAGGTAAATTTGACAAAGGTTCCTACAAAGTTTCCGGAGGTCTGCATGGCGTGGGTGTATCATGCGTAAACGCTCTCTCCACCAAAATGATTTCTCAGGTATTCCTAAACGGAAAGATATACCAGCAAGAATATGCATGTGGCAAGCCACTATATGCCGTAAAAGAAGTCGGTACATGTGACTATACGGGTACCAGACAGACCTTTTGGCCGGATAAATCCATTTTTACCACTACTGAGTATAAATACAGCATATTGGAAGCCCGTATGCGTGAATTGGCCTATCTGAACGCAGGCATTACCATCACATTGACCGATCGCCGCGAGAAAGAAGAGGATGGCAGTTACAAATCCGAAATCTTCCATTCGGACGAGGGCTTAAAAGAGTTCGTCCGTTTCATCGACTCCTCGCGTGAGCACCTGTTCAACGATGTCATTTACCTGAACACGGAAAAACAAGGCATTCCCATTGAAGTAGCCATTATGTACAACACTGCATACAATGAGAACATCCACTCTTATGTCAACAATATCAATACCATAGAAGGCGGTACACATCTGGCGGGCTTCCGCATGGCACTGACCCGTACTCTGAAAAAATATGCCGAGGACAGCAAAGCGCTGGAGAAAGCAAAAGTGGAGATTGCCGGTGAAGATTTCCGTGAAGGCTTGACTGCCGTCATTTCCATTAAGGTGGCAGAACCTCAATTTGAAGGACAGACTAAAACCAAACTTGGAAACAACGAGGTAATGGGAGCGGTGCAACAGGCCGTTGGAGAAACGCTCACCTATTATCTGGAAGAACACCCCAAAGAGGCTAAACTGATTGTCGACAAAGTAGTGTTGGCCGCGACAGCACGTATTGCCGCGCGCAAGGCACGTGAATCGGTTCAACGCAAGAGTCCGATGAGCGGTGGTGGATTACCCGGAAAACTGGCGGACTGCTCCGATAAAGATCCGGAAAAATGTGAACTGTTCCTCGTCGAAGGAGACTCGGCCGGTGGTTCCGCCAAGCAAGGCCGCAGCCGCTCTTTTCAAGCCATCCTGCCACTGAGAGGTAAAATCCTGAATGTTGAAAAAGCCATGTGGCACAAAGCATTCGAAAGTGATGAAGTGAACAATATCATCCAGGCATTGGGCGTACGTTATGGCGTAGACGGCGAAGACAGCAAAGTGGCCAACATCGAAAAACTGCGCTACCACAAGGTGATCCTCATGACCGATGCCGATGTCGACGGCTCACACATCGACACCCTCATATTGACATTATTCTACCGTTACATGCCGGAACTGATCCGGCAAGGATACGTATACATCGCCACACCTCCGTTGTATTTATGCTCCAAAGGTAAGGTGAAGGAATATTGTTACACGGAAGAAGATCGCCTGCGTTTTATCGAACAATATGGAGACGGCAGCGAAGGAGGAATCCACACCCAGCGCTACAAAGGTTTGGGTGAAATGAATCCGGAACAGCTTTGGGACACGACCATGAATCCGGAGACACGTTACCTGAAACAAGTAACCATTGACAATGCCGCCGAAGCAGACTATATATTCTCCATGCTGATGGGTGACGACGTGGGTCCGCGCCGCGACTTTATCGAACGCCACGCGACGTATGCGAATATTGACGCATAGTAACGGACACACATTTTTCACGGCTATTTTAGATTATATAACAAAGAGCACTGATTAAAAATCACTTCCGATTCCAATCAGTGCTCTTTATTTTCCGCATGCCGCAAGGGCAGACGCCATATTCCCTATTCTTCTTCCCCTTTTTAAATCATTTTCCGCCGCTCCAGCTCTGCCGTCACCTCCTCCAATTCATTATACCACTCTTCACCAAACCTACGAACCAACGGCTCTTTCAGGAACTTATATACCGGAAGGTTCTCTTTCTCCCCCAACAGCACCGCCGCCTTACAAACATCCCAACGATGATAGTTCACCGCCTTATAGGGACCGTAATCCCCTACCCGAACAGGATACAGGTGACAAGAGACGGGCTTGTAAAAATCAGTCCTGCCCTCCCGATACGCTTTCTCAATGGCACAATAGCAACAGCCACGTTCATCGTAGCAGGTAAAGACGCAATCTTTACCATTCACAATCGAAGTTACCAAATCACCCTCCTGGTCAGTGTATACGACTCCCTGCCTGTCAATTATTTCACGAGCCTCGGGAGACAGTTCTTCCCACACGACAGGGAGCACCTCCTCCAGTTTCTCTATTTCATCCAGCTCCACCGGCGCTCCGGCATCTCCTTCTATGCAACACGCGCCTTTACAGGCTTCCAGATTACACAAGAATTTTTCCTTTAATACATCAAACGAAACGACAACATCTCCTATTTGAACCATGCCTCTGCTGAAACTACTTAATCAAATCCTTGCCTGTCATTTCAGCAGGTTGGCGCAATCCCATGATATGCAGAATAGAAGGCGCCACATCCGCCAATACGCCGTTTTCCGCCTTTGCCTTTTTATTTTCCGTCACATAGACAAAAGGCACAGGATTCAGAGAGTGAGCCGTGTTGGGCGTACCGTCGGCATTGAGCGCATTATCCGCGTTTCCGTGGTCAGCGATAATGATAGCTTCGTAACCGGCAGCCTTGGCAGTTTCAATGGTATCCTTCACGCAAGCATCCACCGCCTTCACGGCTTTCTCTATCGCTTCGTACACGCCTGTATGCCCTACCATGTCACCATTGGCAAAGTTCACCACAATGAAATCATATTTGTTTTCGCGGATGGCGTCCACCAGTTTGCCTTTCACCTCGTAAGCGCTCATCTCCGGTTTCAAGTCGTATGTAGCCACTTTGGGCGACGGCACCAAGATACGGTCCTCCCGCTCATACGGAGTTTCCCGTCCGCCGTTGAAGAAGAAAGTGACATGCGCGTACTTTTCCGTTTCCGCAATATGAAGCTGGGTCTTTCCCTCTTTCGAAAGATATTCTCCCAAAGTATTCTGTACATTCTCCTTATCGAACAAAATGTGTACGCCTTTAAAAGAAGCGTCATACGGAGTCATACAGTAATACCGCAATCCGGGAATGGTACGCATTCCCATTTCCGGCATATCCTGCTGGGTCAGCACGACAGTCAACTCCTTGGCGCGGTCGTTACGGTAATTGAAGAAAATCACAACGTCACCTTCCTTAACCGTGCCGTCCACGTTGGCATTGACTATCGGTTTGATAAACTCATCGGTCACTCCTTCATCGTAGGATTCCTGCATCGCCTTCACCATATCATCGGCTTTCTTGCCTACACCGTTTACCAGCAAATCATACGCTTCTTTCACACGTTCCCAACGTTTGTCACGGTCCATGGCGTAGTAACGCCCGATAATGGAAGCAATCTTGCCCTCCGATTCGGCACAATGAGCCTCCAGTTTCTCGATAAATCCCTTTCCACTTCTCGGATCGGTATCACGGCCATCCATAAAACAGTGGACAAAAGTATTCACCAATCCATATTCTTTGGCGATATCGCAAAGTTTGAACAGATGATCCAACGAGCTGTGCACTCCGCCGTTGGAAGTCAATCCCATGAAATGGATGTTCTTTCCATTCTCCCTTGCATACGAGAAAGCCGAAACGATTTCTTTATTCTTCAGGATGCTGTTGTCCGCACAGGCACGGTTGATTTTCACCAAATCCTGATAAACGATACGTCCGGCACCAATATTCAGGTGACCCACTTCCGAGTTCCCCATCTGTCCTTCGGGCAACCCTACATTTTCGCCACTCGCCTGAAGCTGTGAATGAGGATAATTTGCCATCAGACTGTCCCAATAAGGAGTCGGCGTATTATAAATCACATCCGCCTTGTCATGTTTACCGATTCCCCAACCGTCGAGAATCACTAAAAGAGCCTTTTTACCCATAATCTATTCTATTTTTAAAGTTTTTTCTCCTAAGAGCCTGCAAAATTAAAGAAAAAAACAGTTCAATACGCTTTTTTTTAGCAAAATTACTCATTATCGCCCTACGATTCCCTTCCTATCCCCGACCCTCTTTCGCTCCTGAATCACTCCTCATTAAAACAACTCCAGTCGCGCGTCTCCCAACAGATTGAACGTCATCCGGTGATAAGGTGTCGCTCCATGTTCCCGGATAGCCTCTCTATGCTTCCTGGTAGGATACCCCTTGTTATGGTTCCAGCCGTAAGAAGGATACTCTTCGTGCAGACGGTTCATATAATCGTCCCGATACGTCTTGGCCAGAATGGAAGCCGCCGCTATGGAAAGGTATTTGCCATCTCCTTTCACTACCGTCGTATGGGGGATGCCGGCATATTTCGCAAAGCGGTTCCCGTCAATAAGCAAATGCTGCGGACGCGCCTTCAGCCCGTCAATCGCCCGGTGCATAGCCAAGAAAGAGGCTTTCAGGATGTTTATCCTATCTATTTCCTCCGGCGTCACAATGCCCACCGACCACGCTAACGCTTCACGTTCTATCACTTCGCGCAAGGCATAGCGCTGCTTTTCTGTCAACTGTTTGGAATCATTCAGCCCCTCGTTCCGGAACTCTTTCGGGAGCACTACCGCCGCCGCATAGACCGGCCCCGCCAAACATCCGCGGCCCGCCTCATCACAGCCCGCCTCTATCAGTTCTTCATATAAATAAGGTAATAGCATATACAGTGATTTGTCCACAAAAATAGTTTTTATCTCTGGAAAAATCAATCAGAAACGGATAAATCCACCGTTTTCGTCTTACCCGGTATGATTGTCAGCCGTGCCGTTCCGTTGTCGTCTATCTCCACATGGCTGTA
>CANQSM010000005.1 GCA_947626525.1 uncultured Phocaeicola sp. | reverse complement strand
TTAGTAGCATAATCTTTCCCGTCTGCGGCAGTTCGTCGGAATTTCCGACAAGCTGAATCTTCCCGCAGTTCTTGGCTCTGAAAGATATTTTGCAAATGTTCGGCAATGGTCGATCGGCTTTTGTCAAATAACACAGCGATAGCATCTTGCGTCAGCCACAAAGTATCGTCCTGGTATAAGACTTCTATACCCTCCGCCTTGCTGTCTATCTGAAATATCAGAAATTCTGCCGTACTGTTTCTAATCTGCAATTTGCCTTTCATCGTCTTATCGCTTTGATGAAACCTCTGCCGTATTTGTCTGTTAGTTCTTTTGCCAGTTTCTGAATAACCTGCTCACCATATTCAGCCCGCTGGTCTTTCAGAACCTCATGCTGAATACGCATCCCAAGCAGCCGGTTGCGCTTGATGAGCGTTTCATTATTTCTCTCTTTGTCATTATTGTCCGTCTTTGTGTGCAAAGGTACTCATTTTTATTGAAAGTAAGGCATCTGTATGATTTTTGAGCGTAATTTAAACTTGTATGTATGGGGGGACGGAGAAGGTATGATATGCCGGCTGGGGCATATATGAATCATGGGCATAGACGTTATCAATGTCTATGCCCATGATGTGATAGGGTAAAAAAAGAGGAAGTCATTTTGAAATGAAAGCCGCGTCCTGATGAAAAAAGTAAATCTTGGGACGCGATGCTTTCATTTCATCTTAATCTATAAAACTATACTTATTCTGTTCCTTTTTTTAAGTCCCAGTGGATAAAATACTCTCCGTTCATGATTTTGGCGCGGATGGCTTCGGCGTTGCCTTTGCCTTCGTATTTTTCACCCACGTATTTAGCCATGATACTGGCATCCTTGTTCCGGCGTGCCATGCGAATCATCGTCGGATAAACTTTGCCTTCGCACGCTTCTTCCAACATCATTTCCCGGAGAATCAGTTCTTCATTCTGGAGCTTGTCATCCGTGAACTCATAGAAACCTTGCCCACTGCTGCCACGGAGTCCATCATCCCTATATTGGTAGCCACGATTCTTCGGCTCGGATTCCCTATAATAATAGGTCTTCATGTCCGTCCAGCATGGGGTGAATCCTTCCCATTCACCGGAGTACACACCGTCTTCATCCACATTGAACCTATCTACATAGGATTCAATACCACGGTTTATTAATGCGTCCACTACCTCTTTTTTTCCTAATTGATTGAACGCTTCGGCCATCATGAGATATAAATCTGCTCCGCGGTACATATATACCAGAACATCGTCTTCGTATGGAAGTTTACTTGCGTCCTGTTTGAATTTGTGTATGACCCAATTACCGTTTTGCTGTTTGAAAGTACAATCATGTCTCCAGTCTTCGTCATTGGCGCCACCCAAGGGGGCGAATTCAGTATCCAAAAAACGCGCTCTTCCTATTTCGGAAGGAGCCAACCAATATTTGTTCGGATAGTCGTTATCGAAATGCTGCAATAGATGGTTGGTTTGGCTGATGGAATAGTTGCCACCCATTTTGTCGTGATACATAATGGCGGAGACGGTCTCTCTGTAAAAATAGTCTTGGCTCTCATCCCAGAAAGAACTGTATTTACCAAACAACATCAGACCTCGTATGTATGTGTAATCTGACAAACTGGAAGTGTAGCGATAATCGTTCAGGAAACCTTGAATCTGGTCGATACAATTTTGGTATTCTCCTAACCAGAGGTAAATTTCGGCATACAGTATATAGGCCGGTGGGGTCATGTATTTCCATTGACGATAAGGACTGGTGGCTTGTCCGGCTGTAGTAGGATCCAACCAAGTTTCCCAATCGGCTTCATAGCTGGCTTCAACGCCATCAAAGCCGCTGTCCAACAAGCTTTTGCAGGCTTTCATCGTGTTGTCCAAATCCTTAACCTCGAATTGGTTGAGATCCTCCAGTGAGGTCATCGGTTTGTCTATCCATATTACGCTCCCATAGAGTTTGGCGATCATCATGAACGTCCATACCTTGATGCGTAAGGCACCGCTTATCAGCGGCTTGTAGTACGTTTCGTCCAGACGGTAGCTCTCTTTGTAAGCTTTCAGCTTGCTCAGGTAATCGTTGCAGGCGTTGATTACCTCATAATAACCTGCCGGGTCGGCATAACTGTTGCCTGTCAGGTCGGTGTCATAATTGTAGATGCTGATAAGTTCTCTTGGCGCGTTGCTGGTGGGTTCTATCAATTCACCCCGTAACTCGTTCAGGTAGATGGCCTTGTCACCGATAGCCTGTAGTTTTGTGATGATACCCATATACCCCGTAAAGGCCTCACTCTCCTCGGTGATGTAATCCTCGTCATTCAAAGTGTTGTCCGTATTGACTTCAAAGAAGTCGGAGCAACCTCCCGTAAAAACCGTCATACAAAAGAGAACGGTGTTCAAAAGTATCTTTTTCATTTCCATGTTTAGAATTTCAAATTAATACCCAATTTAACAGATTTAGGTTGCATTACTTTCGCATAGTCGAACCCTTGTGTGGCGATATTGCTTGCCGAATAGGAGAATTCCGGATCCATACCGAGGTATTTGGTGGCTGTCAGCAGATTCTCTCCGGTGATATAGATGGTTCCCGAGCGGAAGAAGTTCCATATCGGTTTGTCGAAACTGTAGCTTAAAGTAATGTTTTTCATGCGCAGGTATGAGGCGTCCTCAATCCATCTGGAAGAGAAATCATTGTTTCCAATGGCATCGCCGTAAGTGGTTCGGGGGATGTTCGTGATTTGCCCTTCCATGCTCCAACGGTTGGTTACCGCTTCACTTTGATTGGCAAAGCCGGAAACCGATTCCAGACCGCGTCTTACCGCATTGTATGCCTCGTTTCCTTTGGAGTAGCTGAAGTCGGCCGACAGGGCGAAGTGTCCCACACGGATGTTCGTGTAGAATCCTCCGAAAAAGTCCGGCGTGGCGCTTCCTAATGAGACATAGTCCCTGTAATCGATGCGTCCGTCCTTGTTTTGGTCAACGTATTTCACATCACCGGCGTTGTAGCGCAGGCTGCTGCTGTTTACCAAGTTGGCCGCGTCGGCTTCCGCTTGGGTGGCGAACACGCCTGCGGCTTGCAGGCCGTAGAATTCGTATGGATTGCCTCCAATCCGGCTTATCAGCTTGGAACCGTCGCTGTATTCGGTCGTCATCTGATCGTTGCCGCCCAACGATTTTATCTCGCTTTTGCTGAATGAGATATTACCGCCTACTATCCATTCAAGGTTGCGTGCGCGCACAATGGATGCCTGGGCCGAGAGCTCTATGCCGCTGTTGTTTATCTTGCCGCAATTGGCATAGTAGGACGAGGTTCCATAAGCGGACGATTTGGAGATATTCATAATGACATCTTTCGTCGTTCCGTTATAGTAGTTTACGCCGAATAAGATACGGTTGCGCCATAGCGCGGCGTCCATGCTCAAGTTTACCTGATTGGTGATTTCCGGTTTCAGATACGGGTTGGGCACTTGGGTGCGGACAATGCCTGAAACTTCCAAAAGGGGCGCGCTCGTATAGTATGATTTCCCATAGTTGGATGAGAAACGGCTGTTACCTGTCATGCTATACTCCGCACGGAGGTTCAGCTTGTTAATCCATGTCTTGTTTATCAGGAAAGGCATGTTCTTTACCATCCAGGTCAGTCCGCCCGCCGGATAGACGCGGAAACGGCTCGCTTCTTTGCCGGTGGCGGAAGAACCGTCGGCGGATATGTTCAGGGAGGCGTTTACCACATTATTGAATGTGTAGTCCGCATGGCCGTAGAAGTTCATCCAGTTCCATTTCTCCAGATAACCGTCGAAATGAGAGCCTTCGTATTGGGTCGTGCCTAATACCTGGTAAAAGTCATTCTCCGTATTTCTGGCGTAAGCGCCGTCATATTCGTTTTCCGTTGTCATGGCCTGGAAACCGACCAACACGTTTAGCGCGTTGCGGCTGTCGAATTTCACGTTGTATTTGGCGTTCAGGTTATAGAAGTAGTCGGTGGTCTTTCCCACACCTTCCCTGACTGTATTCTCTTCCGAACCGTAATAGTCTGTCACCGGAATGATGGTTTTGTCGGTCTTGCCCGGAATGAACATGTGCTCACTGTTGTAATTGTAATAGATGCCTATCGTTCCGTTCAACGTCAGGTCCCGGAGTATTTTATAGTTGAATCCCGCTTTCACGTTCACGTCATATTGACGGCTGCTGGCATCCAGGGTGTTGACAATGGCCAACGGGTTGCTCACCGCCGCGTCCATCGCATCCGCAAAATTATCTCCGTCGCCATTCTGTTTCCAGAGGTTGGGAGCGCCGAAATAGTATTGTGAGTAAAGAGGCGTGTTGTCGATGCTTCCGTCGGTTTGCTGGAGCCGCTGGTACGGATACAGTACAGGTGACTGGGCATAGGCGGCCAGAAGAGGGTTGGTACGTACGTTCATGCCTTGTTCCTGATAAGAACCGGTCAGATAGGCCAATCCTACGGACGCATAGATTTCCATGTTCTTGTTTACGAGGAAGTTACCGTTCAACATGGTGTGGTAGCGTTGTCTCTTCGTACTCTTCAGGATACCCTCTTCATTGGAATAACCCAACGAAATGTCGTATTTGGCGATGGCGTCACCACCTTCTACCCTGAACAGATGGTCGGTTACCAATCCGTTCTGGTAAATCAGATCCTGCCAATCGGTATTGGCCGCGTTGTTGTAATAACGCTGGTAAATGTTCGGGGCCGTAGAGTCGAGGAATGGGAAACGGGAGAACAACGTCACCATGGAACCGTAATAGTTCATGCCGGCATCCGATAAGTAGGACTTGTATTCCGTTCCGCTTAACAGGGGCATCCGTTTGTTGTTCCAACTCGTGCCGAACTGTCCGTAATAGCTGATTTCCGTGTTCAGGTTCTCGGAGGTGGCGGCGTCCGTCTCGATGAGAATCACTCCATTGGAACCCATCGAGCCGTAGATGGCGGCATCCGCTCCTTTCAGAACCGTGATGTTCTGAATATCGTTGATGTTGTAAGCCGAGAAGATGTCCCGTCCCAACCCGTTGATGAGAGGAGAATCTTTCGTGTCGGGACGATAAGGCACCCCGTCAATGACAATCAAGGGAGAGTTCTCGCCTATGAACGAGCGGATTCCGCGTAAGTTGAAGGCGCTTCCTTCGCCCGGCATACCGCTGCCGCGTGTTACCTGCAGACCGGCTATTTGACCGGACAGGGCACGGTCTATTTTCATGCTTCCCAACAGGAAGTCCTTTTTGGCGATGTTTTCCGCGGATGTGTGTTCCAGGTTGTTGTCAATCCGGAATGGCAATACCTTGGTTTCGTTGTAACGGTGTTGTGTTTCGGGAATCACAACGAAAGTTACCTCCTTGCGGCCATCCACAGCTTGCAATACCTGATAGTAACCGGCTGCCCATACCGCAATGGTGGCATCTTTGGGATTTTTACACGTGATGGTGAAGTTTCCGTCCTTGTCTGTCTTGACATCTTCGCTGCCTGTAACAGAGATCACGGCACCTTCTACCGGAATGTTCAGTGTCGACAGCACTTTTCCGCTTATCGTGCTGGTCTCCTGCGCATACGATTTGGTTACGGACAGGCTGAACAATGCTATGAAGAGTACTAAATTTATCTTTTTCATAATGTTTCAATTTCGTTCTGGTTAATAACAGTTGGAGGTCGGTTTCAGACACCAGTGGTGTAACCAGCAACGTGCTAATTTGCTCCCTGAACCCACAAAACGCAATTCCACTGTCTGGGCTTCGTCTCCTTCAATGGTTACAGTGCCCACTTTGGTACCATCTCTGTCATAATTGCTTGCCTTGCTCCAACCGGCTTTTTTGGCGGCGTTCGTATCAAAGCCTTCCGGGTAACCTTGACCGGCTCGGTCGTAGTGAAAACCCGATCCTGTCAGCTGACTATCCGAAACTTTGGTAATATATTTTCCGTTGAAGTAAACTTCTATATCTCCTAATTCGTGATTCTTGTTCTGTTCGAATCCCAAACACAGATCATATTCACCGGGAGGTATTTTGTAGTCTCTGACGGTATGGGCATTGGCGTCACCGGTAAACTTAAACGGCGTGAATGTCAGCTCGTATGATTTGTTTTCGCTATCTGTCAGCGTAAATGCCAGCACATAGTAGTATTCTATTTCCGGGAACAGGTAGTTTCCATACTTGTCCACGCCGGCTTGCGTCCAACCAAGTCCCGACATTTTACCGCTTTGGCGAATCTTCTCATAACTTAGATTCTCCGTGACGAAATAAGTGCTGATTTCCGAGGCGGTCATGTACTCGTACCATCTATAATAATCTTTCAACCTGTATATTAATACATTGGTCGGGATTTTTATTTTTTTTACATAATATGCGATTCCGTTGGAGAGGGTAACCGGATTGTCCAAGTCCACTTCCTGCACGGTGGTACGCCATTGTGTGCCGAAGACGGATTTCAAGTCGGTGTTCGTTTCGAAATCCTCTTTCGTATATCGGGTATTGTAGAACATGCTCTGAAAAACCCAGTTTTGCAATACGCTGTCTTCCCGTTCCAGCCCCCAGTCGCTGAGGTTTCTTTTCGCTGTACTGATGGCTTCGTTGATCACTTCGTTGGAAGGTATCAACAAGGTGGAGTTTCCTCCTTCAGACATGAGGTCGAAGCCTTTACTCTCAAAGTAGGAGGCTTTTTCGATGAAGATGGAATCATAAACGTTGTTTCCTGTCGCGTCCACATCGATCACTTCACTGTTGGCCTTATCGAACACTATCTGGTTGCGCGAGAGTACCATTTCGCGGAATATGGAATAGTCATCCCCTAAAGCTTTGATCGTCTCATAGAGGCTGCGGGGAGATTCCACCTCTTCTTTCAGGACATAGAGATAGCCGTCATTCAGTTTCACTATTCTCGACACTTCCGAATTGGCGAATTTGATGGTTTCGTCATCCTCCGATTTCGTGATTTCCAGGAATTTGCCGTTCCACATCTTGATGCGCTGTCCGTTCGTGATGCTTGAGGGGGCCAGCCCGACGCTCGATACATAAGATTGGGCCATGTAAATGTCATCGGCCGATGATTCGGCTTTGGCTGCTTTGGGGCCTTGTCCCTCCACGGCCAGCACCGTGTAGAGTTGTCCTGTGATATTGTTCAGTTGTTCCAGTACTCCTGTCTCTTGGAACAACTGGTACATGCCGCTGAGGGATTCCTCGTTCGCCAAATAGGAGGTGATTGGCTGGTTGACACTGGTGATGGAGGTGTTTTCCACCACACTCTCTTCTCCTTTGTAATGATCGTCCCATGTGTCGGAACAACCGCTTGTCATGATACCGCCCGCCAAAATGGAGCATAATAAATATATCTTTCTTTTCATGGCTTTATTCTTCTGTTACAGGTTCAAATAAAATATAATCTATATACATACGGTAGTTGGAGTTCTTGCTGGCCGTTGGGTCTTTCAGCGTCAGCTTGAACGTATGGGAGGCGGTGCTGTCGAACTCCCATTCGCCTACTTCGTAAGAGAAGTTGTAAGAGTTTCCCGTCTTGTGGTCACTCGTATAAGGATAACAAGTAATGACCTTGTCATCGAAACTTATATCCATCTGGCCTCCGTTGCTGCCATCGCTTGCCTTAGCGATGAAATCGATGCTTTTGGCATGACCGAATTGGATGGATACCTTGTATTTTCCTTTCAGAATCGTTGGCGTTTGTACGGAGAACCAGCCCATGTATCCCACATTGAATACCAAGTAATCATGATTCTGGGCGTATTGCCAGTCGTTGCTTGACTTGGCGTTCATATAGTTCAGCAAACCGTCGGGGCAGGTTCCCGGGCGCCATGAACTCGGGTTCGGCGCATAGCTTTGATAGATGTCCAGTTCGGTACAATCCAGCCATCCTTCGCTGCTTCCTACGGTCTGGTAGACACAGTTCGCATCGGCCTTGCCTGCCGCGATGGCGTTGGCTATCTCTTCGAAGTCGCAGAGATCGAACAGGACACTTTCCGGTTTCTGCTCCGTTACCCATAAGCAGCTGGAGAGTTGGTGGATGTATCCGTTTTTCGCTTTGATGTCGCAGTTGTCTTCTACGAATTGACTGCGGCTTTCCTGGTTGTCGTAATTCAGATAGAATCCGTCCCCTTCTTCACTGGTTTTTATCAGATAGTCGTTGGAAAGAGTGTTCCACAGTTTCGACGCGCTGCCTTCCGTGTCGAATTGTTGCATTCTGCTGAGGCTGTACATACCTGAAATGATGTGGTAGGCTACATATTTATAGAGCGCGTTTTCCGGATTCGTGTAGTCTGTTCCCGCTCCCAGCCGGTTTGCCAGACCATTGAAGTCGGCAATGCCTTCGGCTTGGAATGTCGCGTCGGTGACAGCCAGCACTGTATAGTTCCGCTTTTGTTGTGTCACTTTTCCATTGGCGTCCGGCACGTTTTCGTAGATCTCGTGAATGCGCGCGCCGAGTTTCGTCTCATCGAGCGCTGTTTTGAATATGCCGTATTCGCTTTCTTCTTGGATCCGATCGTAGACACTTTCGGTAAGAGGGGTCATTACGTTTTCAAGCACATACACATATCCGTTGCTCACGTGGTTGGCCAGTTCTACCACATGCGCTTCTTTGTTCAAATACAGCGACTGCAAGCCTCCGGCGTTTTCATTTCCGGTTCCGTACGAAACATTCAGATAATCTTCGGACAAGGTTTGTGTTTCCAAATCCCCGTCGGTGCTGATGAAAGTTTCCTGATTAATCGTATCGTTGATGACATGGAACCGGACCAGTGTCTTGGCATACTCTTCACCCAATTCCTCAATGGAAGAGACTCCTTTCTTGGCGTAGAATTCCGTCACCGCCTGATTGTTCGGGACAAACAGCGTGAAATATTGGGTAGCCACGTTCACTGCATTGTAGAGGTCTGCATATTTCATAATCTTTATCCATTCGGAGAAATCTTCCGATCGGTCGGATAGATAAGTCGATGCAGGCTGCATATCGTAGAGCACATACGTTTCGTCCTTGAATTCATCGTCACAAGCAGTGAACGAAAACAGGCACGACAACATCAAACATACATAGAATTTTATTTTTTTCATAAATGCTTTGATTAATTTGTTACACCGTAATATGGATTCTGAACCAATAATTTGTTGCTGGTCAACTCGCTTTCGGCGATGGGCAGAAACCATGCGTCTTCGCTTTGGAGAGCGGATTTCAACCATTTCTGGTTTCCTTCCACGTTGTTTTCCAGAATGAGATTCATAAACTGTTGCTTGTATTGGTTGTTGTGTTTCCTGGCAAAGCGGAGCAAGTCGTACCACCGTTTCCCTTCCGCGGCGAATTCCATTTCACGTTCGGGCAACAGGTATTCGGTCAACATACTCTCTTCGGTCTCCTCTTCAATGGAGGGATCGACCGTATTGGCACCGGCCCGTGCGCGGATTTGGTTGATCAGTCTTATCGCTTCCGTCCAGTTGGCTGTCCCGCCGCTGCAGATTAAAGCTTCCGCTTTCATCAGAATGATGTCCGCCATGCGGTAGATAATGAAGTTGGCGTCTTGCGCGTCGCTACCGCGTTGTGTTTGCTCATCGATGCCCGCATATTTCCAAACGAAAGAATAGTTCTCCTCCATTTCCAACATGTGGTAGGTGTTTCGCGCTCTTCCGACAGTCGAAGGGGAAGAAAGCGCTTCCGTTTCCAGCTTCTCGGTCATGGTTGTCGAGAAACAGTACGTTGGAAGGGTAGCCATGTCGGTGGGTATCGTTTTTGCGCTGGGGCTTCCGTTAGCCTGGTTCAGATTGTTGTCGAACGGAATCTCGAAAATGGATTCGTTGCTATTACCCGGATAGTAGATGGAGAACCATTGCATGGGGTCGCTCATGAATACCGGACGAATTCCGGAGCTGGCATTCAGCAGCAAATCGGCATACTCGATACACTCATCATAATCCTCATTCCACAGGCAGACATCAGCCATGAGCGCATAGAGGGCCCATTTGGTGGCACGGCCTTTACTTGGATTGCTCCATGTCGTCGTCGAGTTGAACATCTCTTTTGCCGCACCGCTCGCTAAAGCTGTTTCAATGTCTTCCTTGATTTGCGCGATGATGTCGGCTTCCGATGACTTGGCCATATAGATGGGCTGGTCATCCGTATCATACGGTTCCAGAATTAACGGTACCTCTTTGAAGTTGCGTACCAGATAGAAATAGGAGAGGGCGCGCAGGAAATAGGCTTCGGTCTGATGCGACTTCATTTGAGCCTCCTTGTAACTGTCGTCCACCTCCATTACTCCCGGCGCATATTTCAGTACCTGATTGGCCATACCGATAATATGGTAGAAGTTGCTCCATTTCACCAATGAATTGCTTGGAAGCGTTTGGAATGTCTCCAGTTTCTGTCCGTCCACGACTGTTGTGGTCATGGAGCCGGCACGGAGTTCTCCCCATTCGAAGAAGGTGGAGGGGAGACTTCGCATGGTATAATATCCTTCCGCAAGAATGCTTTCCACATCTTCGGAGGATGCCCAATATTGGTCTCTCGCTTGTTGATCTTTCGGCAAAATCTCCAGATAATCATTACAGCCGCTTGTCAATAAGCCTCCGATTAAAAGTGATGTTATAAATATCTTTTTCATGTTTATGAATCTTTTTAGAAACTTAAATTGATACCACAGGTAAATTGCTTGGAAATAGGGGTGATAGCCGAATCCTTGGCGTAAGTGTTCGTGGTTTTCACTTCCGGATCCTGACCGGTATATTTGGTCCAGGTGAACAGGTTATAGCCGGTTACATACACTTCCAATGAATTGAGTCCCCAGTTTTGGCAAAGTTTATTCGGTACCTTGTAGGTGAGTGACAAGGATTTCAGGCGCAAGTATGAAGCGTCCTCCACGAAGCGGTCGGAACCTAAATAGTTATAGCCTTCGTTATAGAGCGCGCGCGGAATATCCGTGATGTCGCCTTCGTTACGCCATCTTCTCAATACAGCCGTACTTTGGTTGTTTGTGCCGTACATGGATTCATTGCTCATACGGGTGCTGTTGATGACATCCTGTCCGTAACGCCCGTAGAAGTTGGCTGATAAGCGGAAGTTCTTGTAGCTGATGTTGAGACCGCAACCGCCGGTGAAACGTGGTTGTGAATTTCCCAAATAGACAATGTCGTATTCGTTGATGACACCATCGTGATTGATGTCCTCGTAAATGGCATCACCGGGAGCTACCGGGGCTGTTCCGTTCTGCATCACAATCGGACTTCCGTTCACGTCGTTCATGATGTTTCCTTCCGCGTCGCGGGCATACGTGGCGTCTTTGTTTTGGTAAACGCCCAAGTACCGGTAACCGAAGAAAGATCCGATCGGTCGGCCTACTTCCCAACGGTAGGCGTATTCTCCGTTTTTGAAACTGTAGTTTTCTTCCGAATAGTTGTCCGGCATTTCAGTCAATTTGTTGGTATTGCGGGCGATGTTGAAGAAACCGGCGATTCGGAGGTCTTTTTTCTCATAGAATACTACATCTGTCCGGAACTCCCAACCTCTGTTTGTCATTTTTCCTGAGTTGAAATAAGCCATCTTTGTGTAATCCGAACCATAACCTAATGAGCTGGGGATGGTTACGTTTCTTTGCAACAGGTCTTTCGTGAACTTCTGATATACATCCACGGTGAAACGTAATCTTCCTTTCAATAAGGAGATATCCGCTCCGGTGTTGTATTCGGTGGTTGTTTCCCATTTCAAACGGTTCAATTGCATTTTCTTGGGAATTATCGTACCCATGCCCATATAGTTGTCACCGGTAGCTTGGTAGGAGCCTAAATAGAGGCTTGTACCGCTTGCCGCCTTACCGCTCTGTCCGGCGCTGAAACGCAATTTTAATTCTTGCAGCCACTTTATTTCACGCATGAAAGGCTCGTCTTGCAAATGCCATGCCACACCGGCAGCCGGGAATACTCCCCAGCGCTCGCTTCTACCCATGGCCGAGTTGCCTTCGATATTGGCTGTTATATTGAACACATAGCGGTTCAAATAGGTGTAGTTCGCATTAAGCACACCGCTCAAACTGCGTGTTTTCGACTCGCTAGAAGATTTCTTCTGTACAGTACTTCCGATAACCGGGTCGGACAAATCGGAACTGGGGTTGCCCGAAGTCTGGCTGCCGTAGCTCTTTTTACTGGTTTCCGAAGTCCTCCAGATGGCGTTGGCGACGAGATTGTGCCGATCGTTCCAATTCCGGATGTACATCAACTGGTTTTCCGTGCTGATGGTCAGCTGGTCTGCCGAAGTATCCGTGCTACGGTTTGAATAGGGATCATCCCAGGGAAGACCGGTGGCCACTTGCGGCAGGAACATGCGTCCTTTGGTGTTACGGATGTTCAAAGATACGTATCCTCTATATGTCAGGTCCTTTAGGAATTTATATTCGGCACGGACGTTGATTTTACTTTCGTTTTGTAGCGTATTGTTTCTGCTTTCTTTGGCCATGGCTATGGGGTTGTAGTTTGAACCGCTGTCTTCTGACAAAGAAGGCGCTCCATCAAACGCGCTGGTGCTTGGATTCGTGTTGTAACGGTTGAAGTACACGGAAGTGTATTCGCCTGTCTTGTCATCGATATAATATGGCGATTTGTTCGGCATCTTCCGGAATGCTTCCGTGCGGACATTGTAGTAGTTCTCATCTTTATCCGTCTGTGAATAAGAGAAGTAGGCCGTGAATTTCAGCTTATCGGAGAACTTGTACGTAATGTCCAATGAAGAGTTGATACGGTTCATGCCGGTACCGATGGTGGTACCTCCTTCGTCCAAATATCCTAAGGCGAAGCGGTAAGTGGCTTTTTCACCTCCACCACTCATGGAGAAGTTGTTGTCCCATGTATGTGTGTTTTGGCGGACAGTTGCCAGCCAGTCGGTGTTTTGCGCGTACTCATCGTAGTAAGCCCAATTTTGGTTGTTGGCAATTTCAGGTGTATTGAATAACAAATCGAGGTATCTATTGCTCAATCCCGAATAGTTGGCACTGTTCCAGATCGCTTCGGAAATCAGGGTCTTGTATTGGTTACCGTTCAGCATGGGGATGCTCGACGGCTCTCTTTTGGCCGAGAATTTGGATGAGAAGGTGAAGCGGGTCTTGCCGACGGTACCCTTTTTGGTGGTAATCATCAGCACACCGTTGGCTCCTTTCGTTCCCCAGATGGCCGTTGCGGCGGCATCTTTCAATACCTCGATGGAGGCGATGTCTTGTGGGGAGATATTCAACAAGGCTCCTAAATCTTCATTATTTAAGTTCGAGAAGTCGGTATCCTCGGAAATGTCCGACGGATACGGAATTCCATCGATGACGATTAACGGGTCGGAATTGGCGTTCAAGGTGCTTGTTCCGCGGATTTGAATGCTGGCACGCGCTCCGGGGTCGCCACCGCCCAATATAATATCCACACCTCCCAATTGGCCTTGCAGTGCGTCTTCGATAGAAGAAACCGGTGAGGTCGCTACCAGTTCGTCCATGTTCACCTTTTGTGTGGCGGATACTTGTTGACGGGCAGTGATACCCATTTCATTTCGGTCCAGACGTTCTGCCTGTACGACCACTTCGGACATGGTCTGCGAATCGTCTTTCAGGGTCATGTTCAGTTTTTCCTGTCCGGTGTATTTCACACGCTCGGTTTTCATACCGATGTAAGAGAATACAATGGTCAGGTTCTTTTCATTAGGGATTTTGATGTTGTACGTTCCGTTTATATCCGTAATGCCACCGCCTAGTGTACGGTTTTGGTTATTTACGACCGTAACGTTCACACCCATCATCGGCTCGGCTTTTCCGCCGAATATCTCGGTCACTTTACCGGACAGGATTCCCGTCTGGGAATATGCGTTGCTCGTCATGACGACGAGGAAAGTTGCTGTCAGTATGTATTTAAATAATTTCATAATCTCATTTTTTCAGTTAATCAAAGGGTATCGTCTATCAGGTGGAAACAACCATCCTCGTAGGCGAACGGGAAATAATTGTATTTCGGAATGACATGGCAGACGTTTCCACCTTCCAACTGAACACTCAAGCTGCTGCCGTTATCGGTATAGATGAGAGCCGGGGCGTTTCCGCTTTCTGTAGACGTCTGTTGAGTGATGTATTTTCCGCTTTTCATGCTCGAACCAATATATGGATAGGTGCTGAGGTTATTGGTCGAAAGAGTCAGGAAATACGATTTGAGATACTCTTTCAACTGTTTCTCGTCGAATGAGCCTAACAATTCGCCGTCACTGCCGAATGAGGCATCGACACATCCGGGGATGCGGTTTTCCGCCAATGATTTCTCTATGGCTTCGTTCGTCGGGATGAAAGCGATGTAACGGGCGGGTCCTATTATATTATCGTTTTCATCTAATTGATAGGCCGGCAACAGCATTTCGTTTGTGGCCAATCCGGCTTTTTTCAACAACTGGGAAAAGTGGTGGTACTCATACTCCTTGTTGGCGCAAATGGCTATGTCTCGTGTGATATCCTGCGACGCTTCCTCAAACAGCCCGTTGTATCCGAACTGATAAACCGTACCGTTCTTCTCATCGCTTACCTTCGTAAACGTGGAGAAGATGTCCGTGTTGGTATTTTGCGGATTTAGTTGTAGGTTATAGAGCGCGTTGGTGGTGATTTTCCCGTCTTTGATGAACCAGAAGTTCCAGCTGCATTGGGTAGGAATCACCCGCACGCCTTCTGTCGGGAGTTGATTGCTTTCTCCGGTGACGATGTTGGCGGTATGCATATTGGCGATTTCCGACAGGGCGGAAGCGCTCATTGTGATACGTCCGTCTTCGGACTCCTGCTCCAGTGTGCGGGTCACATAGACGGTATAGATGTTATTCGCTTCGAATTGCTCTTTGGTAGGAACCAGCAGGATGTAGTTGGTTCCGGCTAAGGTATAGTTGTTTTTCAGTCCAGAACCGTCAATGGCATACATGAAAGTACGCATATCCATGTTCCGGTACACCGGGGAAAGGACTGACTGCAAAAAGGCAGGCAGCTTCATTTCGTCCATTCCGTAAACGGCACCGTTTACGCACATCATAGGCTCTTTTACGGAAGAGAAGTCGATGTTGTCGATGGCGCTTCCGGAAGCGGATACCAACAGGCCGGATTTTATCTCTTCGGGGAAGACCAGATCCTTGGAATAGATATATTGCTGCAACACTTCGTTGATGGCCGTCTTGTCCACTTCTTCCAATGAAGCGTATCCGCCTTTTTTCCAGAAATCATTGAAGAAAGAACTGAACGCCTCGTTTGTCGGGGCGAAAACCGTATACGCCTCTTTTGAGTTCTTTTCGAAATCCGTGTAGGAAGTGCTGATCCATTCACAGGCGATGTTGGTGTTGTTCAGGTTGGTATGCTTATACAGATAGATGGCGTCCACTCCGTAACTCTCTTTGTAGAGATTGGTCAAAGTGGCATCTTCTTCGTAGCCTCCATACGTGTCGAACAATTTGATGAACGTGGAGTATTCCTCTTTGTTCCGTAATTCCGTGTAGATGGTTTCCAATGGCTCCAATACCTGATCCACCACATGGATGTAACCGTTGTTGGCTTTGATTCCGTATTCTTTCACTGACGCATTGGCCACATTGAAACCGGCATCTCCGTTCCACGTGGATTGGGGAAAGAAATATTCATAATTCTCTTTCGCGTTGATTTTCTTTGAATTGAAATAGAGGTGAGAGAATACAGGGAGGAAACGTTCCTGATGGTACACCAAGATATTCTCTCCCGTGACCGGGTCGGTTTCCGTAGTCGGTTCGTTGGCACTGTAGGTGCGGTGCTTGTAATACAGACCGGCGTTGATTTCTTTCTCTTCATCTGTCTCCGTGCTTCCTTTCGGACGGAAGTTAATCAGGTTGTCCGTATTATAAGAATAATACATCAGATGGAATCCGATTAACTTTTTGAGTTCATCGGCAGGCATATCCTTGATAGAGGCGTAACCTTTGGATTCCAAATACGTCTTGAACGCCGTATCGTCAGGTGCCATCACCGTAAGTAAACTTTGTCCTTCCAGCATTGGCCTATAGCCGGCAAGTTCTACTCCTTCCAGAAAGATGGAATAATTTCCGTTCTCTCCGGATTGCAGTACTTCCCACGCACTGGCAGGCACCCAATCTGGCACTTCGTAATGTTCGTCCATTTTGTCATCACAGGCGAAGGCAAGAAATGGAATGAGCATTAGCCAAAACATTTTTCGTAAGAATGTCGCTTTTTTCATTTGTTGTTATTAATTAATATGATTGTTTGATATTATTTTCTTTGAGATGAATAGAATTGTTATGTTGATGGTGTTTTTATTTATAGTTGGAGAATAGTTTAAGCTAAGTTCTCCCCATTTACAGCTAAGAATTTTATGTTAACATAAATTATTTTACTTGACATATAAGAGCAGTTGAATAACTCACATTTGACTTTTGCTGAATATGTAATATCAGATTCCATATTTTTTGCCATGTATAGTCCAAATCCATTATTTCCGATATCTAGCGTTCCATTATCTGCAAAGTCCCCATAATCAACGATTTCTAAAAATTTTAGATATGATAAATCACTAGACTCGCAGAGAAATTCCATTTGGGTATATTGTACTATATCTTGTAGATTTTCTATGGCTATTTCTATTTCGTCAAGGTTGTTATCAAGATCTAATTTAAAAGATATTATTCCTTGATTATTGGTATTACCAACAAATGTTGTGTGCCATATATCACTATAAGATGAAAAATTGAACCATACTTCATGATTGGCTTGTCCTTCATCGTCAATGTCTGACAAACGATATTCAAATTCTACGCCCGTTACAAGATCTAAGTCGTTCGAACGTGCACTTTTTAATTTAGGCTCACCTGTTTTTAAACTGCCACAGTCTCTTATGTGTTTCATTATGATACTAATTTTATGGTTATGCGAACGTGTGACTTTATTTCACGTTGCAAAGATTAGAATTTAAAAACAGACTGAATTTGTAAAAATGATTATAGATGTGTGGAAAATGATTATTTATTAAAATATTTCAGGAAAATTCCCCCCCCCGTTAATATAGCTTAATCCGACAGGTTTTGCTTGGGAAGTATGGCATTATTTTGAGACATTATGACGCATAGATTAGAGAGAGCCTTATCGGGACTTCCCGCAATGCGGTCTTAAGGAAGCCGTGTGCCCCGGAAAACGGTCGATTTCAAGTCCGGCCCGAAATAGAAGCCCGGCTGGGTAGGCTGATTGTAGCCTACATTCTGGGTGGCGATACTGATTCGGTAGATCGGATCCTCCAGGAAGGTATGGAATCGGAACGGGGTGGGCTCCGGGGAGATGTAAAGCCTCAAGGCCTTGTTGTCTTCCGTACGTACCAGTACCTCTTCGCGCCAATCGCCTATGATATCTCCTTGCAGGCAGGGATTGCCTTTGCTGCCGTTGTTGGACAGGCAGCCTTCGAAGCGCAGGAGTGGGACGCACTTTTGTTCTTTCCAGTCATATTTGCTGAGGGTCGTATGGTCGAGCAATTCGCGTAAGAGGTCTCCGTCCCACCATACCGCCATGTTTGTTGGCATACGGCGGGGACTCCGGCAGATGGTTGCTCCTGTTACGCTGCGGATGCCCTTAGAGTCGGAGGACCACATTTCTACTCCCGGATAATCCGGGTCGATGTCGGCGGCCATGCAGCGTCCCACATCGATCGGACTCTTTATCTGCATGAGGATTTCTCCGGTGGCGGCATCCCGATAGGTGGAGCCGTCGCGTTTGTTTTCGTGGCAGTCCCATACCTGCATCCCTTTCCTGGAAGGGTCGAATTGGGTGAGATGCAGGGCATCGCCGTGTCCCAGTCCGGTAGAGTAGAGTCCTTTTCCGTTGTGGTCGATTGTACAGGACCCGTAAATGATTTCATCGCATCCGTCTCCGTCTACATCGCCTACCCGTAGATTGTGGTTGCCCTGGCCCGCATATTCGGGCTGCTGGTTGCTGTCGAACAACCAGTGCCGTTTCAGGCGCTTTCCATCCCAGTCGAAAGCGGCCAGTACGGTGCGGGTGTAGTATCCCCTGCAGAAAACCATGCTTGGAGTGTGGCCGTCGAGGTAGGCTACGGCTGCCAGAAAACGGTCACTGCGGTTGGCACGGGAGTCTCCCCAGT
The DNA here is from genome assembly GCA_947626525.1 of uncultured Phocaeicola sp. Classification (GTDB taxonomy): domain Bacteria; phylum Bacteroidota; class Bacteroidia; order Bacteroidales; family Bacteroidaceae; genus Phocaeicola_A. The sequence continues at coordinate 49,896 of CANQSM010000005.1, read as the reverse complement.
CTTGCGGATTGCCGCGTGGAGGCAGATAGGGAACCGTACAAAGGGCTTCACCGGTCAGACCGGAGAAAATGGTGAGGAATTCATTTCCGGTAAGAATCCTTCCTTTGCCGCGGGGGTCTTCAGGGCCTCCTTTCCCCCGGTAGTCCGCGGAGGCGTTTCCGATGACCTTCCCTTTTCCGTCGACCGTCCCATCGGAGGTGCGTACGGCCAGTTCCGCTTTCCCGTCCCCGTCGAAATCATATACCAGGAAGGGGGTATAGTGTGCCCCTGATCGGATGTTGTGTCCCAGGTTGATTTGCCAGAGACGTTCTCCATTCAGGCGATAGGCTTCAAACAGGGTCGCTCCGGTATATCCGTCGTGCCCGTTGTCGTGCGCGTTTGTCGGGTCCCATTTTAGAATGATTTCGTACTCCCCGTCTCCGTCTACATCGCCTACGGACGCGTCATTCGGAGTGTATTCAAAAGAACGTTGGTCAGGAGTGGTTCCGCCGGCCGGACGTTGCAAGGGGATTTCGATATATCCGTTTGGAGCGTTTGCCGGAAGCTGAAAGCTTCCACAGACGGCTTGCGCGTTTTCGTGGAGAATGGGCCTGACTTCATAAGTGGCTGCGGAAGTATCTGCGGTACGGTCGCGGAAGAAAGTGCAGTTGGCAACCGGAACGGGATTTATCTTTTTACCGTCGCGGTAGACGTTGAAAGTGACTCCTTGCGGGTCGGAAGAAAGATACCTCCAGGAAACGACGACATCGTATGGCGTATGGCGGAAGGCCACTACGCCGCGTCCGAGCTTTTCCTTTTGCAGACGGGAATAATCGTAATGGGGCTGGGCGGTGAGGGATACCGATGCCGAGCACCAGCATGCTCCTAATATAATAAGGTGTAAAAAGCGGTTCATTCTTTCTTTGTTTTTTTGAGCGGGGTTATACTTTCATCAGTTCATTTTGTCTTTCAGTTCGTCCGGCGCGTCCTTGGTAAAGGACTTGATTTCTCCGGCCACACGGGTGAAGAGTTCCTGAATCTGTCGCGGAGAGACCTTGAATTCCGGTTTGAACCGGTCGGAATTCATATAATCGAGGATGGCCTTGTACATTTGCCGGGCCACGATGCGGTGTTCCGGATCGGAGGTCAAATCCATGCTAGTCATCATCAGTCTGCCGTTTAGGACGTTCGCTTCGTACAACATGCCTATTTTACGGCTCAGGAACCAGGTGTCGATGCTTTGCACCAATGGCTGGAATCCTTTTGGGAAACGGGTGAATTGCATGACCTGCGCGTTGTTCAACAGTTCCCACCATTGCAGATTGCTGTGGTATTCTGTCGGGAATTCGCGGAAGAGGGGATGGTAATTGTTCACCCAGATGCCGGTGGTGTGAGGCGGGCGCATTTTAAACCAGGAGGTGTTCCAGAATACGGGGGTGAAGTGTTGTACCACTTCTTTGCCGTAACTTATTTTCCCGGCTGCCAGAATCAGGACTTTGTTCCCTTGTTCCAGCCGTTCGAGTGCTTTGGAATCCAACGTGTCGGTCACATAAACCTCTCCGTGGTCTATGGACGGGACTGCCGGGTATACCCAGAAGTCCCAGTCGTTGACAGCCTCCGTCCCTTGTACGCGTACGGTCAGGTTCAGCTTGGTGGGCTTGTCTATTTCCTTCGGGCAATACCGTATGACTCCCGCTTCATTCCGGTTGCCGACAGGAAGGGAGCAATCTTCGAACCGGCCGCTGTGGTATGTCTTTCCGTATTCGTCGCTTAACGTATAGCTGACTGTCCGGCGCTGCATGGCTTGCGGACTGAAATTGGCTATTTCGATGGCGGCCTGAATCGTATCGGTCGTGGCATATACAAAGCGGCCGGTACGCATGAGCGGCACGACAGGCGAGCAGAACCGGCGGAACTGTCCGGCATGGATGTACCCTTTTTCCTCGAAAAAGACATCCAATAATCCTACCAGAGCCGAACCTTGTCCGGAATAGTCGTTCAGGGCGAGAAGCTGGAAGCCCGCGTAGTCGGGCGTGCGCAGAGTCCGTTCTATTTCGTGTTTATAACAGAGGGCCTGTAGCTTTCCGGAAGCCATAAGGAAACGCTGCTCCATTCCCTCCATGTCGTTTTCTGCCAGGATATCATGGAATATATCGAGATTCCTGGCCCGGTTGACTCCGGTGTATTTGTATCGTTCTTCGAAGTTGGGAAAGGCGCACCATTGTCCGGTCTCATGCGAAACATAAGGCTGGGACACCGTGTCGATGCGGCTTTGATAGCGATAGTCGCTCATTGTCTCCGGAGGCGATTGATGCCAGTTCAGTCCTCTTGCCCCGGCTTTTACATGGTACTGGTTTTGGGGTTGCCACTTCCAGCCGTTGCCGACGGAGGCTCCGGTATAAACGCGGCGCGGGTCGTGTTCTTTCCAGTAGTCGACAAAACGGCTGACCCATGGAACCCAGTTCCCTGCCGGTTCGTTGCCGCAGGCCAGCATGCAGAAAGAGGCGTAATTGCCGTATTGGCGTGTCATGTCTATGGTTTCCCGCATTAAATAGGTATCGATGAATTTTCCTTTTCCGAGGCTGGTTCCATGGTTCGGCCAGCTGGGCCCCTCCGGTTGCAGGTAAAAACCGACCAGGTCGGCGGCTTGGAACGCGGCTTCGGGAGGACAATAAGAATGGAATCTCATGTGGTTCAGGCCGTATTGCTTGCATTTGCTGAAAATCTTTTTCCAGCTTTCTGTATCCATGGGAGCATAACCTGTTAAGGGGAAGTCGCAATTCTCAACCGTTCCACGGAGCATGATTTTCCGTCCGTTCACATAAAACCATTTTCCCCGGATGGTGAACTCCCGCATGCCGAAAGTCTTTTCTTTCACGTCTGTCTGTTTTCCCGTTTCCAGGGATACGGTCAGTTTGTACAATGCCGGTGAAAACTCGTCCCAAGTTTGCATCTCCTTTCCCATTGGCATTGGAATTTCAATGGAGGTCAGGGTGTCGCATAAAGTCAGTGTCTTGCTGACGGGGGTCACTATGTGCCGGTGCCGGGTGTTGAAGCTTTCCGCGGAGAGCCGGAGAAGAGCCTTTTGCCTGGATGTCTTGCCGGAACCTATCCATATTTTCACTGTGGCGGTCTGTTGGGAAAGGTGAGGGTATATTTGTATCTCCTTTATATAGGTGAGCGGTTCCTTCCTTAATTCTATCTTGCCCACGATTCCGTTCCAGTTTCCTTGGGTCTGATCGGTCACGCTATGCGAGTCCTTTCCTACATTCACAGTTTCCAGCCGGTTGTCGATTCGTATGGATATTTGGTTTTTTCCCGGTGACAGATAGGACGTTAAGTCATATTCATGCGCCACACAGAGGCTGTTCCGCTTTCCTGCCTGCCTATGATTGACCCATACGGTCGTTTCCGTGTGCGGGCGTTCCAAAAACAGTATGATTCGTTTGCCTTTCCACTCTTTGGGCAATGTTATTTCTTTTTGGTACCAGGCGGTTCCTACATAATGTTTGACGGGAGTCAGGAAGAAAGGGAGCTTGATGTTTCCTGTTTTCCGGTATTTTTCCAGATAAGGATTGTAATAATAGGAACTGTCGTAGAGGCTGGCTGTCCATTTGGTGCGGGCGGTCACTTCGTCTCCTTTTCCTCTTTCGGGCATGGAACCGGGCAACAGTATCGTATCTTCCAGGGTCTGTTTATACCATTGTTCCCGAATGCCTTGGTCATTACGGTCGATGCGGAACCGCCATATACCGGAAAGATCTAACGTGTCTTGTGCGAGATTGACATTGGTTCCCGATAGAAGGAGACAAAGGATAAGCGCTGTTTTTTTCATGGTGTGTTTTGATTTTTGCCGGACAAAATAACCTTTTACCGGTTATATATGCAAGAAATAAGATGATTATTGCGTTGAAATTCCTAAATTTCGTCATTTTTCATGGTCGGAAAATCATAATAAACAGTTTGTCTCTTTCTTTTGAAAAAAATCATATTCCATAGAATAAAAATCATTATTAAAAATCTATTTTGTTAAAAGTTTGCTTTATTTGCAAAGTTCAAGTAAATAAAATTGATTTAATATGAAACAGATAACCATGAGATTCACTTTTCTAACATGCATGATTTGTATTTCCATGTCTTTGTCGGGACAGGAAAAATTTCCGGATGGCACGCCTGTTCCGGAGTGGTTCAGCGATAGCGAACCGGTTCGGATAGAAAATTTGGGGACAAGATATGTCATTACGGACTTTGGTGTGGTAAACGATAGCACGTTATTACAGACCGAACGGATTCAGGTCGTGATTGATAAGGCGGAACAGACGGGAGGAGTCGTGGTGATTCCGGAAGGAACCTATCTGAGCGGGGCGCTTTTTTTCCGTCCCGGGACACATCTGCATTTGACGAAAGGGGCCGTATTGAAAGGAAGTGACGATATCAGCCATTTTCCGGTAGTGACTACCCGTATGGAGGGACAGACGCTGAAGTATTTCGCGGCTTTGGTGAATGCCGACGGGGTAAACGGATTCACGATTTCCGGAGAGGGAACGATTGACGGAAACGGGCTTCGCTACTGGAAATCTTTCTGGTTGCGCCGGGCTGTAATTCCCAAGTGTACGAACATGGATGAGCTTCGTCCCCGTCTGCTTTATTTGTCCCGCTGCAATGATGTCCGGATTTCTGATGTGCACCTTATGAATTCTCCGTTTTGGACGACGCATCTCTATCAATGCAACAGGGTGAAGCTTTTGAATTTGCGCATCAGTTCTCCATACAAGCCTGTGAAGGCGCCAAGTACGGACGCCGTAGATATAGATGTCTGTACGGATGTGCTGATTAAAGGCTGCTATATGTCGGTGAATGATGACGCGGTAGCTCTGAAAGGAGGAAAAGGGCCTTGGGCCGACAAGGATCCGAATAATGGGGGAAACCGCAATATTATCATTGAGGACTGCACGTATGGGTTTTGCCATAGTGCCTTGACATGCGGTAGCGAGTCTGTATACAATCGTAATATCATTCTTCGGCGCTGCCATATACGGAACGCCTCGCGTCTGCTCTGGCTGAAGATGCGTCCGGATACTCCTCAGAGGTATGAATATATCCTGGTGGAAGATATTGACGGCGACGCGAAGAGTTTCCTCGTAGTGAAACCTTGGACGCAGTTTTTTGACTTGAAGGGCCGGAAAGATCCTCCCATGTCTTATTCCGATTACGTCACCATGCGTAATATCGAGCTGGAATGTAATGTATTCTTTGAAGTGCAGAAGTCCGATCAATATCAGTTGAATCATTTCGCGTTTGAAAACTTGCGTATAAAGGCGAATAATGACGCATGTGATAAAAGTATTATTCCTGTATTCGGCTGGAAGGATGTAAAGGTTGAAAAATGTTATCCGAAAAACTAATCTGTTTACCTGAAAAATGTACCTATCCCGAATCTATGAAAAAAACAGTATCACCGATGATATTTATCGATGTGCAAAAGTAATGTGCTTCTGTTTTTCTTGCCATGGATAATTGTACATATACATGGAATATAGTACATTTTTGAGGATTTTATTGAGGATTTTACCTGAGAAAGTTTCTTTGTTTTGTATTTTTATGGTTGCGATGAGGTTGGAAATGAATGATGGAGATAAATGGGATGAGCAGGAATAGGTTGGGGTGGTCGCTCTTTTTGGCAACTGTCCTGATGGATATGCCGATGAGCGCGCAACACGATGTCACGGCACCGATGAAAGATGTGAACCAGGTGACAGACAATACTCTTGACAGCCTGAATAAAGTACGGACGGCCCGTCCGGTGGCAGGCTCCAGCCGTAGAAAGGGTTGTCCGGTACTGTTTCTTGTAGGGAACTCGACCATGAGGACGGGGACGCTTGGCAACGGAAACAACGGGCAGTGGGGATGGGGATATTATGCCCGTGAATATTTTGATGAGAATAAAATAACGGTGGAAAATCATGCGTTGGGTGGAACCAGCAGCCGTACTTTTTATAATCGTTTGTGGCCGGATGTGCTGAAAGGGGTTCTGCCGGGTGACTGGGTGCTTATCGAATTGGGGCATAATGACAACGGTCCCTATGACAGTGGGCGTGCGCGCGCTTCTATTCCCGGTATCGGACAGGACAGCCTGAATGTGGTAATCAAAGAAAGCGGGGTAAAGGAAACCGTTTATACGTATGGGGAATATATGCGCCGTTTTATTCGTGATGTGAAAGCAAAAGGGGCTCATCCGGTTTTGTGCTCGCTTACTCCCCGTAATGCCTGGGATGATAAGGATAGTACGGTGGTTACACGTGTGAACCGGACTTTTGGGCTATGGGCGGCTCAAGTGGCCGATGGCGAGAGGATTCCTTTTATCGATTTGAATGAAATATCCGCCCGTAAATTCGAGAGATATGGCAAGGAAAAAGTGAAATATCTGTTCTATCAGGACCGTATCCATACGAGCCGTTTCGGAGCACGTGTGAATGCGGAATCTGTCGCGGAAGGCATTCGCGATACACCCGGACTGAAGTTGGCGGAGTTCCTGAAGCCGGTTGTGCCGGATACGGTGACCGGAGCTACTCGGAAGCCCGGATGTCCGGTCCTTTTTGTGATTGGCGACAGTACGGTAAAGAACAATGATGATGACCCGGACGGAATGTGGGGGTGGGGAAGTGTGATGGAGCCTTATTTTGACTTGCGGAAAATAACCGTCGAGAACTGGGCTAAGGCGGGGCGAAGTGCCCGTACATTCTTGAATGAAGGACGTTGGGACAAAATCTACGCGGCTTTGCGGCCGGGAGATTTTGTGCTTATCCAGTTCGGCCATAACGACGGAGGGGAGATTCATAGGGGTAAAGCCAGAGGTGAATTGCGCGGAAGCGGAAATGAAAGCAAGGTTTTCTTTATAGAACCCACGAAGTGTTATGAAGTGGTCTATACATACGGTTGGTATTTGCGTAAATTTATACAGGATGCCAAAGAGAAGGGAGCGGTTCCTGTCATATTGAGCCATACGCCTCGCAACAGATGGGTGGATGGCAAAATAGAGCGCAATGCGGATACTTATGGACGTTGGGCCCGTGAGGCCGCTGAGGCCGGAGACGCCTGTTTCATTGACTTGAACGCGATTTCCGCCGATGTCTTGCAGCGGATGGGAAAAGAGAAAGCGTCGGCTTTCTTCAACCGGGACCACACCCATACCTCTCTGGAGGGGGCTCGCTTGAATGCGAAAAGTATAATAGAAGGATTGAAGCATACAAATTGCACGTTGAAGAATTATTTGAAAAAGTAATATTCCTTTCCGGCTATTTTCGTACATTTGTTCCCGTTAGGGTAGTAAATATTATGAGAATGCACAGATATCTTTTAGGCATGCTCTTTCTGTTTCTGAATGTTTATGGAAGGGCTTCCGTGGACGTTCGTTCTGTCCATGTGACAACAAACGATGGTATCGTAAATAATTCCATACGTTGCATATTCCAGGATAGCAAAGGATTTATCTGGTTCGGCACATTGAACGGGTTAAGCCGGTATGATGGAAATTCATTTGTCAATTTCCGTCCGGACAGCCGGGATAGCCTTTCACTGGCGGACCACCGCATCAGGCAGATTGATGAGGATAGAAACGGCTTTTTATGGATTAGTACCTTTCCGGATTTATACAGTTGCTATGATCTGAAAAGAGACTGTTTTGTGGATTTTACCGGTTCCGGGGAATTGGATCAATGCTATGGCAACAAGATAGAGACTTCCAATGGAAACATCTGGTTGTGGCATAAAGGGAACGGATGCCGTAAGGTGATGTATGAGAATCAGGCTTTTTCATCTTTTACGTTTACGAAGAAAAAGAAAAATTTACCCTCCAGCCATGTCACTTATGTGTTTGAGGATTATGTGGGACGAATCTGGATAGGTTGCGATCAGGGAGTGGCATTGGTTACCGGAGAACGGGCCGATTTGGCTGTCGCGGCTCCAAGCGCCTTTGCGGCACAGTCTGTGGGGAAACGTGTGTTTTTCTTGTCATCCCAAGGAATCGTTTCCATGAAGGAGGAAGGGAAGCCGGTACGGGAAGTGGCTAATCTGGGTAAGGAAAAAAGTTTGAGTGTTACCGGATGCCTCCGTGTACAGGATGACTGGATGGTGCTGACCTCCAATGGAACTTATATGTTCGATACCTCTACATTCAGGGTTTCCCGTTCCACCTTATTGGATATTAAGGAAGGAAGGGTGCAGACGGATAATCGGGGAAACTATTGGATATGCAACCATACTGGGAAAGTGTGGTATGTTAATGCGAAGACCCGTGCCGTGAAAGAGTTCCGGCTCATGCCGGACGACAAGGTCGGCTATATTGACAGGGAACGGTATGAGATCGTGCATGATTCCCGTGACATTCTATGGATTTCGACGTATGGAAACGGTTTGTACACTTATGATTTGAGGAAAGACGAATTGCAGCATTTTACTTCGGATATCAGCGGTTTCAGCCATATAAATTCCAATTTCCTGCTGTGTGTGGCGGAAGACCGGTCCGGGGGTATCTGGGTGAGTTCGGAGTATGCCGGAGTGTCGAGACTGTTGGTACAGAATGAAGAGGTGCTGCGTATGTATCCGGAAGACAGGGCATTGTCCGATCGTTCCAACACGATCCGGATGATAAACCGGTTGCCGAATGGGGACATCTGGGTAGGAACCCGTAGGGGAGGAGTGTATACTTATGATTCGGCATTGCGCAGAAAAGGTGGAACGCATTATTACCATTCCAATATTTATGCGGTGGCTGAGGATGCGGACGGACGGTTGTGGCTGGGAAGCCGGGGGGACGGCTTGTGCATCGGGAACACTTGGTACACGCATGGCGCAAACGCTTCATCACTGGGCAGGAATCAGATATTCTGCATTCATCGTGACCGGAAAGACCGTATGTGGGTAGGAACCTTTGGCGGGGGACTGGATTTGGCAATCCGGAAAGGAGACGGTTATGAATTCATGCATTTCCTGAACAAGACCTCTACTCAAAAACAGATACGGGTGATTGAGGAAGATTGCAACGGATGGATGTGGGTAGGGACAAGTGACGGCGTTTATGTGTTTCAGCCTGATTCCTTGATTGCAGATCCTGAGAATTACTTGGAATATAACAACCGGAATGGAAAGTTGCGCAATAATGAGATCAGGTGTCTTTGTTCGGATAGCAAAGGCCGTGTCTGGGTGGGGACGTCCGGTGCGGGAGTCAGCGTCTGCGATCCGAGACAAGGTTATAGGGATTTGGAATTCAAACACTATGGAACGGAAGAGGGGCTGGTCAATAGCATAGTCCAGTCTATTGTCGAGGACAAGCAAGGGAAATTGTGGATGGCTACGGAATATGGCATTTCATGTTTTGATGTCGGGAACCGTTCTTTTCAGAATTTTTTCTTTTCCGCGTATGGATTGGGAAACGTTTACAGTGAGAACAGCGGATGCCTGTGTGAAGACGGACGGATTTTATTCGGTTCGAATTATGGATTACTGGTGCTGAATCCGGAGGACATTCAGGCTGACAGTGAGGCCTCTGCCCAACAGGTTGTGCTGACAAATCTGAAAATTAATGGCATGGAAGTACGTCCCGGAATGGGTGATTCTCCTTTGGCTAATTCTATGGCTTATACGGAGGAGATACATTTAAAGCACTATCAGAACTCATTGGTGGTGGATTTTTCGACATTTGACTATTCCATAGAGGGGAATGTGAAATATACCTATAAGTTGGAGGGCTATGAGGAGGGCTGGAGTACGCCTTCATCGTTGAATTTTGCTTCCTACAAGAATCTGCTGCCGGGTACATACCGCCTGTGTGTGAAGGCGTGCAGTGAGGCCGGTGTATGGTGCCGGAAAGAGACTGTACTGAAGATTGTGGTGGAGCCTCCTTTCTGGAAAACGCCATGGGCCTATATCCTGTATCTGGTGTTGTTCGGGGTTGCATGTTATATCCTGTTCCGTCTGATGCATAAGTTCAATGCCTTGCGGAACCGTATAGAAGTGGAAAAACAACTGACCGAGTATAAGCTTGTGTTTTTTACTAATATCTCTCATGAATTCCGTACTCCGCTGACTTTGATACAAGGAGCGTTGGAAAAGATTGAAACACTTGGAAGGGTGCCTAAGGAGATGGCATATTCCTTGAGGATTATGGACAAGAGTACACGGCGCATGCTTCGTCTCATTAACCAGTTGCTGGAGTTCCGTAAGATGCAGAACAACAAGTTGGCTCTGTCGCTGGAGGAAACGGATGTGATTGCCTTTCTGTATGAAATCTTTTTGACTTTCAAGGATGTTTCCGAGTCAAAGAATATGGATTTTCGTTTTATGCCTTCGGTGGATTCTTATAAGATGTTCATTGATAAGGGAAATGTGGATAAGGTAATTTATAATTTGCTGTCCAATGCCTTTAAATATACTCCGAGTAAGGGGCGGATTGTTTTTTCAGTGAATGTGGATGAAACGAAAAGGGTGCTGGTTATCCGGGTGGCCGATACGGGAGTCGGTATTCCCAAGGAAAAAAGGGATGAACTGTTTAAACGTTTCATGCAGAGCAGCTTTTCAGGAAGCAGTGTAGGAGTGGGTCTCCATCTGAGCCATGAGCTGGTAAATATACATAAGGGAACGCTTGAGTATAGTGAAAATGAAGGGAGAGGCTCTGTCTTTACGGTCTCGCTCCCTTTGGATGCCGGTGTATATGAAGAGAAAGATTTTTTGGTTCCTAACCGGTTATTGGATGAGGAACAGGAAGCGCAACATTTGAAGGACATATTGGTGGAAGAACAGTTGGAGAGCGAGACGCATGCGGAATCTGCCGTACCGTTGAATGAACGGAAGGTGTTGGTTATAGAAGATGACAGTGATATCCGGGAATTCCTGAGAGAAGAAGTCGGGAGATATTTTGAGGTCGTAACGGAATCCGATGGCATTTCCGGACTTGAACGCGCGAGGATTTATGACGCGGATTTGATTATATGTGACGTGCTGATGCCGGGTATGGATGGATTTGAGGTGACCCGCAGGTTGAAGGAGGATTTTAATACAAGCCATATTCCTATCATTTTGCTGACGGCACTCGATTCATCGGAGAAACGTTTGGAAGGAGTGGAGAATGGGGCTGATGCTTACATTACCAAGCCTTTTAGTCCGAAGTATCTCATTACTTGTGTCTATAAGCTGATAGAACAGCGTGAAAAGTTGCGCGAGAAGTTTTCGAACACTCCGAATATGGTGCGTCCGGCGCTGTGTTCTTCTGATAAGGATCAGAAGTTCGCCGACGATTTGCAGTCTATGGTAGAAAAGCATATCCATAACCCGGATCTCTCTGTGGATGATTTGATTTCGATGATGGGAATGGGGCGCACTATTTTTTATCGTAAGGTACGGGGAGTGACAGGTTACTCTCCCAATAGATACATTCATATTATCCGCTTGAAAAAGGCTGCGGAGCTCTTGTCGGAGGGTACGCACAGCGTATCGGAGGTCTGTTATGAAGTAGGAATGAATGATCCTTTTTATTTCAGCAAATGTTTTAAGCAGCAGTTCGGCGTATCGCCTTCACTGTATCAAAAAGGTAAAAAAGAGGTTTAGAGGTCAATAGGCAGTCCTGTATTTTCCCTCTTCTTTGTCTTCGAGCATGTTCAGGTATGAAGTATAGCGCGATTCGCTGATGAGGTGTTGCTCTACGGCTGTGCGTACAGCGCATCCCGGTTCGTGTACATGCGTGCAATTGTTGTATCTGCATCGGGCGGAATATTGGAATATCTCCTTGAAATAGTGTCCGACCTCCTCTTGCTCCATATCGAAGGTGCCGAATCCTTTGATTCCCGGAGTGTCTATCAGATAACCTCCATTTTCTGTCGGAAACATTTCGGAGAAAGTGGTCGTGTGTGTACCTTTGTTGTGGCAGGCGGATATATCTCCGGTCTTGGCATTGGACTCAGGCAGAATCGCATTGATAAGCGTCGATTTTCCGACACCGGAATTCCCGGAGAACAGCGTCGTTTTACCGGCCATTTCCGTTTTCAGCCGCTCGATACCTTCTCCGGTCTGTGCCGAAACCTTATGACAAGGGTATCCGATGTGCGTATAAAGGTGGATAAGACCTTCAAGGTGATGAAACTCTTCTTCGTTGTAACGGTCGATTTTATTGAATAGCAGTTTTACGGGAATGCGATAGGCCTCGGCTGACGCTAAAAAACGATCGATAAAGATAGGGGATGTTTCCGGATAGTTCACCGTTACAATCAGAAAGCATTGGTCGAGGTTGGCGGCAATGATATGTGATTGCTTGGACAAGTTGGAAGAGCGCCGTATGATATAGTTTTTCCGGTCTTCTATTTCACTGATGAAGGCGGTCCCTTCCCGGTTGATTATAATTTGCACGTAATCGCCCACGGCCACCGGATTGGTGCTACGTATTCCTTTCAATCGGAAATTTCCCTTGATCTTGCAGTCTGTCACCGAACCGTCTTCCGTTTTTACTTGATACCAGCTGCCTGTATTTCGTATGACTAATCCTTTCATTCAGAGTACATGGAAACGGAGAATGGGAAGCCGCCGACAAGCTTGGAAGGCAACTTCCCATTCTCAATTGACAACTAAACGGTCATGATCTCTTTTTCCTTTGCCGCAAGGATATCTTCTATTTTCTTTATGTATTTGTCATGTATTTTTTGCAATTTGGCTTCCGCGTCTTTTTGTGCATCTTCGGGAAGTCCCTCCTTTTGGGCTTTTTTCAGCGCATCGATGCCGTCACGGCGCGCGTTGCGGATGCTGATCTTGGCCGTCTCTCCCTCTTTGCTGCATTGCTTGGCCAATTGTTTACGGCGTTCTTCGGTTAGGGGAGGTATGCCGAGACGGATAATTTCTCCGTTGTTCTCAGGGGTAATTCCGACTTCTGAATCCATGATCGCCTTTTCTATGACTCTGAACATGGACTTGTCCCATGGCTTGATAGCAATCGTACGTGCGTCCGGAGTTGTAACGGCCGCCACATTATTCAGGGGAACCATACTTCCGTATGAGTTCACACGGATGCCATCGAGAATGCGTACATTGGCTTTACCCGCACGGATTCGGGATAGCTGATCGTCCAGATACATTTCCGCCATTTGCATTTTTTCTTCCGCTTCGTCTAAGTAAACTTTTACGTCTGTCATATCATTTGTTCTTTTAGGTTATTTACTGTTTTTGTCGATTGATAGAACAAAAGTAACTGTTTTTTTGATAGGTTGCAATGTTTTCTCTTATTTAGTATCCATTTTCCGTTAAAAATTAGTTGTTTATTAAATGCTTTTTGCTTTAAAATATCTACCTTTGCAGACAAATCGCATAATCTATAATTAAATGTCTGAAACGAAGAGAATAAAAACCGCGTTGATATCGGTTTTCCATAAAGAAGGGTTGGACGAAATAATTGCCAAACTTCATGAAGAGGGTGTACGGTTCCTCTCGACGGGCGGAACCCGTCAGTTTATAGAGTCGTTGGGGTATCCTTGTCAGGCCGTGGAGGATTTGACTTCCTATCCTTCTATTTTAGGCGGAAGGGTGAAGACTTTGCATCCTAAGGTGTTTGGCGGCATTCTTTGCCGCCGTGCGTTGGAGGAGGATCAGAATCAGATCGCCCGATATGGTATTCCTGAGATTGATTTGGTGATTGTCGACTTGTATCCTTTTGAAGATACGGTCGCTTCAGGGGCGGATGAGGCTGCGGTCATTGAAAAAATAGACATAGGCGGAATTTCTTTGATCCGTGCCGGAGCCAAGAATTTTAAGGATGTAGTCATTGTGGCAAGTAAGGCGCAGTATAAACCCTTGAGGGACATATTGGTCGATCACGGCGCTTGTACGACTTTGGAAGAGCGGCGCTGGTTTGCCAAGGAGGCGTTTGCGGTGTCTTCCCGTTATGATTCGGCCATCTTTAATTATTTTGACGGTGGGGAAGGATCGGCCTTCCGTTGTGCGGTGGATGATCAGAAACAGCTCCGTTATGGGGAGAATCCCCATCAGAAAGGATACTTTTATGGCAATCTGGAAGAGATGTTCGACCAAATTCACGGCAAGGAAATTTCTTATAATAATTTGTTGGACATTCATGCTGCAGTCGATTTAATCGATGAGTTCGATGACATTACGTTTGCTATATTGAAACATAACAACGCATGCGGATTGGCCTCCCGTTCTACTTTGCTGCAGGCTTGGAAAGATGCCTTGGCCGGTGATCCTGTATCCGCATTCGGAGGAGTTCTGATAACGAATGAAGTGATAGATAAGGCTACGGCGGAAGAAATAAACAAGATATTTTTTGAAGTGATTATCGCTCCGGACTATGATGTGGATGCTTTGGAAATTCTGGGACAGAAGAAAAACCGCATCATTCTGGTCCGTAAAGATATTGAGCTTCCCAAGTTGCAATATCGTTCTGTATTGAACGGGGTATTGGTACAGGACAAGGATTTGGATATCGAAACAAAGGCCGATTTGAAACAAGTGACTGTTAAAGCTCCGACTGAAGAAGAAGTGGAGGACATGTTGTTTGCTAATAAAATAGTGAAGAACAGCAAGAGTAATTCCATTGTTTTGGCAAAAAACAAACAGCTGATAGCAAGTGGAGTGGGACAGACTTCACGGGTGGATGCCTTGAAACAGGCAATAGAAAAGGCACATAATTTCGGATTTGACCTGCGGGGTGCCGTGATGGCGAGCGATGCTTTTTTCCCGTTCCCGGATTGTGTGGAGATTGCAGGGAACGAAGGGGTTACAGCCGTGATTCAGCCGGGAGGCTCTGTTAAAGATGAGTTGTCATTCCAGTATTGCGACGCGCATGATATGGCAATGGTGACAACTGGTATTCGTCATTTTAAACATTAATAAAATAAGGAATTTTAAATGAGATTGTTTTCATTTACACAAGAAATAGCCATAGATCTCGGTACGGCCAATACGATTATTACCTCTAACGGTAAAATTGTAGTGGACGAGCCGTCAGTCGTGGCCTTGGACCGTCGCACGGAAAAGATGATAGCTGTGGGGGAACGGGCCAAACTGATGTACGAGAAGGAAAATCCGTATATCCGTACAGTGCGTCCATTGAAAGATGGAGTTATCGCGGACTTTAATGCCTGTGAGCAGATGATGCGTGGACTGATTAAGAAAGTCAATATGGGCAATCGTCTGTTCTCACCTTCTTTGCGTATGGTTATAGGCGTGCCTTCGGGCAGTACGGAGGTAGAGCTTCGGGCTGTGCGTGATTCTGCCGAACATGCAGGAGGGCGTGACGTTTATTTGATATTTGAGCCGATGGCTGCTGCCGTGGGGGTCGGATTGGATGTAGAGGCTCCGGAAGGAAATATGATTGTAGACATAGGCGGCGGGTCTACCGAAATTGCGGTTATTTCATTGGGAGGCATTGTGACAAATAGCTCTATCCGTATAGCGGGGGACGATTTGACAGCTGATATTCAGGAATACATGAGCCGCCAGCATAATGTGAAAGTGAGTGAACGCATGGCTGAGCGTATTAAGATTTCAGTAGGATCCGCTTTGACGGATTTGGGTGACGAGGCTCCTGAGGATTATATAGTGCATGGGCCTAACCGCGTCACGGCGCTTCCGACGGAGGTACCCGTATGTTATCAGGAGATTGCCCATTGTCTGGAAAAGTCTATCGCGAAAATAGAGACTGCCATATTGAATGCACTGGAAAATACGCCTCCTGAGTTGTATGCGGATATCGTGAACAACGGCATTTATCTTGCGGGTGGAGGTGCGTTGTTGCGTGGCTTGGACAAGCGTTTGACCGACAAAATCAATATTCCGTTTCATATTGCGGAAGACCCCTTGCACAGTGTAGCGAGAGGTACAGGTATCGCTTTGAAAAATGTCAATCGTTTTTCATTCCTGATGCGATAACGGTAAAATACGGTAATTTAACGATGTCTGGTTTATGAAAGCGGAATTAGGGCTTCCTTAGTTCCGCTTTGTTGACATCACAAAAAGTGGGAATGTGCGTAATCTGCTTGATTTCTTTCTGAAGTATCATCACTGGTTTCTTTTCATATTATTGGAAGTCATCAGTTTCGGATTGTTGTTTCGTTTTAACAACTATCAGGGGAGTGTCTGTTTTACTTCGGCCAATTGGTTATCTGGAACGATATATGAAATATCGGCCGGAGTGACTTCCTATTTTCATCTGAAAAGTGTGAATGAGGAACTGATGGAGCGTAATATTTATCTGGAACAACAGATTTTGGCTTTGCGTGAGGCATACATGGAAGCTACCTGCGATACGAGCAGGGTGGAAGAAATTCGACATTCGGTTCTAAAGGATTTTACGATATTAAAGGCTGATGTGATTCATAACAGTATCAATCGGACGGATAATTATGTCACGCTGAACAAAGGGGAGACGGATGGGATTTATCCCGAAATGGGAGTAATTGACGGTAACGGTGTGGTGGGAATCGTGTATTTGACATCCTCCCGCTTTTCTATTGTAATTCCTGTTTTGAACAGTAAATCCAATATAAGTTGCAAAGTAAAGAACAGTGATTATTTTGGTTATTTGAAATGGGATGGGGAGGACAGCCGTTATACTTATTTAATGGATTTACCCCGTCATTCGGTATGTGAAAAGGGAGATACGATTGTTACCAGTGGTTTTACTTCTATCTTTCCTGCGGGGATGATGGTTGGAACAGCAGAAGAGATTACGGATTCGCATGATGGTTTGTCATATTTGGTAAAGGTAAAACTTTCTACGGATTTTGGAAAATTGAATGATGTGTGGGTGATATCCCGCAATGATGCGATGGAACAAAGAGGATTGGAACAGAAAATAGGGAAGTAAGCATGGCAGTAATTTTCTTTAAGCGTTTGGGATGGTTTTGGTTGCTGGTTCTTCTGCAGGCACTGGTCTTGAACCATGTGCACCTGTTGGGGTGTGCCATGCCGTTTCTGTATGTTTATCTGATTTTGACGCTGAATGTCAATACATCCCGGAAGGCGTTGTTATTGTGGGGTTTCTTTCTTGGGCTGACAGTGGATATTTTTTCTGATACTCCTGGAATGAATGCCGCTGCGACTACATTTTTGGCGTTTATGCGTCCTTCCTTGTTGACCTTGTTTGCCCCGCGTGATTGCTCGGATGATATGGAGCCTGGCATCGGGAGCATGGGGGAATGGTTGTTCTTCCGTTATATTTTGGCGGGAGTCGTTTTGCATCATACGGTTTTGCTGGCAATGGAAGCTTTTTCGTTTTTTGATTTTGGTTTCTTGTTGCTTGAAATTTTATCAAGCTCGTTGTTGACCGTATTCTGTGTAATGGCCGTAGAAGGGATATGTAAAAAGTAATCGGTGGGTGGTATGAGTGATTATAACCTCGAAAAACGGAAGCTCGTAATCGGCGGAGTGGTTGTCTCTGTAGTCTTGGTTTATCTGATACGTCTGTTTACGCTTCAGATTATGAGTGACGATTACAAGAAGAATGCTGACAGCAATGCTTTTTTGAATAAGGTCTTATTTCCGGCGCGAGGGACCATCTATGATCGGAACGGGGAACTGTTGGTCTATAACCAGCCTGCTTATGATGTCATGGTAATTATGAAGGAGGTGGAAGACTTGGATACTTTGGATTTTTGCCGGACTTTAAACATATCCAGAGACTATTTCTTGAAACGTATGGCAGATATCAAGAACCGGAATTTGAATCCGGGGTATTCCCGTTATACGGAACAGATGTTCGTAAGCCAGCTTTCGGCAGAAGAGTTCGCTGTCTTTCGGGAGAAGCTTTTCAAGTTTAAGGGATTTTATATACAACGCCGTACCATTCGGCAATATACCTATAGCGTGGGCGCTCATGTGCTTGGAGATGTTGCGGAAGTATCCAAAAGAGATATCGAGAAAGATGATTACTACCGTATGGGCGATTACATAGGTATACAGGGGGTGGAACGCTCATACGAAAAGCAATTACGGGGTGAGAAAGGAGTAGAGGTTCTGTTGCGTGATGCGCATGGTCGTATACAGGGACGTTATATGAATGGAGCATATGACAAGACTCCGATTCCCGGTAAAAATCTGACATTGGGCATCGATGTGCAGTTGCAGCAATTGGGAGAACGGTTGCTTGAGGGAAAAATCGGTAGTATTGTGGCTATAGAGCCTGCTACCGGGGAAATCCTCTGTATGGTTTCTTCTCCGGCTTATGACCCTCATTTGATGATTGGGCGTCAGCGCGGAAAGAATCATTTGGAACTTTCGAATGATTCGTGGAAGCCGTTGTTGAACAGGGCCGTTTCCGGAACCTATCCGCCGGGGTCGACTTTCAAGACCTCCCAGGCTCTTACGTTTCTGCAAGAAGGAATCATCACACCGGAAACTTCCTATCCGTGTCATCACGGATTTGTCTTCAGGGGATTGCGGGTAGGCTGTCATGCGCACGGTTCTCCCTTGCCTCTGGTACCGGCCATCGCTACTTCCTGCAATGGTTATTTTTGTTGGGGACTGTATCACATGTTAGGGGCGAGGAAAAAATACGGATCCGTACAGAATGCTATGACCGTGTGGAAAGACCACATGGTCTCGATGGGGTTCGGTTATCGGTTGGGAGTTGACATTCCGGGTGAGAAGCGGGGAATGATTCCCAATGCCGTCTATTATGACAAAAGATACAAGGGATCGTGGAACGGATTGACCGTGATTAGTATTGCCATCGGGCAGGGGGAAGTGACGCTGACTCCTTTGCAGATTGCCAATTTGGGAGCGACCATAGCCAATCGGGGGCATTTCATCACTCCGCATGTGGTCAAGGAAGTGGAAGGGGAGGAGCTGGACAGTTTGTATCGCTTTCCTCGTAATACGGATGTCGACAAGAAATATTATGAGGTGGTGGTGAAGGGAATGCGCCAGGCTGTTCTGGGAGGAACTTGCCGTGGAGCAGATATACCGGGGATTGAAGTCTGTGGAAAGACCGGGACAGCGGAGAATCGGGGGCATGATCATTCTGTTTTTATGGGATTCGCCCCGATGGAACAGCCTAAGATAGCCATAGCCGTTTATGTGGAGAACGGTGGGTTCGGGGCGGTATATGGTGTGCCGATTGGTGCGTTGATGATAGAGCAGTATCTGAATGGTAAATTATCTCCTGAGAGTGAGGTGCGTGCCGCCGAATTTCAGGCAAGGAGGATTATGTATGGCAATGCGGAACGGTAGTCTGTTCAAGTCAGTTGACTGGATAACCATCTTCATTTACTTGTTGTTGGTGATATACGGTTGGTTCAGTGTGTGTGGCGCCAGCTATACTTATGGTGAGACTGACTTTTTTGATTTTGACACTCGTGCCGGGAAACAGATGGTTTGGATTTTCTGTTCTTTCGGTTTAGGGTTCGTTTTGTTGATGCTGGAGGAAAAGTTATATGAAATGTTTGCTTATATTTTATATGGGGCGGTGCTTTTCCTTTTGTTGATAACACCGTTTTTAGCTGAAGACACGAAAGGATCCTATTCATGGATTAAATTTGGTCCAGTCAGTCTCCAACCGGCGGAATTTGCTAAGTTCGCTACGGCGTTGGCGGTAGCCAAGTATATGAGTGCCTATTCTTTTTCGATGGAGAAGAGCCGTCATTTTATGACGGTCGTGGGGATGATTCTTTTACCTATGCTGTTGATTGTCCTACAGAAAGAGACCGGGTCGGCGTTGGTTTATTTGGCTTTCTTTTTAATGCTCTATAGGGAAGGAATGTCCGGTGCCTTCCTGTTTTCCGGTGTCTGTGCCGTCACCTATTTTGTGGTGGGCATCCGTTTTTCAGAAGTACGGATGTCGGAAACCATTCCCACTTCGGTCGGAACCTTTTCAGTTTTGTTGATGATTCTGCTTTTTACGGCAGGTATGATGTGGACTTATTGCGAAAGAAAAAAGCCGGTCTGGAATGTGCTGACCGTAGGATTGGGAGCGACGGTATCAGCTTGTTTGTTTGCGGAGTTTGTGATTCCTTTTGATTTGGTATGGGTTCAGATAGGACTGTGTATCGGACTGGTGGGCTATTTGCTGTATCTTTCATTAAGCGAGCGGAGTAAGAATTATGCTTTGATTGCAGTGTTTACATTGGGTTCTGCTGTTTTTTTCTATTCCGGTGATTTGGTCTTTAACAAGGTGCTTCAACCACACCAGCAGGTCCGGATTAAAGTGGTTTTGGGCATGGAGGAAGATTTGTCAGGAGCCGGATATAATGTCAATCAGTCGAAGATTGCTATTGGATCGGGCGGATTGACGGGAAAAGGTTTTTTAAATGGTACGCAGACTAAATTGAAATATGTGCCCGAGCAGGATACCGACTTTATCTTCTGTACGGTAGGTGAGGAGGAAGGTTTTCTGGGAGCAGCGGCAGTGCTTGTTCTTTTTATGCTGCTTATATTGCGGTTGATTGTGCTTTCAGAGAGACAGACGACCGTGTTCGGACGTGTGTATGGCTATTCGGTGGTCAGTATTTTCTTTTTCCATCTCTTTATTAATATCGGGATGGTATTGGGACTGACTCCTGTCATTGGCATTCCTTTGCCTTTTTTTAGTTATGGGGGGTCTTCTTTATGGGGATTTACTCTTTTGCTGTTTATCTTTCTTCGCATCAGTGCCGAGAGGAAGAGAGTCTGATTCCCACGTCATGAATCCCTTCTATACGGCCTTTCTGCATATAATGAGCCAACTTGAAGATGGGGGTATATGCTTTGTTCAAGGTCACTGTTTTCAGAGGAAAACAGGTCTGATAATAATTGTTCAGTCCGTTCCCTATAAATCGGCCTTTTTCATCAGTCAGAACGCATTGTAGCGTATCTGCGGTAAAACGGGCGGAATCCTGTGAGTTTTGGTAGACTACTATCCATAACGAGCGGTAGGCCAAGTCTTGTGTATGGCGTATTTCGATTTGGAGCTCATAATGTTCCGCCTCGATATCTTTAATGGGAATAGGGTATACAAGTGTATCACTCTTGTTCCATCCGTCCTTGGACAGAGTGCGGAAAGAGTGATATATGGTATGAGGCTGGCACGAAGCCAGCAGGCTTGTCAACAAGCCTGCTAGAAAACTATGCCTTATCCGTTTCTTTGTTGCCATTCTCACGTTTGATAGATTTCGGACGTTGGGCAGAAGAGGATGACTGGGTTTGGGATTGTTTTTCTCCCTGGGCACGTTTCTCGGGAACCGGTGAAGTGGATTGCGTTTGAGACTGGCGTTGTGGACGTAGCTGTATGCCTCCTCCACCGTTATGGCGATTCTTTCCGTTGCGTTCCTCATTGCGTCGTTTCTCTCCGTTCCCGTTGTTTGCATTGGTTTCCTGTTGGGAAGGCGATGTTTTTCCTTCTCCTTTTTTCTTCTTTTTCTTGCCTCCATTTTTACTGCGGTCAAAGCGCGTGACACTTTCCTGCTCCAGCAAGTCCGTAGGACGTTTGGAATCGGTTTTCTTCTCTTCTTCTGTCAGACTGTCAGGCTTGAGGCCTTTCCGGTTCATGTTGATGATTTCAAAGGCTCTTTTTCCGGTTATGGTAACGATGTTGTCTGCGAAGTTCTTGTCGGAAGAATAAGTAATGACCCCTTTCAGGATATCCGATTTAAAATAATAAAATGTTCCCTCTTTGGTTTCTAAGGTAATTTCTTTGGAAGGCAGACGTCTTTGGCATTCCACATAAGCGTCCACTTCATAATTAAGGCAGCATTTCAGTTTGGCACATTGTCCTGCCAGTTTCTGTGGATTGAGAGAAATGTCCTGAATGCGTGCGGCATTGGTTGAGACGGAAACAAAGTTAGTCATCCATGTGGCGCAACAGAGTTCTCTTCCGCATGGCCCGATACCTCCAATACGTCCTGCTTCCTGGCGGGCACCGATTTGTTTCATCTCTATCCGCACGTGAAAGGTTTCTGCCAGAACTTTGATAAGTTGCCGGAAATCTACCCGTTCATCGGCTATGTAGTAGAATATGGCTTTGTTGCCGTCGCCCTGATATTCCACATCGCCGATCTTCATGTTCAGATTCAGACTGGCGGCAATCTGTCTGGAACGAATCATTGTTGGGTGTTCTTTAGCTTTGGCTTCCTGATATTTTTCCATATCGACGGGCTTTGCTTTGCGATAAATGCGTCTGATTTCCGCATCCGGTTTCAGATTGGCCTTTTTCATCTGAAGTGAAACCAATTTTCCGGTTAGCGTGACGGTGCCGATATCGTGTCCGGGGCTGGCTTCCACCGCTACGATATCCCCTTTTTCCAGTTTCAGGTTATTGCTGTTCTTGTAATATCCCTTGCGGGTATTCTTGAACTGTACCTCTACCATATCGTAGAGTTCGCTGTTTTCTGGTATGTCTGCCAGCCAGTCGTAAGTATTCAGCTTATTATCTTGTCGTCCGCAGCCTTTGGCGCATAAACCGTCGCCTCCGCATTTTTGTATGAAATCTGTCATGGCCTTTATATTTATTTTTTAAGCAATACAATTATTTTCAGCGAGAAATCGAAGAATACCATTTTGGGATTCACGTTCTGCTCTATATGTTGTTGTGCTTCGTTTAATTCATTCATAATTCCTATGGCATTGCGTTCATTGACGAATGGGGAGAAACGGCTGGAGAAGTTCGTTTCTTCCTGGTTCATATACGTTAATTCGCATTGGTGGAAATTATATATAAAATTCTCTCGGATCATACGCTGGCAGTATTCCAGGAAATTCTTCTGTCTTTCCCGTCCCATTCCCGCCACCTGTTCGCTCCACTCTTTCATCTCTTTGATTTTTACCTGATAGGAGAGGCGCATCAGGCTGACAAACAATTCGAAGAACAGCTTATGATCCTGGCTCAAATGAATTGTTTCCAATGCTTTTACGTAGTTTCCTCCGGAAAGATGGGCAATGCTTGCGGCGTCTTCCGGTTGCAGACCGAATTTGTTTTTCAGCGCATGGATAATCTTTGATTCTTCTATTTTGTGGATGTTGAAACGTTGCGCACGGCTTGATATGGTAGGCAGAATCATGTCAGGAGTTTCCGAAACCAATAATAAAACCGTTTGGCTGGGAGGTTCTTCAAGTAGCTTCAACAGTTTGTTGGCACATGTGATATTCATCTTCTCCGGTAACCATATAATCATGATTTTATATCCGCCTTCACTCGATTTCAGAGTCAGTTTCCTCAATATCTCCGAGCTTTCTTTTTCGTAGATCATGGCTTGTTGGTTTTCGGCGCCCATTTCGGCCAGCCAGTGATTCAGATTGAAGTAAGGAGTTGTCAGCAGGAGGTTACGCCACTCTTTGATATAGTCGTCACTTATCGCGTCGCTTTTCTTTTTTATGACCGGAAAGACAAAATGCAGGTCTGGATGAGCCAGCTTATTGAATTTTATGCATGAAGGGCATGTCCCGCATGCATCTTCTTCTCCACGGTTCATACAGCAAAGATAGCGGGCATAAGCAATGGCCAAAGGTAATTTTCCTGTTCCTTCCGGCCCACAAAGTAATTGGGCATGCGGTACACGTCCTTCTTTTACTTCCAGGATAAATCTTTTTTTGGCTTCTTCTTGCCCTATGATGTCTTTAAAAAACATATATTTTCTGACTAATAAATTTGTTTGGCCACTTCCCGGATGCTGTTTACGGCGGAAACAGTATAGAAGTGGATGCTTGGTACACCGTGTGCAATGAGCTCTTTACATTGGTTGACACACCATTCTATTCCCAGTCCTGCTGCTTCGGCGTCGGTCTTGCAACGTGCCGCCTCAGATACCAGAGGTTCAGGCAAATCGACTTTAAACGTCTTGGGAATCATGGACAGCTGGGACAACTTGGCAAACGGTTTTATGCCCGGAATGATAGGGATGGTGATGCCTTGTCGACGGGCCCGTTCCACAAAATCGAAATATTTGCGGTTATCGTAGAAGAGTTGGGTGACCGCATATTCGGCTCCCATCTCCATTTTCTTTTTCAGCCAATACATGTCCGAATCCGGATTGGGAGCCTCCTCATGTTTTTCCGGATAACACGCTACTCCATAAGAAAATGGCGTCCCTGTTGCTTTAATGGGAGAACCGTCGACAAACAATCCCTTGTTGAAGTCATTGATTTGCTGTTGCAATTCGATGGCATGTGCGTAACCGTCTCCCTCGGGAGTGAAGACGGACTCATGTCTGGCTTTATCACCACGCAGAATCAGTAAGTCTGTAATACCCAAGAACTGCAGATCGAGCAAAACGTATTCGGTTTCTTCCCGGGTAAATCCGCTGCACAGGATATGAGGGACAACGGTGATATTGTATTTGTTTTGGATGGCGGCCGCCACAGCCACGGTTCCCGGCCTGCGTCGCAATTTGTTACGCTGGAACAGTCCGTTCCCTAAATCTTTGTATACATATTCACTGCGATGGGTCGTGATATTGATGTATTTAGGGTCGAACTCTTGCAGCACGTCGATGGTCTGGTACAGCTTTTCGATTCCTGTGCCTTTCAGAGGTGGAAGGATTTCAAATGAGAAAGCTGTCTTTTTTGTATCTTTAATTAAATCTATGACTTTCATTCTTCCTGTTTTGGAGGCTTTTCTTCGCCTGAAGTACATAATGAGGCAAAAGTAGGGAAAATATTGTGAAAAGCGAAGTGATTGGAAAGGTAAATGGCCGTGACTTTTCCTAAAAACATAAAAAAACAGTTCCGGCAAGTAATCGGTGTTGTCAATAAACTATAACTTTGCCTGTAAATATGGATGACATGATGAGAACTTTAGTATTGGCTGACAATCAGGATATCACCCGCTATGGGATAAAACTGCTCTGCTCGGTACACGTCGGGTTAGGAGATGTGGTGGAAATAACGGGCAAGAAGAGGCTGGTGCAAATCCTGTTGCAATGTCCATGCTCATTGGTGGTATTGGATTATACGCTGTTCGACCTTTCGTCAGTGGATGAGCTGCTCATATTGGAACAACGTTTTCCCGAAACACAATGGATATTGTTCTGTGATGATTTGAGTGAGGACTTTATACATAAAGTGCTCATAAGCGGCAGTCGTATTGGCATTGTCATGAAAGATTGCAAATTGCCGGAATTGGAGGAAGCCATACAATGCACTTTGAAAGCGGAACGTTTTATTTGCCGGCGTATCATGCAGCTGATGCAATCAAAGGTAGGGGCTTCCTTTGATGAAAGGGAGCGGTTGACGGCTACGGAAAAAGAAATACTGAGAGCCATCGCTATGGGGAAAACGACTAAGGAGATAGCGGCGGAACGTTTTCTCAGTGTACACACCGTGATGACACATCGTAAGAATATTTTTCGTAAGTTACGGGTAAACAATGTACATGAAGCCACGAAATATGCCATGCGTGCTGGGATTGTAAACATGGCGGAGTACTATATCTGAATGGTTGCGCTTTGCAGGGGAATGGATGTATCAGAGTGCTATCTCGCCGCTACCGATGCATAATTGTTCTTCAGCGTCATAAATGACTCCAAACTGTCCCGGCGCAATGCCTTGTATGGGCTGTGGACTGACCAGGCGATAGGTACCCTGTTCATTGTAGAGAATTCCAGGTTGTCTTTTCTCCGTATGGCGTATTTTGAAAGTGATGGATACTTGTTCTGTTTCTTTCCAGGGATTGGCAGTGATAAAATGGAAGTCATTCATCCGGAATTCATTTCCATATTGTTTTTCCGTATCGTATCCGTGTGATACGTAAAGGGTGTTTTCGTGGATATCCTTACGGACGACGAACCATGGTCCTCCACTGATTCCCAATCCTTTGCGTTGGCCAATTGTATGGAACCAGTATCCCTTGTGAGAGCCTATGATCTTTCCTGTTTCCAATTCCACGACTTTACCTTCTTTTTCGCCTAAGAAACGGCGTATGAAGTCATTGTATCGGATTTTCCCTAAAAAACAGATTCCCTGGCTGTCTTTCCTGCAGGCACTTGGCAATGCGGCGGCGGATGCGATTTGCCGTACTTCCCTTTTCATCAAATGTCCGATAGGGAACATCAGTCTGGAGACTTGCAAGGCATTGATTTGGGCTAAAAAGTCCGTTTGGTCTTTTATCGGATCTTTGGCTGTACCCAGCCAGACTCGGTGGTCGATAAGGTGGGTCGTGGCATAATGCCCCGTAGCTGTTTTGTCATACTCTTTCCCGGCCTTTTCTTCGAAGCATCCGAACTTGATCAATTTGTTGCACATGACATCCGGGTTGGGAGTAAGACCTCGTCTGACCCTGTCGATGGTATAAGCTACTACTTGCTCCCAGTATTCTTTCTGTAAATTGATAACCTCTAAGTGCAAGCCATATTTTTTAGCGATGATGTTTGAAATCTCCATGTCCTCTTCGGCGGTGCAGCTGAGTTCCGTATCGTCCTCCATTCCGATTTTGATGTAGAACAGGTCGGGCCTGTATCCTTGTTCGCAAAGGAGGTGTACGACCACAGAACTGTCGACACCTCCTGAGATTAGAGCAGCGATTTTCATCTCTCTCTGTTGATTTAACTGTTATTGTTTGAAGACTAAATATTTCCCAGCGCTTGATTTAGGTCGGCTATCAGGTCATCTACATGTTCCGTACCGATGGACAGACGTACCGTGTTGGGCTTGATGCCCTGTTCGGCCAGCTCTCTTTCATTCAGTTGGGAGTGTGTGGTACTCGCCGGATGTATGACCAATGATTTGACATCGGCGACGTTGGCCAATAGTGAGAAGATTTCCAAACTGTCGATAAACCTTTGAGCTTCTGCAGCTCCGCCTTTTACTTCGATGGTGAAAATGGAACCGGCTCCTTTCGGGAAATACCTATTATATAAGGTATGGTCGGGGTGTTCCGGCAAGGACGGGTGGTTGACGGCCCTGATTTTGGGATGTTGTTTTAGAAAGTTTACAATTTTCAAGGTGTTTTCTACATGTCGTTCCACACGCAATGATAAGGTCTCGAGACCTTGAAGCAGGATAAAGGCATTGAATGGACTGATGGTGGCACCTGTGTCACGTAACAAAACGGCCCGGATGCGGGTTATATAGGCGGCAGCTCCGGCGGCGTCCACAAAACGCAGGCCATGATAGCATGCTTCTGGTTCTGTCAGTTGCGGGAATTTTTCGGATGCCACCCAGTCGAACTGGCCCGAATCCACAATCACGCCGCCCAAAGATGTTCCGTGTCCGCCGATAAACTTGGTGGCCGAATGTACAACGATGTCTGCCCCGTGTTCTATAGGGCGGATGAGGTAGGGGGTTCCGAACGTGTTGTCTATAATCAGCGGTATCCGGTGCCTGTGTGCGATGCCGGCTACGGCATCGATGTCGGTTATGTTGGAGTTCGGGTTACCGAGAGTCTCGATAAAAAGGAGTTTGGTGTTCTCTTGGATAGCCTCCTCGAAATTTTGCAGCCGTTCCGGATTTACGAATGTGGTGGTTATTCCGTACGAAGGTAACGTATGCGCCAGCAAATTGTAAGTGCCTCCATAGATGGTTTTTGCGGCCACCACATGGTCGCCTGCCTGGGTGATGTTCTGGATGGCATACGCTACGGCAGCCGCGCCGGATGATACGGCCAGTCCTGCGATTCCCCCTTCTAGTGCGGCGACACGTTCTTCGAATACGCCTTGCGTGGAGTTTGTCAGGCGACCGTAAATATTTCCGGCATCTTCGAGTCCGAATCGTGCGGCGGCATGGGCCGAGTTACGGAAAACATAGGAGGTCGTCTGATAAATGGGGACCGCACGGGCATCCGTAGCCGGATCCGGTTGTTCTTGTCCCACATGTAATTGTAATGTTTCAAAGTGTAAATTCTTTCTTTCCATAATTCAATCAATTTCTACAGGTTAGATTTTTATTTTTAGCTCTATAGTGGGTATTCTTCAAACGCATATAAAGACGTGGACAGATATCTTTCACCCGTGTCCGGCAAGAGCACCACGATTGTTTTTCCTTCGTTTTCCGGTAACAGGGCCAGTCGGGTGGCGGCATACAGGGCTGCTCCCGAAGAGATGCCTGCCAGCAAACCTTCTTCGGCTGCCACTTCACGTGCGGTACGTATGGCGTCATTGTTGCTTACGGGGATGATTTGGTCTACTACCTGGGCATGATACGTATGGGGGATGAAGCCTGCGCCGATACCCTGTATCATGTGAGGGCCTGCTTCTTTGCCGGACAGGACAGCAGAACTTTCGGGTTCGATTCCTACAATTCGAATATCGGCCCGGTGAGCTTTTAAGGCTTCTCCTACTCCGGATATCGTGCCGCCCGTACCGATGCCTGCGCAAAAGATGTCCACTTCCCCGTCTGTGTCCCGCCAAATTTCCTCTCCGGTGGTCAGTCGGTGAATAAGTGGGTTGGCCGGATTTTCGAACTGTTGCAACAAGACGGAGCCCGGGATTTCCTCTTTAAGCTCGTAGGCCTTTTCGATGGCCCCTTTCATACCTTTTGTTCCCGGTGTAAGGACGACTCTTGCTCCTAAGGCCTTGAGTAGATTACGGCGTTCCAGACTCATTGTCTCGGGCATGGTCAGCAAGAGTTTGTAACCTTTCACGGTAGCGACGAAAGCCAGTCCGATGCCGGTGTTGCCACTGGTCGGTTCGATAATGGTGCTTCCGGGCTGAAGCGTATTCCGCTGTTCGGCGTCTTCTATCATGGCCAGGGCGATACGGTCTTTGGCGCTTCCGGCCGGATTGAACGATTCAAGTTTGGCTAGAAGCGTTGCTTTTAGTTTCCGTTTGTCGCGATAGTGCGACAGCTCCAGCAAGGGAGTGTTCCCTATCAGGTCGGTGAGTTGCTTGGCAATCTTCTTCATCTGTCTTTCCTTTCTTTTATATTATGCAGGACAAAGATACGGGAAGAAAACCGGGGACGCAATCCCATAAATAGGGTATTTTTGCGGCCTGATGTTACCCCTCCGGACATTTGTCCAATAAACATACCTGTGAAAATACAGGTAAATACTTTATTTTCAGAAGATGCAAATCTTATATCCGGATTCTGTTTTCAAAAACAAGCATAAACCGGTTCATAATCAAACCCCGGTTATGAATAGACTGAGTCCATTTTTTCCCAATCTCCATAAGTGAGAGATACACGGTCTTTTTAAAAGTGCAGGCGTCGTCTCCACTTATACCGTACACCTCGTTTCTGCCTATGTGCATGCTTTGGCTCTATATCGATATGACGCACGGGGAGAAGGCGGCATCTTATACCTTATTATATATGGCACCTCCTTTTATGAAAAAGGCATGGCTCTGATAAGGAAATGGAATATAAATGTGAAACATTAAAATTTAGAATCCGTCGTAATCAATTTTCTCTTTTATTGTATGGACACAAATCAATTGTCAGTTCTTTGAGTTGTTCATTCGAGAGATGCATATTTTTCAAAAGGTCCAACAGCTCTTCCTGGCGTGGCTGCCCCAGAGTCATGCGATACAAGGCAAGCACCTTGATAAGACGTTCGTACTTATATCGATCTCGGCTGAGCGGGTAAAGTGGAACAATGCGTTCAATGTATTCCAATTTTGCACGTTGTTCTTCCGTCAGTTCTGCCACAGGAAGACACCAATAAGGAACAATGTCTGAATGTGTACCTTTCAAATTTGAATAGGCCATAAAGAACAGTTCATTCCACGTATAATAAGTTTCACTGCCATACAATTTTACTACATTTCTACGAATGGCCAGGCACTTAAAACGGTTGATACGGCCTTCCCGTTGCTCTAGATCCACAGGATTGGAGGGTAGATTCCAATGCACAATTTTTCTGGCATACCAATGAAAATCAAGCCCCTCCTGACCGATAGAAGTCGTGGAAAGCAGGAACGGGCGGAAAGGAGAGTTGAATGCCTTACGGATATTGGTGGTACGTGCGACAGATTTGTCTGTGACCGTTTTATCAATGAATGGAATAGCAAAGTGGCAACGCATAAGTTGCTTTTTCTCTTCCTTGCCCAAAGAATCGGTTGTGTCTATGCTGAGATTGCTTGTGCCGATAATGGCATCTGTGACCACTTGTCCCAGCCTCTTATCATTTGTTTGTGCCATGTGTAAATATTCATCGAGTACAGCCTGCAGGTTGCCCATCACACAATAATCAAGGACCGATTCGTAATAATCATCATCATTCTTTTTATTGTATATCAAGTCTATCACAGCTGCACTTTCAGGCTTGTTGAATACTGAGACAACTGCTTTGGCCACCATCTTGGCATCTTCTTCATTGCCGGATTGCCGATAAGCGCATATCGCCGGTGAAGCGATAGCTATATCCGTCATCACATCCAATGCGTTTGAAGGTATATACAAGCCGGTCATATCTTCCACTGGTTCTCCATCCAGTATTTTCATGAGGAAAAGAATAAGCTTGGCGTTGTTTCGCCCTTGTTGTGGAAGGGTACGTATAAGCGAATTCCGCGCAAATTCTTCTTGAATTCTCTGTTTGATAATTTTCCGGATTGAGGAAAGTTTCTCTCCATAAAATGTGGCAGGAGAGAAAATATTGGCTAAGGTTCGGCAAGGATACTCCAATAGTCCGTCGGCTCTTAAACGATTCTCGCCGTAACGGTTCTTCTTTTGAGAAGTATAGCGTATCTCCGGTTCTGTTTTCTTTAATTCTCCAAAAGTATATAACTCCGAATAATATGACATCATGATGGAAATCATTCTCGGTACCATTTCCCATGAAGAGAATAGGATAATCTTGGAGAAGCTGCGGGCTTCGTTACTCTCGAACACACCTCCGGTCTTATAGTATGGATTGGAGGCAGGAACCCAAAGCAACAACTGTGTCCTTTTCTCATGACGTGCGCCAAATACGAGATCGTGGAGATACTTTAATTTTCCATTGGCAGCAGGAATGGGACGATAATTGTTGATGGCATACCTTGATAGAAGCAATGCGTCCATTTTGCCATATCTTTTTACGTCTGAGTGTTGTAATGCCGAAGCAATTCGTTTCTTCAGTTCGTATTTGTCCATAAAAGACAACAAATAGGGTGAAGATTTGACGTATTCCATGGGAAGATTCCCCAAACGTACTCTCGTATTTTCATGGCTCAGACAATCCATCAGATGCTGGCCCTCTGCAAACGAAAGGATATCTTCCGGCATGACCTGCACATCACTCACACGGGAATCGTCTATAATACCGCAGTTGAACCGTTCCGTGCGACACATCACCCCATACAGTGCTTCTTCCGCCTCGTTCTTGGCAGCCACAAGCGGTGTCAAATCAACCACATCGGTACGTTTCAATGCGGCAGAATATGTATGCCATATTAACTTGAACTGGTCGATTTTATCTTTTGTGGCATATAGAAAGTCCATTACTTTCATAAAGTCCTGATAATGCTCGTCATTCCCATTTGTATTCAATTCTTCAAGGGTGGAATAAGGTTTGTAGGGCGTGGCGGAAAGTAACAGAATTTTCGTGTTGGAACGTTCGTTGTCAAAGAATTGGTTGGCCAGCATGGATTGCTCGTCATCGCCTTGTTCAAGCAGTGAATTGAAGCGTTGAAACTCATCCATGATGACTAAGTCCGGATCGAGCATGTCTATACTGATTCTTGCGAAGATACGACGCAACTTGTTAATCATATCTGTACGCTGACGATTGTCGCAACCATTTTGTGCGTATTCAATCAGTTGATTGATGATACTGTCCGATAAGCTTGTCTGTAGCTTGTCATACATTTCACAAAGATAATTTTCACCACATTCTTTGATTTTGTCGTTATAATTGTAGGTAAGCTCCTGCCAGTTTTTTACATTACAGCTAAGAAAGTTGCTGATAATTTCCTTACAATCTTTGAATTGAGTCAGTCCGCATAAAATGACACACATCAAGGCACGTTCATTAGCCGTTCCTTGTGCACTGTAAAAACGGAAAGAAGTGGAAGGAGTCAGTGGAATGATTGATTCAGGCATTTCTCCCTTCTCATGTTGTTCCGCAATTCGTTTTTCAGCCAATTTGATATAGAGATGCTGCATTGACAGACGGCTCTCGCTGATACTCATCCGGTTTTCAACCCCTAATTTCTCAATATTCTGATCGGCTATGTTGGCATTTGAACAAATATAAACCACTTTAAAGAAGTCATCTTTCTCCTGTTTGTGCCATTCACGCACCAAGTTTATGACTTGTTTGGCCACGAATGTCTTGCCCAGTCCCACTTCGTCGGCAAGCAATACCCGGCGGTGGCCTAAATTTTTATAGATATGCAGAATACGATTTGCTGTGGTGCGCTGAAAGTCTTTTACTTCTTGGTTCATAGGCGTTTGATTTGTTTAAGAACATTTTCAAATGTGTTGTACATCTCCATGAAATGGTCCGGAATAACTGTCTTGTTCGCTTTTTCTATGATTTGCCGGATGGAAGCGATGCGGTCAGGGTCTTTATAGGCCATTTTCACCATATCCTCATAAAGTGAGGTGCTGATTTGCTGTTCCAGAGAGGACGCATTGTTATTGGCTAGTTCCTTTTCCAACTGCTGGCTTTCCAATATATACTGTTCCACATTATCCGTCAGCATGAATGCCAGATAGTTGATAAACTTTCCTTTCGTATTGATAAAGGAACGGAATATCGCTTTGTCCCGTTCATCGGCCGGCATTCCTTCCGTCTGTATTTTTATCAAACGACGCAAATCTCCAATCCGTATCGTGTAAAATGTTGTCAATGACTCCAGTGGCATATCTTCAAATGTCAATCCGTCAGCCAATTCCTGTTCTTTGCCATCACATCCTAAAGGATAAAGAAAAACAGGTTCCGAAGGCATCTTTTTGGGCTGGCATTGTATTGTGATGGTATAGTTGTCGTCATTTGAGCTAATCTGTGCCTTTTGAATGGCTGCAATTGCACGATGTAGCATCAATTCGTTGGTAACATCCTCTTTTCCGCCGTCTTCTTCAGGAACCGAAGTGACCTGCTCGAACATACATTCTTTACTGTCATTAATCAGTTCACTCCGGTATTTTTCATACGAGGATTTATAGGGAGCGAACTTCAGGTGCAGTAAAAACTCCACATTCCGCCCGAATCCATTCATGCTGGCATTGGTAGAGCCGAGATACAGATGATTATAGCTAAGATTGCCCTCGTACCGATGTACGAAATAAACTTTCTCGTGCAAATCGACAGCTACATCTTTTTCCACTTTATCGGTCAGTACTTCCTTAGGAGTGTAAACACCGTCATTAAACAACTTTATTATCTCTTGTGTAACCGAAGCATGTCTTGTGATAAGTGTCTTTTTGGCTCCAGGACTGCAATTGATCATCTGATTCAAGATATTCTTGTCCACGAACGGGGAGATGACCAATATTTCTCTCGCATGATTCAGCATATTTTGTTTAAAACATTCTGCATATCCATCATGTCCCGGTATTCCCATAGGAAAAAACTCGTAATCCTCAAAAGGAGAGTCCGTAAGATCAAATCGTTCAATGTAGTTGATGTCCTTGCGGAGCAAACGCATATTTTTACGGATAGTACGGTTATCGGCTTTTGCGATTAGCCATGTGAGAAAGTCTGCAAGTGGGGTATGCTTGCCTTGCGCTTTCCGGGTAGCTGGTTTTATACTGATTTTGCCGACAAGTTCACATACCACGTCCAGATCGTTGGAGCCGGTAAGGTTACGGGAAAGGACAATCAGTTTGATTTGCTGGGTACCCGTGTCCGGGTTTGTTTCTTTGATTATCCATACTTTGGGATGAAAATTGATAAATCCACCCTCTTTCGTTTGCAGTGTTACCTGTACAACACTTTGCTCCAGAAGTGAATATACTTTGGAGTTGGCCTGCGGTACTGCAATACATCCGGCATTACAGAATACCGCGAACTTGCCTGCCGATTGATTGATAGTCTCCAATATCAGGTGAGGAGAGCGCATGGCCGTCTCCGTCAAGTCTGTCATTGTGCCTAGCATAAATGGTACAGACAATAAGGAAGGCATGTCCAGACTGTAGGTAGTACAAACCGCATAATCAATCACAAAGCCATCGCTTTGCAACACATCCGTATAGACAATATCATTCCATAACGCATCAGCCATTGGCTGTCTCCTTTCTTAATTCCTCGGCAAAGGTCTTTACCGTTTCCCATCGGTAAGTGAGTTTATGGTAGTGTATGCGGTTCTTCTTGTCGTAAATATATGCAGGATTTCCAATTTTTCTGCGATTCCCCTTTACTCTTCGTTCCCGGTTGATAATCAACTGATCCAAACCGCCATTTTCTTTAATATCATTGGCTGCAATACATTCCGCAACTTCTTTGCAGAACCATTTTCCACTATTCTCCCGTATGCTTACGGCATTCAGCACCTTGTCTATGTCTGTACCACTATTCTGATATTCTTCAAGTTTTTCCCGAAATTCAGTTCGCATTTCTTCATCCTGGTATTGCGAATATATATAGTTATAACGGATGTGTACCATATATATGAAATCTGCGAAGCGTCGGGCCAAATCTTGCAATTCTCCAATCTCCTGCGGTAACTGGCGAAATGGAATCTGTTCAAACCTATCGGCTATCGTAAAGTCAGAATTATCTATGATGTAGCGTAATAAAGTATCTCGACATGCTTCTGCATTCAGTATGTGATCCACAATGAAATTTTTGTCCTCTACAGTTAGGGCTAATGCGCATTTCTGAGTAAAATCATAATTTACATTAGGGAAAGAGCAGAATTGGAACAAGCCAGACTTGTCATCCGCATCTTCGTCATCCGTCTTGGTTACCTTAGGCGTATTGTGCAAGGCTTTTGAGGTGGAATAGATCAGTTCATACAACTGTGGACTACGTAAAATTCCAAAGGTCTGCAACCCTGAATTGTAGATATATGCCGGATCATATTTTACATAATTGTTTCCACTTTTGCCAATCATATCACTTCCGGTGATACCTCGCTTGTCTGTACTGCCTTCGTAAAGATTCTTTGTCATGATGCGTTCCAGCCGGATAATTTCCGCTTTCACCTCAGACAAGCGGTTATATCTTTTTTCTGTAGCCTTGCGATAGAGTTGCGGCATGATCGAGAAATATTTCATGTGCTTTTGCAGGGTAGATATTCCGGGAAACATACGGTCTGCAAAAGCATCACGGATACGACCAATGCCGAGTTCATCGAGAGCTACAGATTCTGAAGTCATTTTCAGTACTTGCATGACTCGGGTTTGTTCTTCTCGGTTGCTGTGTATATATCCTAATTTCATAAGATTTCCAAATGAAGTGAAATCTTTTATTTCAGGCCTCTGTCTTTCAGCAAAGGCTCTATTCCGGGTTCCTTGCCGCGGAAGTTGACATACATGTCCATGGCATCATTGATGCCTCCGGGAGTGAGGATGTATTGACGGAACTTTCCGGCCACTTCCTGATTGAAGATGTCGCCGGTCTCCTTATAGGCTTCGTAAGCGTCCGCATCCAGCACTTCGGCCCAGATATAGCTGTAATAGCCTGCCGTGTAGCCTCCGCCCATGGTATGGCGGAAATAGGTGGTACGGTAGCGCGACGGGATTTGCGGCAATAAGCCCCTCTTGCCTAATGTTTCCTTTTCGAATTGCATGACATCCATCTTTTCGGGAATGTCTTTCAAGGTATGGTAGTCCATATCCAGATAAGAGGCTGCCAGATATTCGGTCGTCGCGAATCCCTGGCCGTATTTGCCGCTTTTATCCATTTTGTCTACTAGTTCGTTGGGCATTACTTCACCGGTCTGATAGTGTTTGGCATAGACTTTCAGCACTTCCGGCTCGAAGGCCCAATGCTCGTCTATTTGGGAAGGAAGCTCGACGAAGTCGCGTGGAACGTCACTTGTTCCGTAGTAATGTACGTCTTGGAACAAGCCGTGGAGCGCATGCCCGA
This sequence comes from uncultured Phocaeicola sp., assembly GCA_947626525.1. GTDB lineage: Bacteria > Bacteroidota > Bacteroidia > Bacteroidales > Bacteroidaceae > Phocaeicola_A. The sequence goes on along the minus strand of CANQSM010000005.1, from coordinate 14,066 downwards.
ATTCGTGGAACAGGGTTTCGGTCTCGTCAGCGTTCAGCAGGGCGGGTTGTCCGGCTGTGGGCTTGCTGAAGTTGCAGACTACTGTGACGATGGGGGACACTTTCTTGCCGTCACGGTAGGTTTGCGTACGGTAACTGCTGCACCAAGCTCCACCCCGTTTGCTGGCACGTGAGAAAAAGTCCAGATACAGGACTCCTAAATGCCGGCCGTCTTTGTCCTTACATTCAAAAGCCTCGGCATCGGGGTGTGGAAGGGGAATGTCCTGCAACACCGTAAAGCTGATGCCGTACAGTTTGTTGGCCACGTAGAACACTCCGTTCCGTACGTTTTCCAGTTGCAGGTACGGGCGCAGTTCGTTTTCGTCCAAGTTGAAACGGGCCTGTTTGGCCTTTTCGGCATAATAGCGCCAGTCCCATCCTTCGGCCGTAAAGTCTTTTCCTTCTTTTTTAATTTCAGTTTGGATGTCGGCGAGCTCTTCTTTGGCTTTGGCCAGAGCCGGTGTCCAGATTTGGTCGAGCAGATTGTAGACTTTGTCGGCATGTCCGGCCATACGGTTCTCCAATGCGCATTCGGCGTAATTGTCATATCCCATGATCTTTGCCTTTTCCAACCTGGCTTTAATCAGCCGTAGCACGATTTCTCTGTTGTCGGCATCGTTGCCGTTGTTGCCCCGGTTGATATAGCCTTTGAATATTTTCTCGCGCAGGTCGCGGTTTTCGGCATATTGTAAGAATGGCATGACACTCGGGTTATGCAAGGTGAAGACCCATTTCCCTTCCATGCCTGCTTCTTTGGCCGTTTCGGCAGCGTTGGCGATTAGGGTTTCGGGCAATCCCGCCAGATCTTCTTTTCTGTCGACTACCAGTTGGAAGTCGTTCGTTTCCTTTAAGGTATTCTGTTCGAAGATAAGCTGTAGCATGGCTATCTCACTGTTCAGCTTGCGGAGCCGTGCTTGGCTGCCTGCATTTAAGTTCGCTCCGTTCCGTACGAAACTCTTGTAGGTCTCTTCCACCAATTTCCGTTGTTCCTTGTCGAGAGAAAGGGTTTCCATGTTGTCGTACACTGTTTTTACGCGTTTGAACAATTCCGGGTTGAGGCTGATATCATCATAGTGCTTCGATAAGAGCGGGGAAAGCTCCCTGCCGAGTTCCTGCATTTCATCGTTGGTGTCCATTTCGTTTTGGTTGAAGAACACGTCACAGACTTTACGCAAGAGCGATCCTTTCTGATCTAATGCCACGATGGTGTTTTCGAAGGTGGCTGCCTCCGGATTGTTGACGATGGCTTCCACTTCTTTGCTTTCTTCCTCCATGCCTTGCAGGAAAGCCGGTTTGTAGTGTTCCAGTTTGATTTTGTCGAAAGGAGGGACCTCGAACGGAGTGTTGTACTCTGAGAAGAACGGGTTGGCCTCAGTTGTCTTTTGTGAACCGCATGCTCCCCATACGGTGGCCATTCCGGCCATTAGGATCAGTTTTTTCATAGTATTGAATTTTTAGGCGGCGAAGTATCCACTCTCCGGAAAGGGGCGATATGCTTGCCTTCGGTTTGATTTCATGAATCATAGACGACTGACATCCGATGTGGAATGCTTCGGATTTCAGTGATGTCCGTTTGGATTAATTGTGTACCAAGGTGCCGATGGATTCTCCGTTCATCACTTTCTTCAGGTTTCCTGCCGTGTCCATGTCGAAAACGATGATTGGCAGGTTGTTCTCTTTGCACATGCAGGTGGCGGTAAGGTCCATGACGCGAAGATTGCGTTTCAGCACTTCATCATAAGTGATCTCATCAAATTTGGTGGCGGTCGGGTCTTTTTCCGGGTCGGCTGTATAAATGCCGTCCACACGAGTCCCCTTTAGCATGACATCTGCCTCAATTTCAATTCCTCTCAGGGAAGAACCGGTGTCGGTGGTGAAAAACGGATTGCCGGTTCCGGCAGACATGATGACAATCTCTCCGTTTTCCATGTATTCAATGGCTTTCCATTTGGTATAAAATTCTCCGATAGGCTCCATGCGGATAGCTGTCAGGACGCGGGATTTGACGCCGGCTGCAACCAGTGCGGAACTGAGTCCCAGACTGTTGATGACGGTTGCCAGCATTCCCATTTGGTCTCCTTTCACGCGGTCGAAGCCTTTTCCGGCACCATTCAGTCCACGGAAAATATTTCCTCCTCCAATGACGATGCCGATTTGTACCCCCATCTCGTGGATTTCCTTGATTTGTGCGGCATATTGTGCCAGTCTGTTTTCATCGATACCATATTTTTTCTCGCCTATCAGGCTTTCTCCACTCAATTTGAGCAGAATACGTTTAAATTTTGCCATAATAATGCTATATATAGTTGTCTTATAGTTTTCACTGTGTAAAAGGCTCGTTGCAAAGATAATGATTCTTTTAGTCGTTTTCCAAAATCTTACGTCCTAAAAATCCCTGCATGGCTCCCCGGAGCAGCAGGTAAACAATGAAAGCCAGCCAAAGGGCATGATTCCCCATGGAGGGCTTGAGTCCGTAATACAAGAGGAAGAAACCGGCAGAGGCGATGAACATGGAACGCAACATCAGGTTCGTGGCTGTGGCGCCGATGAATATCCCGTCGAACAGAAAGGCCGAAAAGCCTGTCAAGGGGATGGCCAGTATCCAGTAAAAATAGTTTCCGGCTTCATGGATGACTGTTTCTTCATTGGTCAGTAACTGTAAAAAGGAGTGTCCGCCCGTGCTATATAATAAGGTGAAAACGACAGAGAGTCCTGCTCCCCAACCAAATAGTTGGCATACAGTCTGGTACAGCCTTGTCCGATCGCAGGCTCCGATGTATCGTCCGGCCAACGCTTCTCCCGCATAGGCGAAACCATCCATAATATAGGAGAAGAGCGTGAAAAGCTGCATGAGTAATGTGTTGACGGCTAAAATAATTTCTCCTTGTGCAGCGCCGGCAGAGGTGAAAAACATCGTGACAGCCACCAGACAGAGGGTTCGGAGAAAAATATCCCGGTTTATCCGGAAAAAACGAGACATGGCTTCTTTATCTAAAAGGGAATGCCAGTCCATGTGTTTACGTAATGCACCGTAATAACGTATCCATAGAAAACAGGCCATTGCCAGTCCGGCATATTGCGCTACGACCGTACCTATGGCAATTCCTTCTATTTTCATTTTTAGAACAAAGACAAGCAAAAGGCTGACCACAATGTTGACAATGTTCTGGGTAATGGCTACAAACATTGGAATCTTGGAGTTTTGCATGCCGATAAACCATCCGGAAAAACTATATAATCCGAGTACGGCAGGAGCTCCCCAAATGCAAATACGGAAATATAACCGTGAAAATCGTTCTACTTCTTGTGTGGCTTGTATAAAGGTAAAAGCGATGGCCTGTATGGGATATTGCAGAATAAGCAGGGATAGGGCGATAAGCAGTCCTGCTCCTACGGAACGGACTAACAACCGGGTGATTTCGTTCTGGTCGTTCCGGCCATATGCCTGTGAGGTCATGCCACTGGTTCCCATACGCAGGAAACCGAATATCCAGTAAATGATATTGAATAACATGCCTCCTACGGCTATGGAGCCGATGTAGGAGGCTGATCCCAGATGGCCGGTGATGGTGACATCAACTAATCCCAATAGGGGTACGGTGATGTTGGAAACGATGGATGGGATGGCAATCTGTAATATCTGTCTGTTTATCTGTTTTTTCATCAAAGATTTTCTTTCAATACGGCTTGTCCCTTTTGCAGGTTGGCGGTGTCTGGCATGTCAATTGGCCTTCGGTTGCTCAAAAATGTAATGTACCTCTTTAAAGGAATATTTTCTCAGATTCTTTTCTGTATCCAATAACACAATGTGCCCGTCCGGTTCTATATGATGAATGCGGGCTCCGAACAGTCCGTCTTTATCCTGGAACATGTAATATCCTCGTTTCCTGAGCAATGACTTTTTATATAATTCTGCTATCTGATTGGTTTGTCTTTCTTCCAGTTGGCGATAATAATATTCGAAACGTTCGAGTATCTTTCGTAAAATGGCGTCAGCGTCTTTGGACTGTCCGGTTGCTTGCAGCAACGAAACCGGATTAGGGGCATCGCTTGTAAATTCAAGTTGGTTCAGGTTGATTCCTACGCCTATGATGCTGGATGCGATATGTTTTCCCTCGAGATCGTTTTCTATGAGTATGCCGCCGATTTTTTTCTCTCTCCAGTAGATATCGTTTGGCCATTTAATGCTGATTTTTTTTGCATGATGCTCTAACTCTTCTTTAATACTTAAAGAAATAACCTGGGAAAGAGTGAATTGCCGGTTGGCTTCAAGGAAAGTCGGGTGGCATAATATACTAAATAATAGATTCTTCTTTTTTTCAGATTCCCAGGAATTGCCGCGTTGTCCGCGTCCGGATGTCTGGAAATCGGCAGTAACCACTACAAATTCTTTTTCGGGAAAAGAATTAGCCATACTTCTTACGTAATTGTTGGTTGAATCTACTTCCTTTACGTGGATAAATTCATAATTTTCAAAAGTTTTCATATTCTGTACGCATTTTACGGGTGAACTTCTTTATCACTTCTTCATAGGAATGGTCTATTAAATGCCGGATAAGCCGGTCGTCTATGTCACCAAGCAGGGAAATCTGATTCCAGTACTTTTTGTTAAAATGAAACGCTCCTTCGATGCCCGGATGCTGTTCGCGCAGTTCCAAGGCATAATCAGGGTCACATTTGACAACTATCAGTATGGGATTGTCCAGAGGAATGCAAGCAAACATCTTTCCCATAACTTTAAATACCAATGTGACTTCATCGAATGGAAAGCATTCGGTAGCCGCTTTTTTCTCCAGGCAATATTCTCTGATTGCTTCAATATTCATATTTATTCCTATGTTTTATATTCAGGTTCTAAATGGTTGATGGCGTAACTTTACCAGACTGGAGGGAAAAAGGCTTCACGGATGTGTTCTATTGTAAAATGTTCCTCACTGCCTATAAGGGTTATGACATCGAATCGTACAGGTAAATCCAGACAAAACTTTCTTAGATAGGCGTCCGTGGAAGATACGATGTTTCGTATCTTGCGGTCTGTTATGGCTTCTTCCGGATTTCCGAATTCGGAAGAGCTTCTGGTCTTTACTTCCACTACTATCAGTTCGTTGCCCTGTTGAGCTACAATGTCCAGTTCTTTTTTGCCACATCGCCAGTTGCAATGGCGGATGGTGTACCCTTCTTGTCTGAGATAGGCAACGGCATGGTCTTCGCCTGCCTTTCCAAGAATGTTGTGTTTGGCCATGTCGGTTGTTGCTTTACGTTTTTGCAAATTTACTTCTTTTTATTCTTTGTTTTTCAATAACTAACATTAATTTTGCGATGAAATATGAGTAAAGAAGTAAAAAAACGGGTGAAAGTGCCCTCTTCAGAACCAAGACGCAGGCAGCGGATGGTCTGTCTGATGAGTGATGAAGAGGTGGAAATTGTGGAGCGTTACTTGGCTAAATACAAAATAACCAATAAAGGACGTTGGGTACGCGAAACGGTGCTTTCTTTCATTTACAGGACCATGGAAGAGGATTATCCTACATTATTTAATGAACATGATATGCGACGTTGATGGCTGATGACCGATTTTATATGAAACAGGCCTTGCTGGAAGCTGAAAAAGCTCGTGACAAGGGGGAGGTACCGGTTGGCGCGGTGGTGGTGTGTAAGGATCGCATCATAGCCCGGGCATATAATTTGACGGAAACATTGAATGATGTGACGGCTCATGCGGAGATGCAGGCTATTACGGCGGCAGCGAATGCTTTAGGAGGCAAGTACTTGGATGAATGTACTTTGTATGTGACCGTTGAGCCTTGTGTCATGTGTGCCGGAGCCATTTCGTGGGCGCAATTGGGACGTTTGGTATATGGGGCGGATGATGCTAAACGAGGATATCAATGTTATGCGCCACAAGCTCTCCATCCCAAGACCGTAGTGGTAAAGGGTGTCTTGGCGGATGAGGCTTCCAAGCTGATTACAGCCTTTTTCCGGGCCAGACGATAAACGTTTCTTTTTGTTATCCCGTTTCTTGTTTGAGGCAGCTTTATTCTTATCGGATAAAATTGGTGGCTATTTTCTTCTCGTTTTGCGGGTAGGGAATGCCTGCCTGTTTTCCGGCATCAATGCATTTCAGCAACCATGCCATATTGCGCGCTAATGTGCGCATTGTCTGCAATCCTTCTGCATCCTGTCGCACCTCCTCGGGTGTGTTTCCGTGTACCATATTCCAATATTGTGAGGATACAATAGGCATGTTGCTGATGGTAAAGTATTTGTTGAGTTGGTCAAAAGTTGCGGTGGCGCCTCCTCTTCTGCAACTTACTACAGAGGCTGCCGGTTTGTTGGCAAATAGGGAACCGCGTCCGTAAAATGCCCTGTCCATAAAAGAGGTGATGGTGCCGGAAGCCGATGCAAAATGAACGGGTGAGCCGAAAATAAAAGCGTCACTTTCTTTTGCTTTTTCCAAAAAATCGTTGACAGCGTCATGCATAAAACATTTGCCGGTGCTCAAGCATTTCTGACATCCTAAACATCCCGAAATGGGCTTGTTCCCTAACCAGAACAATTCTGTTTCTATTCCTTCTTTTTGCAGCGTTTCTGCAATCTCTGTCAATGCGGTATAAGTACATCCCTGTTTGTGAGGGCTGCCATTTACTAAGGTTACTTTCATCTTTTTGTCAGTTAGTCATTATCCATGGGCAAAGGTATTTAATTTTTTCTATAGTACAAAGTTCAATAGTCATAACAGTAAGCACCGTTCACCGTCCAGCGGACCGCTGGACGGTGAAGTTAGATAGCTGCGAAAGCCGATGCACCTATCTGCATGGACCGTCCAGCGTTCGCTGGACGGTGAACGGAGATACAAGAAACAGACAAAACACCTCCATAACCATGGCGATTCATATAGGTTGGCAGGTACTGCAACCTTCCTGACTATTCCGACCGTGCCATCTTCGAAGGATTGGTATCACCCAGTGCGATACTTGACGGTACACAAATCCAAGACCGAGACATATACAAAGTGCCGTCCATGCGCCGTAACCCCGTTATTGCGGATGTGTTCACACAATCACAGCTGCTAACAAGATTGGCGTAACTAAACGTGCTATAGAAAAAATATCAAGAACCTTAGGAATATGGGAATTTTGGCTCATGAAAGTTCTGATAAGACTAGTAACTTTCCTATATAAAGTTTTTCCTCTCTATTTTCCTGCTGGAGAAAGTGTGTTAGCTAAAAAGATGCTGGGATAGGAAAGGGTGAGAGAGAAGAGAAAAAAGAAAATTTATGAAACCTCAAATAAATGACAGAATCGCGAATATATAGCCCATAACTTTCTTTTTTTTGAAAGTTTGTGGGCTATTCTCACATTATTTCATTTATTTTGCATACAATAGACGAAAACATAGAATAATAAGAAGAAATAACAATATAATGGCAAAATTAAATAGAATCAAAGTAGCCCTTGTAGAACGAAACTTGATTAACAAGTGGTTGGCAGAGAAGGATAGAGATTAGTTGATGTTCGTAGATAAGAATCTACAATTTTGTTTATTTGATATAGACATGTGCAATGTTATTTTTGACGCTGCATAACATGACTTACCAAGAAATATGACGAGACGAAAGATTAAGATAGGGCTTGTGGATGCCGACCTGCTTTGTAATGGAACGCGGCACCCTAATCTTGCGCTATTAAAGATCGCTGGATATTTTAGAGATAATGGCTATGTGCGGGGCTATACCGATGATGCCAATTGCTATGAATTAATTACAAATGAAAGTAACTTTGAGGAGCTACAGAAGTATAACTATTTCTATGTTTCTTGTGTCTTTACTTTCACCATTGATAATCCTCCACTTGTACTAACTACCCTCCTCAATGATAAAAAATTATCAAAGCGTGTTCGCATGGGTGGAACAGGCACTTACGCAAATCTTTCTGAAGAGGAAGGCTTTGCAGAGAAACGTGAAGAAGATATGCTCAAGTTGGAGAAGGATGCTTTCTTGAATACTTTGAAGAATAAGTCGGGTAATTACGGAATAGACATGCAGATACAGATGCCTGACTATCATCTGTATGATGATTTCATCAGTGCAATGGAGAACGTGAAGGCATCGGATGTATATTACAAGGATTACAAAGAATACTCCATTGGTTTCCTAACACGAGGTTGCTTCCGTCGCTGCCCATTTTGCGTTAACAAGTTGGAACGCAAGGTTATGCCTTATTCTAAACTCAGTGATTTTCTTGATAACGAGATTGACGAGAAAACTGGGAAACTGAAGCGTCCATATATTTATCTCTGGGATGATAATTTTTTAGCATCACCCAACTGGGAGTCTTTGCTCGACGAATTGATAGCAACGAAACGTCCTTTTCAATTTAGACAGGGACTTGACGAACGATTGATAGCTCAACATAAACGTGGAGAAGATATAGCAAGGAAATTGGCCAGCGCCAATTATCATGGAGATTTCATCTTTGCTTTTGACAATTGGTCAGACCGCAAGGTCATTGTAAAAGCACTTAAAATATGGAAGTACTATTGTCCCAAGAAAGAAACCAAGTTCTACTTATTTTGTGGTTTCCGACAGTCTATGAAAGACTACAAGAAGTTTCAATTGGATGTGGCTGAAATCTTTATGCGTATCTGTGTGCTGATGAGATATGGATGTCTTCCGTATATCATGCGCCATGAGGATTACAAGAAAGCACCTCTATCTAACATTTATGTGCAGATAGCTAGATGGTGTAACCAACCTGGTTTTTTCCGTAACTTGTCGTTCTGGCAGTTCTGTTATAAAAATCAGACTTTTTGGGAAGAACATACTCTTGGCCGTGAACCGTCAAAACTTAAAACTTATGAGGAGTTCTTAGAAGACTATAATAACGGATATTATGATGAAATTGGAATTTCCACCCCTCTGAAAACTGTTGTAGATTTCCTGAATCAATTCAAGGAACATAAAGATTTGTTTTTATCTTTTTTTAATATGTCGTTTAAGCAGATGATAGATTCTAACTTATGGTATCGTGATACAGAGATAACACTGGGAGGAGTAAAATTTACCCTTAACAGCGAGTTTTGGGATAACTTAATCGGCAACAGTGTATACGAGCAAGCCTTATTGAAGGCATTCTATACACATAAAGATGTCAGTCTTTTGGAGGATGAAAGGAAAAGTGAATTGCTGTTAGCGGTTCTAAAAAAACACAAATGTAGCGAGATATTGAAAATTATTAAAGAAGGCTTTGAGCCAGCGAAAATCGACAAGAAGGATATATCGCAGTTTAGTGATTTCAGAGATGTATATTATACTGTACCGTATGTGCTTCAAAATTGTGGGTTAAAAGATGTTGATTACTCAAAGATGGGTTATATGCTACGAGCCGAAAAACGTAAGGATGTTGCCGATAAGAAATATGGTGAGAACCACATGAAAACAGCTGCACAGTTGGGACTTTGCAGATTTGAAAAGTGTCATGGAAATGCTAATGCTTTTGGTAGTTGCTTTGTCAAACTGAGTGAAGCAGATAGAAGGAACATTCTTCCAAAATTATGTTTGTATATACCTTTCATTCAGAACTATTTTATGGCTGGAGCCACGGATAAAGTTCGTGATGAAATACTTAGCATATTGTCTCATACCACTCAGGTAAGAAGACGTTCTAATGTTAATACTATCATTCATACAATAAAGGAATCTATAGACTATGAGCTTTAGGGATTTACATATTAAACCATGTTATGAATCTGGCGTAGATGATATAATAGAAGATTATTATGTGCCTGTCCTTGGTGCTGCGATGCGATATGACAGGATTACAGGATTCTTTTCATCCACATCCTTAGCTGTGGCTGCTCGTGGTATAGCCGACTTTATTGTTAATGGTGGTAGGATGAGACTTATTACGAGTCCAAGGCTGAATGGAGAAGATATTGATATTGTCAAGAAGATAGTCGCAGACGATTCCTCTCTTACAATATCCGATTTTGGAATTGATTTGGATAATCTTGAAAATGAATTTGAGAGAAACCACGTAAAGGCACTTGGTTGGATGCTCGCATCAGGCTTACTTGAAATGAAATTAGCTATTGTCTTTAATGATGATGGTAGCATCTGTGACAATGAAACTATATCCGAGAAAGGACTGTTCCATCAGAAGGTCGGAATACTAAAGGATACAGAAGGAAATGAAATGTCGTTTAGTGGTTCTATTAACGAAACCGCTTCAGCATGGGTCAATAATGATGAAGAATTTAAGGTGTTCAAGGAGTGGACGGATGCACGTGAGTATTTTGAGAGAGATAGAAAACGATTCAATGAGATATGGAATGGCGAGCGAAAGAACGTAAAAGTCTATAATCTCCCGTCAGCCATAAAGTCAAATATTATCCACTATTCCTCTGACTTCGATAAGGAGAGTATCTCTTTAAAGAAATATCGTACTATCCGTTTAAGGGAATTTGACTTTAGGAGCGACAAGAAATTATTTTTCTATCAGGCAGATGCATTAAATAAATGGAAGGCGAATAATTATAAACTGCTCTTTGAGATGGCAACTGGTACTGGAAAGACCAGAACAGCCATTGCTGGTATTAAATATCTGAATCAAACAAGGAAACGGCTTATTACAATTATAACCACTCCGCAAAATACGCTTTCTAAACAATGGAAAGATGAAGTGGATGCTCAGAAACTTACTTTTGATGAAAGTGTTATTATTGATGGTTCTGTGCCTCAATGGGATAGATTGCTGGTTAAATTACTGTTAAAGAATGGGACGGGTATGGCTGATCATATCTGCTTATATACAACACACAATACCGCTTCATCTGATAAGTTCACGAACGCTATTCAGCAGAATCTTCAAATTGGTACAGATGTTTTGTTCGTAGGTGATGAGACTCATTGGCTGGGAGCGCATAAATTCCAACATGCATTGTTACCTTGTTACAAATACAGAATCGGACTTAGCGCTACTCCAAGCCGTTGGTTTGACGATGTAGGTACTGCCAAACTTGTAGCTTTCTATAGAAATGCGAATTTCGAGTTTACCATCAAAGATGCATTAACGGAATACAACCCGATGACAGGTAAACATTTCCTTGTCAATTACCATTATCTCATTTCCAAGGTCTCGCTTGATGAAGATGAAACAGAAGAATACAAGAATATTTCAGCGAAGATTAGCAAATTGTGGAACCTGAAAGATAACAACCCAGATGCTGCTCTAACATTAGAGCGACTGATTGAGAAAAGGGCAAACATCATCAGGAATGCCTCCGCAAAATATAATCAATTAGAGATAATTCTTGATGAGTTACAAGCAAAAGGTAGAATAGAAAATTTAATCATATTTGTCTCTCCCCAACAAATAATGGAGGTGCTTAATATCCTTGCGTCAAGGGAAATCATTTTTCATAAGTTGACCGAGAAAGAAGGAACCAAAGTAGAGAAACGCTTTGGAAATAAGTCTGAACGGGAGCATATCATATCAAAGTTCAAATCCAGAGACTATCAGGTAATTGTTGCTATCAAGTGTATGGATGAGGGCATAGACATTCCAACGGCAGATGTGGGAATATTGATGGCATCCAGTACGAATCCACGTGAATATGTTCAGCGAATAGGTCGTATTATCCGCCAGAGTCCTAACAAACATTCGGCAGAACTATACGATATTTGCGTTGATACGATACATTCTGTGGGCGATGATTATGTTGAATTTGAACGTAAAATAAGAGCGAAAGAACAAATACGTCTCAAAGAGATTGCGGCAAATGCAATCAATTCAATAGATGCGTTAACAATAATAAATTCATTAGATTAATATGGCCATTAACAAAAAGATCCTAGTGAAGATAGCAGATAAGACGAAGTCTGATATCGCTATGCAGAAGAACATCAAGAGCGTACTTTCTGGTATAGAAGAAGGTCGTCAAGGTAAACGAATTATTGACAAAATAATGAAATCTATATAATGCTATGAGAATAGAAAGTATTGAAATTCAGAATTTTCGTCAGTATCGCAATCTGTTATTCAAGTTCCCTCATTCCTATGGAGAAAATGACTTGCATATTATCTTTGCCAACAATGGCGTAGGTAAGACGAATGTGCTCAATGCAATCACTTGGTGCCTTTACGACAAGGAAATGCATTTGGGAGATAAAAATACTGCACTTGCCATATTAAACAACCAAAAGGTTCATGAACTGCGTATGCATCTTCCAGAAGGTGGAAGTATGATTGGTGATGCAGCCGTACGAATCCTTTTCTCATCGGATGATGCTTCTGAGAAAATCCTATTCCAGAGGGTAGGTAAGTTCAATGTAACAAAAGAAGCTGTTATTCTTGTAAATACAGATTTCTCGATCATGCATTTAGTTGATGGAGAATGGAATTCAATAGATGCAGAAGAAGAAACATTGTCATTTGTGAAGAAGAATGTCCCAGAGGAAATACATGAATATATATTCTTCGACGGAGAACATCTTGAAAGCTATTTCAAAGCGGGGCAGTTTGAGAATATAAAGAACGGCATAGAAGAACTTACACAGGCAAAAATAATTGAGAAAGCAGAAGCTGCTTTTAACAATTATTTGATTGGAGTATTAAATCCTCAGATAGCTAATTCTTCTGTTAAGGATATTTCTGTTGCACAGAAAGAGTTGGATAAAACACAGGAGGCCATTGATGCTACCGTAGATTCTATCAATACCCTAACAAGGCAAATCCATAATTGCGATGATGAGATTGCAATACTTGATAATATAATTAGCGGGCATATTCATGTTTCAGAGAAAACAGCAAGGTTAAAAGAAATTGATGACTTGATAGACTCATTGAAAAGTGATATTGCAAAGAAGAAAGCAGAACTTATGGCGTTTGTCCGTGAATATGTTCAGTATTTTGCCCTATATCCTGCCATCAAAAATCTATATACATATATAAAGGAACAAGACAAGCACGGTAAGTTGCCACCTCGCATAGATAAATTTCTGCTTAAGGCGATTGAAGAACATAAACATTGCCTGATATGTGACCAAGATTTAAGTGCCCATTCTTATAGTTTTATTAAAGATCTGAGAAAAGAACTTGAAGTGTCATCAGAGACATCTGCTTTGTTGAATAAATCGGTTGTGGTATTACGTCAGTATATTGATAAATTGTCACATTATCAGGAACGTCGTACCACTCTTATGGAGGAAGAGAAAGCACTTCGCAAGCAATATACTGAATACCTTGAAGAGGAGAAGCAACTGAATATCTATTTGATGAATATCCCCAATACGGAAGCTATAACTAAGGCTATTGAGAATAAGAAAGAATATCGCCAGAAACGTGACGATATAGTTGCTAAGAAAGGTGTTGAAGAGGAACATAAAAAAGTACTCGACAATCAGCTATATAATCAATCTAAACTACTGAAATCGCTCATCGAAAAGAATCAGCAACTCGAAAAAATAAATAAGCAGGCAGACTATTGTAAGAAATGCCGAAACATTTTAAAAGAAACACGTCTTGACTTGCTAGAAGAGAGCCGTCGGGAAATGGAACAAGAGACATTTGACACATTCACTCGACTGTTATGGAAGAAAGATGCTTTCTCTAAGGTAGAAATCCTGGAGGATTACACTTTTCGTCTGCTAGACAAATATGGTTCGCAGACACTTGGTTCTTGTAGTGCTGCGGAACGAGCTCTGCTAGCCCTATCGTTTACACTTGCCTTGCAGAAGGTATCAATGCACGACTCTCTATTATTTATCGACACACCTATTGGCCGAGTAGATCAGGACAACCGACTGAATTTTATCAATACACTTTGCGAAATAGCCAAGACGAAACAAGTGATACTGACGTTCACCCCTGTAGAATACGACGATAAAGTGGCGATAGCTTTACAAGGCCAATACGCCTCGTTTAGCAGGTTAGAAATCGAAGATGGTATAACAGTAATTAGGGATATTCAGTTAAAGGCTGCAGATGACGGCTGCAGAATCTTGCGAGACTCCTATAAATGCCAGAAAAC
>CANQSM010000004.1 GCA_947626525.1 uncultured Phocaeicola sp. | reverse complement strand
GGGTTCTTTGTAAAGTTACAAAATATCTATCATATTGGCAAATAATTAGTTGACTAAATTCTGAATATCCCTAAGTACATACGGTACTTCATCAACCCCATCTCTACCAATATTATTTACTAACACCTAAATTTTAAACGAATGGAGAAAAGAGACATGTGTTTAAACCAACCGAAGCACAAAGTTCGTCCAAGAGGCTGCTTGGCCCGGCGAACGTTCTTCACCCTCATCCTATCCTTATTGTCCGCAGGGATAACCCTTGCCCAAAAGACACAAATAACCGGAACCGTAGTCGACCCGTCCGGCCTGCCGCTTCCGGGTGTGTCCATTGTCACCAACGACAAGAGCATCAACGGAACGACGACCGACGGAGACGGTAATTTTACCTTAAACATCGCCGACGGCAAACAAGTCAAAACCCTCACCTTCTCCTTTGTAGGAATGCAGACCCAGGTCGTTCCCTATAAAGGAGGAAAGATGAGAATCGTCCTGAAAGAAAACGCCCAACAAATAGAGGAAGTGGTGGTAACCGGTATGTATGAGCGTAAAAAAGAGGGATTTACCGGATCGGCCAACACCATGTCCGGAGACGATATCCGGAAAATGGCCTCGGGAAACGTGTTGAAAGCCATAGAACTATTGGACCCGGGATTCCGGATGGGCAACAATATGATGGCGGGCTCCAACCCAAGCGCCATGCCGGACTTCAACATGCGCGGCCAGTCGAGCATGGGAGACTACAGCACGGACGAAACCGTATTCATGCGAGGGGACATCGATACACGGCCCAACCAACCCTTATTCGTACTGGACGGCATCATAGGAGTAAGTGTCACCAAAATCATCGACATGGACCCGGAACAGATTGCCAGCGTCACCTTGTTGAAAGACGCCGCCGCCATGGTGCTTTACGGCTCGCAGGCCTCCAACGGCGTAGTAGTGGTGGAGACCAAAGCGCCGAAAGCCGGCAGGCTGCGCGTAACGTACAACGGGAACTACAAACTGGAATACCCAGACCTGACAGACTATGACCTGCTGGAAGCGGCAGACAAGCTGGAACTGGAAAGAAGGGCGGGTTATTACGATGACCTAAGCGGATCGCTCGAGAACGTCGTAAACAAATCCAACTCATACCGCAACAAGTATCTGGAAGTGATGAGAGGAGTCAACACATACTGGCTTTCACAACCCCTGCAAACCGTTTTCGCCCACCGTCACGGCATCAACCTGGAAGGCGGGGACGAAACGCTGCGTTACAAGCTCTACGCGGGAATCAACCAGGCGCCCGGCGTGATGAAAGAGACCGGAATATATGGAAGGAGCGCCAGTCTGGATATCCGTTACCGCTACAAAGGACTGCTGATCAGCAATGTCCTGTATGTAGACTACACAAAGTCGGACCGGACATCCCCTTACGGAAGTTTCAAAGAATACGCGAGGCTGAATCCATATTACCGCATTTATGACGAAAACGGGCAAATCAGCCAATACCTGGAACGCGCCGTCACCACAGAAGACAATTATTACCAGACATCCGGCGCCAATGTAGGCAACCCCATGTATAACTCCTTATATAATACGTTCGACCGGAATGTCGCGTTTGAAGTACGCGACGCGTTCCGCGCCGAATATACTCCTGTTCCCAACCTGCGGCTGGCCATGGACCTGACCTTGTCCAAGACCAGTTCCGACACCGACCAGTTCAAATCCGCCAACCATACATCGTTCCTGAATATAAGCAATATCGAAGACCAAGGCTCATACGACTGGAACCACAGCACCAACCTGGATTACGACCTGGCCTTCACCGCAAGTTATAACAAGGTATTCGGCAACAGGCATCTTTTCTCGGCATACGCGCGCTACAATATAAAAGAAAAGAGCTACCACAGCGCGGGAGCATACGCCACCGGTTTCCCCAATGACAACATGGACGAGGTTTTCCTGGGAGCCAAAGTCCGGAACAGCGAAGGGGACGAGAGCACCACGCGCGCGTTCGGCGGTGTAGCCACATTGAGCTACACTTACGACCAGCGCTACGCCGCTGATTTAAACGGCCGTCTGGACGCCTCTTCCGAATTCGGCAAAGACAACCGCTACGCACCTTTCTGGTCAGCCGGAATCCGATGGAACGCCGACAAGGAAAAGTTCATCAAGAAGCTGCGCTTGTTTGACGAACTGGTCTTCAGGGCGACCTATGGCATCACCGGCACGCAAGGCATCTCCACCTACGAGGCCCTGCAGATGTACACCTACGCCAACTCCATGCGCATCTACGACAGTTCCGATGTGGTAGGAGCCGTATTGTACGGCATGGGCAACCCCGACTTGAAATGGCAAACGACCGACGCCTACAACTTCGGCATCGACTTCAACATGTTCAACCGGATATTAAGCGGACGTTTCGAGTATTATTACAAATACACCAAAAATACCATCCTCGACTTCTCCTTGCCTCCGTCCATGGGTTTCAACACGATCAAAGACAACATCGGAAACATCTCCAACAAAGGATATGAGTTCACCGTCCGCGTCATGCCCTACAATAACGTACAGCAGCAGCTCAATTTCAACTTCGTCATAAACGGAAGCCACAATAAAAACAGAATCGAGAAAATCTCGAACGCGCTGCGCGCCCGCAACCAGGAGCAGATGAAAGAAGACCCCAACAACCCCAACAAACTGTCGCGTCCCCTCCCGGTCTACGAGGAAGGCTACTCGCAATCCATGATTTGGGCGGTCCGCTCCCTGGGCATCGACCCCATCACAGGACGTGAAGTGTATCTGACGCACAACGGCGAACGCACCAGTGTATGGAACGCCGTCGACCGTGTGCCGGTAGGTGACACGGAACCGGACCTGACCGGAACCCTCAGCGCCAACCTCAACTGGAAAGGGCTCAGTGTCAGCCTGGCGGCACGCTACCAGTTTGGCGGACAAATCTATAACAAAACGTTGGTTGACAAGGTGGAGAACGCCGATTTGCACTACAACGTGGACAAACGCGCCTTCACCGAGCGATGGATGAACCCAGGCGACGCCGCCTTGTTCAAATCCGTCTCCCCTTCGGTCAACGGTTCCGAAACCAAAGCCAGCACCCGTTTCCTGATGGACGACGACCAGCTGGTGATGAACACCATCAACGTGCAATACCGCTTCGAACGCCGCTACTGTCCGTTCATCAAGCGTCTCGGGCTGAGCAGCGCCTCGGTAGGGCTTTATCTGGAAGACCTCTTCCGGCTGACCTCGGTAAAAGTGGAACGCGGCATCGAATATCCAATGTCGCGCCAAATCTCCATGTCACTTAACTTAACGTTTTAAAACAGAAAGACTATGAACAAACTTACCTATATCTTACTGTCAGGCGCCATGGCACTCTCCTCCTGCGGCGACTGGCTGGACGTAAAGCCCAAAACCAATGTGGAGGAAGGGGATCTTTTCAAGAACGAACAGGGCTTTAAGGAGGCTCTTACGGGCATATACATCGAAATGAGCCGCAACAATCTCTATGGCCAGAACCTCACCTACGGCTACATCGACTTTCTGGCGCAACGCTATTCCGTAGTGGTAAGGGGCGAAACAGAGGATTTCTCGCTCCCCACCTGGTATGAGTTCGAACAAAGTTCGGACAACACCGTACGGTTCACCAATACAATCTGGTCAGAGGCCTACAACACGATAGCCAATCTGAACAACCTGCTCTCAAGAATCGAGACCAACGGCGACGCGATTGTCACGAAGGGTTATCGCGACCTCATCAAAGGAGAGGCCTTGGGACTGCGGTCATTCCTTTACTTCGACCTGCTCCGCATGTGGGGGCCCGTCTACAAAGACAATCCCTCGTCCCCCAGCATTCCCTACCGTACCGTATTCGACCGCTCCAACGCCAAACTGCTTCCCGCGAAGGACGTGGCGGACAGTATCCTTGTCAGCCTGAAGAGAGCCGAACAGTTACTGGAAAACGACGGGATGGATTTGAGCTTCCCGATTTACAGCGAGACCAGCAAGGCCGAACCGTTCCTGCGCCGCCGCTATAAACGCATGAACAAATACGCCGTGAAAGCCGAACTGGCCCGCGTGTACATGTATATAGGCGACAAAGCGAACGCGGCGGCGTACGCCAGCGAGGTGATCAACGCGAAAAAGGAAAACGGCGGCAAGATGTTCGCCCTGATTACGGACAATTCGACAGACCATTTAGGCTCCACCGAACTGATCTTCTCGTTGAGCATGGACAGCGAGACATTCGGATATGAAATGGAGAACAACTTCATGGTGTCCAACTGGAGCAATTTCTATATCAACGGCAAGTCACGCATCAACGAGCTGTTCGATACCCAAGTGGACGGGAACAACGACATGCGCGTGAAAGAGGGAGCGGGATTCGAGTTTTCGGTGGACGGCGGCTTCACACTGAAATACAGGCAGAACAATTTCTCCTACGCCCTGAACAACACCATGCCGCTCATCCGCCTGCCGGAGATGTACTACATCCTGGCGGAATGTACCGACAACCTGAAGGAATCGGCCCGGTACATCTCCATCGTACGCGGTTCCCGCGGAGTGGACGACGTGGAATTCGCCGACAGCGAGGAGAAACTTTACAACATCGAGAAAGAGTACCGCAAAGAATTCTACGCGGAGGGGCAATTGTGGTATTTCTACAAACGCCACGGATACAAGACATTCCAGTTCTGCCCGTTGGAAAAGGAGCTGACCGAGGCGAACTACCGCTTCTGCATTCCTGACGACGAAATAACCTTGGGAAACATTAACTAAAAAACAAGACAATCGATTATGAAACAGAAATATTTTCACTTGACAGGACTTCTATTCATCACAATCCTCACCGCCTGCAGCGAGGAGAAGATACAACCCTTTTCCGACGCGCCGGGCGTGAATTTCATGGAACGGACCGTGAGCAACGGGGTGGTCTACTGGGGAGAAGGCTACACAGGCTTATCGCTATCCGTCAATTTCGTGGACTCATTCTACGCGAAAGGCATATACGGAGTGAAGGAAAGAGAAATTCCGCTTCAGATTCAATTGGAAGGGAACCTGAGCGATACCCCGCTGAAAGTAAAATTCAAGGCGCTGCCTGTGGAAGAAGAGGAGTACGCGCAGGCAGAAGTGGCGGTTCCGGAAGAGAGCGTGGAAATCAAAGCGGGAGAATACACCGCCCTGGCCACATTCGTCTACAAACGCCCGGCCGTGACAGGCAAGGAATACCGGGCCAGGATTGCCATTGACTACGAGAACAGCGACGTGGTGCCCGGAACCAAAGAGAGGCAATACTACACATTGTCTATCCAGGACACCTTCAAATGGAACTCGATGTACATTGAGTCCGAAGAAGACTGGGACACTTACTTCGCTCCGCTGCTCGGACCTTTCGGAGAAGAAAAAGTCCGTTTTCTGATGTATGCCATGCAAGGCGTGATACGCGCAAGCTTCGGCAACACGTCCTATTACACAGTATACGGCCCGGCCTCCTACGGCTTCCAAAGGTATATGCAGCCATTGAAAGAGGCCCTGGAGGCATATAACACGGAACATCCCGAAAGCACGGTAAAAGAGGCGGACGGTACACCGGTAACATTTCCCTAACCCTAAAACAAACGAAAGAAGATTATGAACAAACTATTGTATATATTGGCGGGATGGGCAGGCTTACTCATCACCTCCTGCTACGAAGACAAAGGAAATTACACCTACAGTGAGGCATACCCTGAAGTGATGTTCAGCCTGAACAAATCATACGGAGTAAAAAAGGAAAAACAACCGTTCCATTACACCATTACTCCCGACATTCAGGTTTCGGAGGAATACAAGAAAAATCTGGCCTACGAATGGTATGTCAATACAGAAAGCGCGATGGGCAAAGGCACGCTGATGGCTACCACAGAATCCGTCACCTTCGATATAGACCCGGATGACCCGGATCTGGCTTATACCTATTACCTCCGGCTATACATAACGGACACATCGACCGGCGCAGTCACCATGCGGCCTACCACACTGGAAATCATCAAACCTTACACTTTCGCATGGATGGTGCTGCACGAAACGGACGGACACGCGGAAATCGGCGCCATAGAGTACCTGGGAGAGGAAATGAGCGTGACGCCCGACGCCTACACGCGGGACAAAGGCGAATCCCTGACCGGGAAGCCTCTACAATTGGGATGCAGGCAATTCAAGACCTACGAAAGCTACTGGAGATACACGGCCCAGTCAACGTTCTACCTCACCACCACCAACATGGAAGAGTCCGGCCTGATCAATCCCGGCGAGAATTTTGAAATGCGCGACAAATGGACGGACATCCTTCATCCCGACCAGCTCGAAGAATTCTTCGAACCGGGCAAAGCGCCTATCAGAGGAGGCGACCCTGGAGCACTGATGGTGAGCAAAGGAAAGGTCTTCTTCAATACCGCATACAGTCCGGTGTTTTACCTGAAGACTTCAGATCCCGCCACACTCGGCGATTATTACATCTCCAAATTCGCGGCGGCACCGCACGCCGGTGTGGGATACGATGAAACAGGCCACCGCTTCCTGGCGCTTTCCATGCAAAACGCCCAAGACACCTGGTACGGAGAACTGACTTATGACGTGGAACCCAAAGACGCCGGCCTCATAGAAAAACTCCCCGCAAACGAGAACAATGCCTTTAATCCCAATTCCATCGACCCCAACGAGAAAATCGTAGCCATGGTCAGCGGTTATCATTACGGGAAAAGCGGCATCGCTCCCTGGCAGCGTTACACGGTATACGCGTACACCATCAAAGGCGGCAACTCTTATGTTTATGTTTTCCAAGGCCGTGGCCTGACCTCACCGGGTGATCCCTCCTCGGTAGCGCGCTACGAGTTCGCGACACCCGACGGAGTGAACGAGCATACTTCCATGACCTCCGGCAACAGCTTCAACAACATTCTGTTCTACGCGGCAGGCAATAAAGTTTATCGTCTGGACGCGGCGACAGGCAAAAACACATTAATCTACCAGCACGAAGAGCCTTCCGCCCAAATCGTCAAAGTGAAGATGGCCTGCGAAGGATACAGCTTCAGCGATGACTCGGATGAAGTCGGAACAGAAGAGTACGGCGTTCCTTACAACCGTTGCCTGGGTGTGGCCGTCAACATGCCTGACGGAACAGGCGAAGTGGTGGTACTGCAATTGAGCACAAACGGAGGCATTCTGGAAGAGGGAGCCAAATATCCTTCCATACAGGTACATTGCGGTTTCGGACCTATCACGGATCTAGAATTCATCTAAAAAACGACAAAAGCCAGGCTTGTTTCCATTCCTTCTCAGAAAGAGGGTTTCCTCCATTCATCCACCGGAACGAACCAACGGGTGTACATCCACACGGAAATCCCGTAGATAAGGAAAGCGGAAACGAAGCCGGCCATGGCGTCAATCAGATAGTGCGCCTGAATGTAGACGGTGGCGCAGCACAGCAGCACGTAGAAAGGCAGCAACACGAGGAAAAGCGCCTTCTTGGCCTGATAGGCCAAAATGAGCAATATGGTGGAAATGCCGACGTGTGAACTGGGGAAAGCGGCCGTGGGACGCTCCCCGGCCTGCTGCGACGCGTCGACCAGGCGATAGAACAGTCCCCACTCCTGCCCGGGAGAAGGCTGAAGCCCGGTATGATGGTTGAAGTAGTCGCCTACCGCCGGAAAGCGCGCGGCCGCCACTTCCTCGGCACCGATGGCCGGGAAATAATATTGCGGTCCGGCTACCGGCACAAAGATATAAATCAGGTAATAGATGAAAAAGGAGGCCACCAGTATAAAGGCCGCCTTATCGAAAGCCTTATAGCGGAAAAGGAAATAAAAAACGGCTACGCTGAAAATCATGGGATAATAAGAAAAGTAGCCCAGATTAAACGCCTCACTGAACCATACGGAAGAGAAACGCTCGGCAAAAGTGATGGCCGGCTGGCTATGGAACAGCGCCTGTTCCCACGAAGCGAACAGATGGTCGAGATTGGGGAAGAGGCGGTTGAACTCGTACGTGTCCGGATACCAATAGGCCAGCAATCCCAACTGGAAAGCGGTACGCAGGAAAGAGGTCAATTTGCAGGAATAGGCCCTATATATCAGATACAGCGCCCCCATCCCCCCGACAATGGCCGCCCGGCCAAGCAACATCTCTCCGGGACAGCTCATCCGCGGAAAAAGAAAAGCGATGAGGCAGGTAGTAATCAAGTTGTAGATCAACCCTATTTTTTCAATCGCAAGCAGCCCCTTTCGCGCGCTTGTCTTCTTAAGTAGTCCTAAAGCCATTTTTCTTTCCTATACCA
This sequence comes from uncultured Phocaeicola sp., assembly GCA_947626525.1. GTDB lineage: Bacteria > Bacteroidota > Bacteroidia > Bacteroidales > Bacteroidaceae > Phocaeicola_A. The sequence goes on along the minus strand of CANQSM010000004.1, from coordinate 65,423 downwards.
TGCAATGATTTCTTTCACGCCTCTCTCCAGATCGTAATCCGGACGATACCCCAGTTCACTGACGAGCGGGAAAATATCACACTGCCAATTGCGTTGTCTCATTATCTTATATTTGTCTCCATTAAGCGTGCAGCTCTTTCCGAACAGAGCCGCCACTTTCTCGGCCAGCAAAGATACAACTTTTAAGACAAACAGCGGACATTTGAGGTGAATAACATACGGATTGCCCAACTCTTTCCGTATGAGATCCGAGAACGCGCGGCTCGCATAGACCTTTCCGTCGCTTACGAAATATGCGCGGCGAAGCACCTGCCTGTCGAGCGCCAGATACACGGCTTTCACCAGGTCCTTCACATACACGAAGGTCAGGTCCTGCCGCTTATAGCCAACAGAAAAGTCAACATGCCGCCTAATGGACTTCGCCATGAGAAAATAATCCTTCTCCCGCGGTCCGTAGACTCCCGTCGGCCGGAAGATGACGTACGGGAAGTGACTGAGGCCTTGCAAATAGCGCTCCGACTCCAGTTTGCTCATCCCGTAAGCCGTATCGGGAAGCGGCGTGTCTTTTTCCTCTATCGGAGTATATTCCTTCTCCCGGACAGGGCCGAACACGCTCAGCGAGCTGATATATATGAATTGTTCCGGAACCATCTCCAATGCCTGGAGCGTTTCTACCAAACGGCGTGTATAGACATAGTTGCCCCGCATGAACTCCTCCTTACGCGGGCACTTGGTTACACCGGCGCAATGAATCACCGCATCCCACCTGCCATATTCCTGTTTCCAGGCAACAAGCTGTTCCGACAAAATCTCCGGATGAGCGAAATCCAGTTCCACAAACCGTATGCGCCTATCCCGCAAGTAGCGGCGCGAGCTGCCGGAGCGTACACCCGCCCAAACCTCATCTCCCCGGCGGAGTCCCTCTTCCACCAAAAAGCTGCCAATGAAACCACTGGCTCCTGTTACAAGTATCTTCATCGTTTAAACACTTCTTTTTTCACTTCATCGGTTCCACATGAATTCCCACATGGGTGTCCTCCCCATACAGCCCCTTCAGCTTCCGCTCAATGTCGGTAGCCGTCTGATGCGCCTGAAAAAGAGGGATGCGGCCATCCATCCGGACATGTATCTCTATGGCATAATGATTGCCGATGCGGCGTGTACGCAAATGGTGGGGTTCGCTGACTCCATCCACAGACAGGACGATCCCCTCAATCTCTTTTTCCGTTTCCTCGGGAAGGGATTTCTCCAGCAGTTCCCCGATGCAAGGGACAAGCGACTGGAACGCCATCTTGATAATAAACAGGCTGACGATGACCGCCGCAACCGGGTCGAGCACTGTCCAGGACTTGCCCAGCAGGATGGCTCCGCCTATGCCCGCGGCCGTGCCAACGGATGAAAGCGCATCGCTCCGATGATGCCAGGCATTCGCGACAACAGCCTGTGAACCGAGCCGGCGCCCTTTATATATGGTATAGCGGAAGACCAGTTCCTTGGACGCGATAGAAAACAACGCGGCCCAAAGAGCGATCAGACCCGGACTTTCCAGCACACCCCCTCTTGCCACCAACAGGATTCGGCCCGCTCCGTCCCAGAGAACCCCCAATCCGACCAGCAGCAGGATGACACCGACAAGCGCCGCAGCCAAAGTCTCATATTTGCCATGACCGTAATCATAATCCTTATCTTCCGGACGATTAGATATGTAGACAAACACCACCACAATGGCATCCGTTATCAAATCGGACAGCGAGTGCACGGCATCAGCCACCATGGCGGCACTATGCCCGAAGATTCCGGCAAGGAACTTAAACGCGACCAATAAAAAATTAACGATACTGCCCGCAACCGTCACCTTATATATACCGCAGGCTCTTTCTTTCGGCTCCATTTGTCACATAATTTGGCGCAAAGATACGACTTCCCATGAAATAAAAGAACTTATTGTACCGGAGTATCCAATAAATTTGCTTTCTTTGTAACATCAATCATTATATAAAAACATATCATTATGGGTAAACCGGGTAAAAAAGGCGGCAAACGCATGACAAAAAAAATATTGGTTGAAAAACTTACAGACCTGTTCCGACAGAAAACAAACCGTATCTTAGGAACCAGGCAAATTTTTTCGACGCTTCACCTTGACACGTATCCATTGAAAATGCTCTGCATGGATATCCTCAGCGATATGGTAGAAGACGGCTATCTGAGCGAACCGGAAAAAGGACACTATAAATACAACGATCACGGACAAATCGTGACAGGGGTCTTCCTGAGAAAAAACAACGGCAAGAATTCGTTCATCCCTGAGGATGGCGGAGAAGCGGTTCTGGTGGCCGAACGCAATTCCGCCCACGCCATGAACAACGACAAAGTACGGCTGGCCCTTTTCGCCAAAAGGAAACGCCATGTGCGGGAAGGAGAAGTGATAGAGATACTGGAAAGGGCGAACGACACCTTTGTGGGAACGCTGAAAGTGGACAAGCATTACGCTTTCCTGCTGACCGAAAACCGCGCATTGGCCAACGACATATTCATCCCGAAAGAGAAACTGAAAAACGGGAAAACAGGGGACAAGGCGGTAGTAAAGGTAATCGAATGGCCCGAGGACGCCAAAAATCCGATAGGACAAGTCATAGACATCCTTGGAAAAGCGGGGGAGAACACAACGGAAATGCACGCCATTCTGGCTGAATACGGCCTGCCTTACACCTATCCCAAAAATGTGGAAACGGCAGCCGACAAAATTCCGGCCGGGTTTACCAACGAAGACCTGGCCGGACGGGAAGATTTCCGAGACGTCGTGACGTTCACCATCGACCCGAAAGACGCCAAAGACTTTGATGACGCCCTTTCCATACGGAAATTAAAGGAAGGAGTGTGGGAAGTAGGCGTACACATCGCCGATGTGACGCATTACGTAAAAGAAGGGGGCATTATCGACAAGGAGGCACAGAAACGGGCCACTTCCGTCTATCTGGTCGACCGTACCGTCCCGATGCTTCCCGAAAGGCTATGCGACTTCATTTGCTCCCTGCGGCCCGATGAAGAAAAGCTGACTTACTCCGTCATCTTCACGCTGAACGAGCAAGCGGAAGTAAGAGAGGCACGCATCGCCCATACCATTATCAGGAGCAACCGACGCTTCGCCTACGAAGAAGCGCAGGAAATCATTGAAACCGGAAAGGGCGAATATAACGAGGAAATCCTTACCCTCAACCGGATGGCACAGATATTGAGAAAAAAACGTTTCGCGGCAGGCGCCATCAATTTCGACCGTTGCGAAGTAAAGTTTGAAACAGACGAAAAAGGCAAACCTTTGAGTGTTTATTTCAAAGAAGCCAAAGAAGCCAACAAGCTCATTGAAGAATTCATGCTGCTGGCAAACCGTACCGTGGCGGAGAAAATAGGCAAGGTGGCACACAACGCCAAAGCGAAGGTATTCCCGTACCGCATCCATGACTTGCCGGACCCGGACAAACTGGAGAACCTGAAAGCTTTCATCGCGCGGTTCGGTTATAAGCTGCGTACGACAGGTACCAAAACAGAGGTTTCCAAATCCATTAACCATCTGCTGGATGACATTCAGGGCAAAAAAGAACAAAACCTGATTGAAACGGTCTCCCTGCGCGCCATGCAGAAAGCACGCTACAGCACCTGCAACATCGGCCATTACGGTCTGGCTTTCGACTATTACACTCATTTCACCTCTCCCATCCGACGTTACCCCGACATGATGGTACACCGATTACTCACCCGCTATTTGTCTGGCGGAAGAACCGTACAACAGGCCAAATACGAGGATCTTTGCGAGCACTGTTCCGCCATGGAGCAAACGGCGGCAAGCGCCGAACGCGCCAGTGTCAAATACAAACAAGTGGAATTTATGGCCGACTATGTCGGTCAGACATTCGAAGGAGTAATCAGTGGTGTCACGGAATGGGGAATCTACGTAGAACTCAATGAGAACAAATGCGAGGGAATGGTTCCGACGCGTGATTTGGGTGAAGACTACTTCGAATTCGATGAGAAGAACTATTGCCTGATTGGCCGCAGACACCACAAGAGATACAGCTTGGGCGACCCGGTAAGGATTCAGGTGGCACACGCTAACTTGGAAAAGAAGCAACTCGATTTCACATTGGCGGAGAAATAGTCCCCACGGCTTCAAGCATGCTGTCCTTTCGCCTTGAAAGCCAAGGCATACATACGCATCTGTTTCACCATGGACAGCAAGCCGTTGCTGCGGGTAGGCGAAAGATGTTCTTTCAATCCGATCCTTTCGATAAAGTAAAGGTCCGCGTTCAGGATCTCATCGGGAGTATGGCCGGAAAGCACCTTTATCAGCAAGGCTATAATCCCTTTCACAATCAACGCGTCACTCTCCGCCTGGAAATGCACTTTCCCTTCCGCCAAATCAGCCTGCAACCATACACGGCTTTGGCATCCTTCTATCAGATTCTGATCTGTCTTATACTTTTCATCTAAAGGTTCCTGCCCATTCCCTAAATCAATGAGCAACTGGTATCTGTCCATCCAATCATCAAAGTCACTGAACTCTTCAATCACTTCATCCTGCAATGCATTAATTGTCGCCATACATATTATATATATACGTTATCCTTTCATTTTTCATTGTATATCACTTCCATCACGGTCTGCCCCACAGCCTGAAGCGTATTCTTGTCAATCACCTCCATGTTATCGCCTACTGTATGCCAGAAAGGCCCGAAACTGGAAAGCTCGCACCCCTCATCACATGGAATGATATCCACACACGGAATTTTCGCAATCCGGTTTACCGGCACATGGTCATCCGTCACATACCCTCCGGCACGCTTCGGAAAATAACGCCCCCAACCGATATCATGGGCTTTGTTCCATATTTTCCTTACTACCGATGAGGCATAGTCCCTCGAATAGCCCTCCTGCAAAAAAACAGCGTCCTTTCCACCCACCATATCCAGCAAAATGGCAAAACGGGCATTGTAACGGGCAACATGCGGACGACGCGACCAGTATTGAGACCCCAAGCACCAGGAATCTTCATCATGTGCTCCTTCGTGGAACTGGGGAGTCCCGTAATCCTCCGCATCGAAAAACATGAGATCTATGCCTATTTCCGGTGCCTTCATCCGTATCTGACGGGCAATTTCCAACAACACGCCGACTCCACTGGCCCCGTCATTCGCTCCCAAAACAGGAACATGATGATTTTTTTCATCCGGATCATTGTCCGCCCACGGCCGGCTATCCCAATGGGAGCAAAGCATTACCCTCTTCCGTGCCTCCAGGTTGAAAGCCCCGATAATATTACGAGCTTTATAAGTGGTCCCGTCATAAACCGTCGCATCAAACTCCTGCTGATATACCTTTGCCCCGAAGGAAGCCAACTTGGCACTCAAAAAGTCGCCACACTCCTTATGAGCCTTCGTATCCAACAACCGAGGGCCGAAATCAACCTGCCGCTTTACATACAGATATGCACTGTCCGCGTTAAAATCAGGAGCTTTCACAACGGTGGCCTTCTCTTCCGCCTGATTCTCCCTTTTACCGCTTCCGCATGAGCCCAAAAGCAAAGTGACCGCAGCCACGCATAAACCGATATGATATCTTATTTCCATCTCCATTCTCCTTTATTTATTCATTCGCTTCCGTATCCCGCCGACCGGCGATGTCCGGATCGCATCCCCCTGTGTCATACTCTTTCCGCAAACCTCACGTCTCCCCTTTTCTGTACTTCTTCCATCACACGAAGGAAGTTCCTGCCCCAGATTTTCCGAATATCCGACTCCGAATAGCGTTCGGACAATAAACGGCGGGTAAAGTTTATAAGTTCGGAAGCGGAGGCACATCCGCAAATGCCCCCATCTCCATCAAAGTCCGTACCGATGCCCACGTGATCGATTCCCATCATGTTGACCATGTGGTTCAAATGCTCCACCGCATCCAGAATCGTCGCCGGGGCATCCTTCCTGAGAAAGCCACCGTACAGACAGACCTGCATCACTCCACCCCGACGAGCCAGCTCCTTCATCTGTTCGTCTGTCAGATTACGGGGATGATCACACAGTGCCCTGCAAGACGAATGAGAGCATACAACCGGAACAGCACTTTCTTCCAAGGTATCATAAAAGGTTTTTTCAGAGGCATGGGACAAATCCACAATCATTCCTGTACGGTTCATCTCTCTTACCACCTCCCTGCCGAAATCGCTCAACCCGCCGTGTTCACTCTCACCACGGGCCGAATCGCAAATATCATTATCGCCATTATGGCAAAGCGTCATATACACGACTCCCCTACGCCGAAAGCGTTCCACATTTCCTATATCCCGGCCTATGGCATAGCCGTTCTCAATACCCAGCATGACAGCCTTCTTTCCTTCTCCTTTCAGCTTCAACAAATCTCCCGGCGTATAAGCTATATCCACATACGGGCAGTTGGCACACACCATCTCCTCTATCTCATTCAACAAACGATCCGCCTTGGCCGTCGCAGCCAACAAAGCATCTTCCGTCCGTTCCTGCTGCTTCAGATAAGCCACCATAACCGTAGCGTCCAACCGGCCTTCCCGCATTTTATGAAGGTCCACCAGGATTTTCGGGTCACGTGTATGGAACCGGATAGACTGGTCGAAAAACATCGGCGTATCACAATGGGAATCCAACGTCAGGACACGTTCATGCAACGCCTTGGCTTCCGCAAATGACTCCGCCTCACGAACAAGCCACGAAAAAAGGGGCAACATGCTTTCATCGCCCCGCAATATCATGCATTCGGGATGCCACTGTACCCCTATCATGGATTTGTATTCCACAGATTCCACCGCTTCCACTATGCCATCCGCCGCCCGCGCGCAAACCCGGAAACCGGGAGCAGGTTCCCTGACAGCCTGGTGGTGAAAGGAGTTAACCACGAACCGTTCTGACTTGAAGATCTTGTATAAGAGAGAATCGGTCCCGAGGGTAACCGTATGGGAAGGAAAGCTCCTGTCCAAATCCTGGTCATGTTTTATCAACTTGGTTTCCACCTGGGAATATATATCCTGATAAAGCGTACCGCCCAATGCCGCCATCATGATTTGAATGCCCCGGCAGATTCCCAGAACCGGAATTTGCCTGTCCGCCGCCAAACGGGTAAGCAGCAGCTCCTGCCTGTCACGGCGATAATTGATGGAATGAAGCTCATTCACCGGCTCCTCCCCCATAAACAGCGGATTGATGTCTCCCCCACCCGTCAAAAGGATTCCATCCAAATGGTCCAATGTATTAAGCAAAGCGTCCCTCTCTTCATAAGGAGGAATGATGAACGGCACCCCGCCCGCTTTCAGGACAGAGGCACAATAGCCGTCGGCCAAACAAGAATTCCCGTCACTGAAGTTGGCAGTCACTCCAATGACGGGCTGTTTTTTATATCCGGGATAAGAGTCATTTATCTCCTCATATCCTTTCTGTATATCAAAATAGGAATTTCTCAACATAAGTATGTCTCATCAAAACTTATATGTACGCCTGGGATTCTTAGGGAACCAGCCTTTACGCACGCGTTCCTCCTGTTCAAAAAGTTCCTTGATAGTCCAAAAGGAAGAGAACGCGAATACTCCCAATAAAGACGACCACAGGACATGACTGACCAACAGGGAACAACCCGCGGCTATGATGCCCAACAACAAAAAAATCCACCAGCATCCCGTTCCGAAATAATATTCACATTTCACCACTACCGGATGAAACAATCCGATAATCAAAAAGGTACAAATGCCGATAATCAGTCCGGAGCAATAAAGTCCGTTGAAAAAATCCATCGTATACCTTATTTATTACTGATAGGAATCTCTTTCTTTATACTTTGTTCCAGAGAAATCAAGGTTTCGGTAGCCGTTACACCGGGAATTTCCTGCATTTTACTGTTCAAAAGCTCCATCAAATGCTCATTGTCACGCGCATACAATTTAGTAAGCATCGTGTACGGGCCTGTAGTAAAGTGACATTCGATAATTTCAGGAATCTTCATCAGTTCTTTCACCGCATTTTTATACATAGATCCCTTCTCAAGCTTAATCCCCACATACGTACAAGTACTGTAACCCAAACTTTTCGGATTGACATGATACCCTGAACCCACAATCACACCCATATCGATAAGGCGTTGGACACGCTGATGGATAGCCGCGCGGGAAACTCCGCATTCTGCCGCTACATCTTTAAAGGGAATACGTGCATTCTGTGAGATAATCTCCAGAATCTTTTTGTCTAAGTTGTCTATCTTTTCCATTTGCTGAATGATATTAGATTAAATTTTATCATTTTGTCAGGCAAAGATAGGCATTATTTTATCTTTTCCTAATTTTTTGTTCATTAAATTAGGGCAAAACTACAATCCGTGTTGGCAAGTTAAGGTTATTTAAATAAAAAAGAGGCACAGAGAAGTCCGGTATTCTTTATCTAAATGTCAGAAAAACACAAATTCACGCAGAATAACGAGAGATTTCATCTGCGTCATGCCGCGTGAATTTGTAACAAGCCGATAATCGGAACTATTTCTTCTTCTCTTCTATTCCTACCAGTTCCACTTCAAATACCAAGGCAGAGAAAGGTTTAATCTTTCCGGCTTCCTTTGAGCCGTAAGCCAAATCCTGCGGAATATAAATTTCCCATTTTGAACCGACAGGCATCATGGTAAGCGCTTCCGTCCATCCCTTAATCACCTGCTTTACACCAAAAGTAGCCGGCTGAGACTTGCCATCTTTGTCTTTCCGGTCATACGAGCTGCCAAACTTCGTACCGTCAATCAACTTTCCGGTATAATTCACCTGCACTCTGGACGAATCGGCAGGTATGGCACCTGTCCCCTCTACCAACACCTTGTACTGCAAACCGCTCGGCGTAGTCTTCACACCCTCCTTTGTCTTGTTTTCAGCAAGGAACTTTTCTCCGGCCGCCTTGTTATCCGCATATTTCTCTTCCAGCATCTTTTCCTTCATAGCTTCCATATGGACGTTAGCATAAGTCCGCGCTTCCGTAGCGCCCATCAAGCCACCTTTCTCCAAGGTTCCGGCAATAAAACCGGCCAAATAGTTGTCAAAATCAATCGTCTTGGTAGAATCCTGACCGAAAAGTTCATAGTTAATGCCTTTCAGCATTTGGTTAGCCACTTGCTGGCCAATCTGAATACCCGCATAGTAAGCCGCTTTTTTCTTATTGTCTCCAGCCTGAGCGCCTTCGTTCAAACCTCTAATGAAATCGGCCATATAGGTAGTATCCATTCCTACCCTGTTTACCAAATACGGTCTCAGACCGTCAGTCTGAGTCATACCCAACGCATAAGACAATGAATCCAAGTCGGTCTTCAAATCCGCCTTAGGAGACTGGGCTGTACAAGATACGACTCCCGCAGCCGCAGCAATCATCATAAAAATACTAAACTTTTTCATTTGCAATTAAAATTATATTTTATAAAACTTCAATCAATTCCACTTCAAAAATCAGCGTGCTGTGAGGCGGAATCATCTCTCCGGCCCCATTGGCGCCATAAGCCAAGTCCGATGGAACAAACAATCTCCATTTAGCGCCTTCACTCATCAGCTGCAAGGCTTCCACCCATCCGGCAATCACCTGATTCACCCCGAATACAGCCGGCTCGCCACGTTTCACCGAGCTGTCGAACAGGGTCCCGTCAATCAACGTGCCCTCATAATGGCACTTCACACGATCGGTAGCTTTCGGTTTTTTGCCATTGCCCTCTTTTATCACCTCATATTGTAATCCGCTGGGAAGCGTCACGATATTTTCCTTTCCTTTGTTTTCTTCCAGGAATCTTTTGCCTTTTTCCATATTCTCGGCATTCACCCGGGCTTCCAGCTTCTCGAAATATTCATTCACAATTCCCCGGGCTTCAGTGTGTGACAGGACTGTGGGATTTCCCTCCAACACATCTTTAATGGCCTGCGCGAAATCCTCCACATTCAAATGACGGGCACCCATACCCAACAAGTTCTGACCTATTCCCAAGCCAATAGAATAACTGAATTTATCCATGCTCATTCAAATTACTATAGTTAGACAGTCATACAACTGTTATTTTACCGCTTTTGTTTAATCTTTCAGATTCAGGTCTTTACAAAAGCGCTGCAAAGGTAAGTTTTTTATTGAGATAAATAGTTTCAAACCATTTATTTTTTATTAATTTTGTAATTCAAAAACTAATGTGTTGCCTTTTATGCTTGTTTTTCCGCCATGACGTTTGCCGCAAAGAGACCGTCGCGGCCAAAAAGAAGACATAAGGACAAAGTTGAAATTAAAAAGGTATATGAAAAAATTAGTTGTTTTATCCGGTGCCGGTATCAGTGCCGAAAGTGGAATCAGTACTTTTCGCGACGCGGGAGGTTTGTGGGACAAATATCCGGTAGAACAAGTGGCTACTCCGGAAGGGTATGCGGCCAATCCGGAACTGGTAACCCGCTTTTACAACGGGCTTCGCAAAAAGCTTCTCACGGTGCGACCCAACAGGGCCCATGAAATAGTAGCGGAGCTGGAACAATACTTCGACGTGACGGTTGTCACCCAGAATGTAGATAACCTGCACGAGCGGGCAGGAAGCAAACACATCATCCACCTGCACGGAGAACTGACCAAAGTAACCTCCAGTTACGATCCGAACAACCCGAAATACATCAAAGAGCTGAAGCCGGAAGATTTCGAAGTGAAAATAGGCGATAAAGCTCAGGACGGCTCACAGCTTCGTCCGTTTATCGTCTGGTTCGGAGAAGCCGTTCCCGAAATCGAAACAGCCATCCAATACGTGCAACAGGCCGATATCTTCGTCATCATAGGAACATCCCTGAACGTATATCCCGCAGCAGGCTTATTGCACTATGCGCCTCAAGAAGCGGCCGTCTACCTCATCGACCCGAAAGAAGTGCGAGTCAATTCCGCCCATCCGGTACACGTCATTCAAAAAGGAGCTTCGGAAGGAATGGAAATCTTGAAAGAGCTTATAATAAAGGAAGCAGGAGAAAAGTGAGAGCAATGGCAGTAAGCCATTGTCATATAACAAAAAACAGCATTTTTGCAGAACAATCCGAAAAGAGGATTGTTATATATCAATAACCACTAACAATAAAAAAAACGATTAGATTATGAAAAAGTATGTTTGCACAGTATGCGACTGGATTTACGACCCTGCCGTAGGCGATCCGGATGGCGGTATTCCGGCAGGCACAGCATTTGAAGATCTTCCCGAAGACTGGGTTTGTCCTCTTTGTGGAGTCGGAAAAGAAGATTTCGAGGAAGTAAAAGAATAAATCAAGTCTGGCGGCTTTCTCCTTTGAGAGCTCACTTCTGAGAACTTTCCTCAATGATTTAAAGCGTTGGTAAAACAGTCCGTACCGCAAGCTACTTGTGATCCAAGGAGCCAGACAAGTAGGTAAATCTTATCAAGGGGCAACGTGAAAACGTGAGGGGGGGGGGATGCCTGAAGATACAAGAAACCGGCTGATTCATAATGCCTTGAGTATGAATCGGCCGGCTGATTTTATATACAGACTATATTTATTTCTTCTCTTTGATATCCGCACAGGCTTCCACCACATTCACCACATAATCGCCCAGTTTCTCGCACTCGCCGATAATATCCATGTAGTGTACACCCATTTGATAATCATATTCTTTATTGTTCACATCCAGTATATTCTGATTCTTCAACTGGTTACGGTAGTTGTTGATTTCATTTTCAATATTGAACGTTTGGTTCACATCCACGCTATGCCGGTCATCTTCCAGCACCTTTATCATCTGTATGAAAGCGTCATCTATAAATTGGAACATCTGGCGAATACGCTCATACTGCTTCCCGGTAAAATCCATATTCCCCTTAAATTTCCGGTTAATCGTACGAGCCAGATTATAGCAACTGTCCCCTATACTCTCTATCTCGGTCACTTCACGCAACATGGAACGAATCTGCAACTTACTCTCCGAGCTCAAACGGCCATCAGATACCATATTCAGATAATTGGCAATCTCCACCTCCATGCTGTCGCTGATGTTCTCGTATTTCTCTATGCGGCTGAACAGCTTGGCAAAGTCATTCTCATTTTTAGTATGAAGCAGCTCATCCACAAGATGAAACATCTTGTGGCTACGCTTCGCAAACAGATTGATTTCCTTACGGGCTTGTACGATGGAAAGCTCGGCCGTCGACAACAATCCGCCTGAGATAAAACGCAACCGATACTCCTCATCCTGTTCCTTTTGAGGAATCAAGGCACAAACCGTCTTTTCTATAAACGGCACAAACCAAATAAGAATAAGTACATTACAAATATTGAAAGTCGTATGGAAAGCCGATAACTTATACGGGACCGAAACATCTTCGCTCTCGGGCTTCATCACGTTCTCCACAAACCAAGAGATGCCTTCCGTAAAAGGGGTAAACAGGCACAGCACCCAAATCACTCCGAACACATTGAATACCAGATGCGCCAAAGCCGCCCGCTTCGATTGCGCATTTCCAGTCAGAGCCGCAAAATTGGCTGTAATAGTCGTCCCGATATTCTCGCCCAACACCAAAGCCGCCCCCAATTCGAAACTGATCCACCCATTGGCACACATTATCAAAGTAATGGCCATAGTAGCCGCCGACGCCTGCACAATCATAGTCAAAACCGTACCGATGGCAACAAACAACAGGATGGAAAGATACCCCATGTCCGTATAATTCTGGACAAAAGAGAGCATCTCCGGGTTCTCACCCAAATCCGGCGCATTGGCTTTCAATAACGAAAGTCCCATGAACAGGAAAGAAAAACCAAATATGAACTCACCGATGGATTTACGGAAACTTTTTCGGGAGAACAAGAGAGGAATGCCGAAGGCAAGAAGAGGAAGAGCAAAAGTAGCGATGTCCACTTGAAAGCCGAGGGCCGATATAATCCAGGCTGTGACCGTCGTACCGATATTGGCTCCCATAATCACTCCGATAGACTGCGACAAAGTCAAGAGCCCGGCATTGACAAAACTGACAACCATGACAGTCGTGGCGGAAGAGGACTGGATTAAAGCCGTGATAAGTACACCTGTCAGAACTCCGGTAATCCGATTGGTCGTCATGGCTGTCAGGATCTTCCTCAATCTGTCACCGGCAAACTTTTGAAGTCCTTCACTCATTATCTTCATCCCATACAGGAAAAGCGCCAAGGAACCAAGTAACTTTAAAAAATCATAAAAAGAATATTCCATCTTTAATTAGTTTTGTCGTTTATTGGCAGCTAACCATTTATCATGTAAATTACCAGCCCGAATAAGACGTCTTATTTTAATATATACTTAAAAATGCTACAAATATATTGTAAAAATATGAATCTATCAAAGGAATTTCCCGAAGGAAGTTCTCTTTTGGATATTTATAAAGGTTTTAAATTAGAAATGCCCTACGGTCCAGTAAGCGCCAAAGTAAACAATAAAGTAGAAGGCCTCACTTACAAGGCCTTTAGCAATAAAGACGTAGAGTTTCTCGATATCCTCTCCCCCTCCGGCATGCGCACGTATGTACGCTCTCTCTGCTTCATCTTATGCAAGGTTGTCGAAGAGCTGTATCCTAAAGGAGAGATATTATTGCAACATCCGGTTTCTAAAGGATATTATTGCAGCCTCCGTATCGGTCGTCCGGTAACGCTGGACGACGTAGCGCAGATAAGGCAACGCATGAAAGAGATCGTAGAAGAGGATCTTCCCTTCCATCGGGTGGAATGCCATACGGAAGAAGCCGTGAAACTGTTCAACCGGAAAGGGATGCATGACAAGGTAAAACTGCTTCAAACCACCGGGAACATTTATACCTTTTATTATACACTGGGCGATTCCATAGATTATTATTACGGAAGTCTCCTGCCCAGCACCGGATATGTGAAACTGTTCGACATTGTCAAATACTACGACGGTATCCTGTTGCGTATCCCCAACCGTGAACATCCCGAGACTTTGGAAGAGATGGTGAAACAGGAGAAAATGTTGGATGTTTTCAAAGAACATCTCCATTGGCAGGAAATCATGAGAGTAAGTACGGTAGGCGATTTCAATGAAGTGATACAACATGGGCATGCCACCGACCTGATCAATGTCTCAGAGGCTCTTCAGGAAAAAAAGATAGCCCGGATAGCCGATGAAATACATGACCGTGGCAACGTTAAGCTGATTCTTATCTCCGGCCCGTCCTCTTCAGGAAAAACGACCTTCAGCAAACGGCTTTCCATCCAACTGATGACAAACGGCCTACACCCGTATCCGATATCGCTGGACAACTATTTCGTAGACAGAGAGCATACTCCGCTCGACGAGAAGGGAGAGTATGACTATGAATCCTTGTATGCGCTCGATCTGGATTTCTTCAACCAGCAGCTTGCTGCCCTACTGAAAGGGGAGACAGTAGAGCTTCCGCGCTTCAATTTCAATACCGGAAAAAGAGAATTCAAAGGAGATTACCTGCGTATCGACAACAATATGGTGCTTATCTTAGAAGGAATCCATGCCTTGAATCCCGAATTAACGCCACACATCCCGGCCGAGAACAAATACAAAGTATATGTATCGGCCCTGACGACCATCATGCTGGACAACCATAATTATATTCCCACTACGGACAACCGCCTGTTACGGCGTATCATCCGCGACTACAAATATCGGAGCTACTCAGCGGAAGACACCATACGCCGCTGGCCAAGCGTACGCACCGGAGAAGACAAATGGATATTTCCTTATCAGGAAAATGCCGACGCCATGTTCAACTCCGCCCTGTTGTTCGAGCTTTCTGTATTGAAAAGCTATGCGGAACCCATTCTGAATCAAGTGCCACAATGCTCTCCAGCATACTCTGAGGCTTACCGCCTGCGGAAGTTCCTGCAATACTTTTTACCGGTTCATGACAGAGACTTGCCACCGACCTCACTCCTTCGAGAGTTTTTGGGAGGAAGCAGTTTCAAATATTAATAAATTGATTACCTTTGCACTGGCAAAATATATTCTATGCAACAAGGGAATTATCAAATACAAAAACAGCAACAAGTTCAGACACTTTCGCCTCAACAGGTGCTGGTTGTAAAGATGCTGGAACTTCCGACCGTAGAACTGGAAGAACGTGTCCGGGCCGAAGTGCTCGACAATCCGGCCTTGGAAGAAGGACATGCCGAAAGCGAGCCTGATGAAGAAGGCTTTAACGAAGGGAACGCCGCCGAGAATGAAATGCCGGAAGGTACAAACGAAGATCTCTCACTGGGAGACTACCGAACGGAAGACGATATTCCGGATTACAAATTGAAACAACAGAGTTCATCTCCGGAAGCACAGGCCGAAGAGATTCCTTTCTCAGACGCCATTTCTTTCTACGAAATTTTGAAAGAGCAGTCAGGCGAAAGGGATTTGACAGCACATCAACGTATTCTGGTGGAGTACCTGATCGGTTCCTTAGATGACGACGGGCTACTGCGAAAAGACCTTTCATCCATCGTCGACGAGCTCTATTTCAATTACAATCTGGAGACATCCGAAAAGGAACTGGAAGAAGCACTGAAAATCCTTCAGGATTTCGATCCCGCCGGTATCGGAGCACGTAACTTGCAAGAGTGCCTTCTTATCCAACTCAATCGTAAAGAAGATTCTCCGTTAAAGCAGACGGAACTGAATATCCTGACCAAATGCTACGACGAATTCACACGCAAACATTGGGACAAAATCCTGCAACGCCTGTCGCTTACCCCCGAGCAGTTTGAAGAAGCCAAAAAAGAGCTGACCCACCTCAACCCTCGTCCCGGAAGTTCGTTAGGAGAATCCGTAGGCCGAAGCTATCAGCAAATCATTCCGGATTTTCTGGTAGAGACGCTTGATGACGGCTCCATCGTACTGAACCTGAACGACAGAGGAGTTCCCGAATTGCGTATCAGCCGATCGTTTATGGACATGCTGGAAGAACATACCAAAAACAAGGCCAACCAGAGCAAGGAATCCAAAGATGCCATGATGTTCCTGAAACAGAAGATGGACGCAGCCCAAGGATTCATTGACGCGGTGAAACAACGGCAACAGACCATGCACAAAACCATGCAGGCCATTATCGACTTGCAACGTCCTTTCTTTGAAGATGGGGACGAATCCTTGCTCAAGCCCATGATTCTGAAAGATGTGGCGGAACGCACGGGGCTCGATATCTCCACCATTTCACGGGTAAGCAACAGCAAGTACGTACAGACCAATTATGGGATTTATCCGTTGAAATACTTTTTCAGTGACGGATACACGACGGATGAAGGAGAAGAACTGTCTGTGAGGGAAATACGCCGGGTACTGAAAGAGTGCGTGGATAAAGAAGACAAAAACCATCCGCTTACTGACGACGAGTTGGCAAAGATCCTGAAAGAAAAAGGATTCCCCATTGCACGCCGTACGGTCGCAAAATATCGGGAACAGTCAGGCATTCCCGTTGCAAGATTAAGAAAATAAATCTATGAAAGAAAAGTATTTACGGATTTCAGCGAGAGTGCTATCAGCCCTATTCACTCCGTTTTATGTCCCTACGGTAGGTTTTCTGGCATTGTTCCTGTTTACCTACCTGCGTATGCTGCCTCTCTCCTATCAAGCTGTAGTATTGGGCATCGTATATGCTTTTACCGTACTCCTGCCCATGCTGGGAATCTATATTTACCAGAAAATAAACGGTTGGAGCCTCCGTCACCTGGGACATAAGGAGAAGCGTATCGTACCCTACGCCATGACGATTCTGTCCTATGTATGCTGCCTGCTGCTCATGTATCGGTTAACTATCCCGCGGTGTCTTTCAGGCATAATCGTTGCCTCACTGATGGCCATGATTATCTGTGCCATCATCAACGTATGGTGGAAAATCAGCGCCCACATGGCAGCCATCGGCGAATTCGTAGGCGGACTGGTGTCCTTCAGCTTTGTCTTTTATTACAACCCGTTGGGATGGTTTTGTTTTGTCATCCTGCTGTCCGGTGCATTGGGGACATCCCGCATGATTCTCCGCCAGCATACCCTTCCGCAAGTATTGGTAGGGTTCCTGGTCGGTTTTGTATGCGGTATATTAGGAATATTATTTATCTAAATCACATATAGCATGAAACCAATTGTCAGTATTATCATGGGGAGCACTTCCGATCTTCCCGTCATGGAGAAAGCAGCCAAACTGCTGGACGAGCTGCATGTGCCTTTCGAAATGAACGCCTTGTCGGCTCATCGTACTCCGGAAGCCGTAGAGGCTTTCGCCAAAGGAGCCAAGCAACGCGGGATTAAAGTGATTATCGCGGCGGCCGGCATGGCAGCGGCTCTCCCCGGTATCATCGCAGCCAACACGACTCTTCCGGTCATCGGCGTACCGATAAAAGGTCAGGTTCTCGACGGAATGGATGCGCTTTATTCCATTATCCAAATGCCTCCTGGCATACCGGTAGCCACGGTCGCCATCAACGGGGCCGTGAACGCCGCCATCCTGGCTATACAAATGCTTTCATTGAGCGATGAGGAGTTAGCTTCCCAGTTTGCCGCCTATAAAGAGAACCTGAAAAAGAAAATAGAAAAAGCAAACAAAGAACTCAGTGAAATAAAATTCGAATATAAGACCAACTGACAACTGTCCGAACGGCCTTTCACCGAAGCCTCTTCCAACGTATCTTTTTCCGGAAGAGACCCGTTCCATCAAACCGGTCGTCCGAACTTCCCCACCTCAACAGTCCCCCCGCCTTTGAGGGAAGGTAAAAGCGGATGTTTTTTCATTTAGTCTTTACAACATCATGATAGATCTATTTAATTATACCCGCCGCCGGACCACCGAAGTGCATATCGGCGGAATACCTCTCGGAGGAAACAATCCTGTCCGCATCCAGTCTATGACAAACACTGTCACCCGGGATACGGAAGCCTGTGTGGAGCAGACCCGCCGCATCGTGGACGCAGGAGGCGAATATGTGCGGCTCACCACTCAAGGTATCGCGGAAGCCGAAAACCTGAGGCATATCAACATGACCTTGCGCTCGCAAGGCTACATGACGCCATTGGTAGCCGACGTGCACTTCAACCCGAAAGTGGCCGAAGTGGCAGCCCTGTATGCAGAGAAAGTGCGCATCAATCCGGGTAATTACGTGGATGCGGCCCGCACTTTCAAACACCTTGACTACACGGACGAGGAATACCGGCAGGAACTCCAGAAGATTCGTGACCGTTTCGTCCCGTTCCTGAACATTTGCAAGGCCAACCATACGGCCATACGCATCGGAGTAAACCATGGTTCACTGTCCGACCGCATCATGTCACGCTATGGCGATACGCCGGAAGGCATGGTGGAATCATGTATGGAATTTCTCCGTATCTGCGTGGCCGAAGCATTCACGGACGTAGTAATCTCCATCAAGGCCAGCAACACGGTAGTGATGGTCAAGACGGTACGCCTGCTGGTCTCAGTGATGGAAAAAGAGGGAATGGCTTTTCCGTTGCATTTGGGAGTAACCGAAGCGGGAGACGGTGAAGACGGACGCATCAAATCGGCCGTAGGCATCGGTGCCCTGCTGGCCGACGGACTGGGCGACACCATCCGCGTGTCATTGAGCGAAGCACCCGAGGCAGAGATACCGGTGGCACGCAAATTAGTGGACTACGTCACCGCACATGCCGGACATCCTTATATCCCGGGACAGGAAGCCGCCACATTCAACTACCTTTCACCGCAGCGCCGCACGACGCATGCAGTAGGAAACATCGGCGGAGAGTATGTACCGGTAGTCATCGCCGACGGGCATCACCCCCGGGAGGCTTCCGACCCCTCATTCCAACCTGACTACATCTATGTGGGAAGACAAATGCCGGAGCACCGGGAAGCGTGCGGCTACATCATCGATGCCGACGTGTGGACAGGAGAAGAGGGAACATATCCGGCTTTCATGCCTTCGGACAAGGAGCACGGCATACCGCTGTTCATCCAAATAGCGATGAATGCCAGCCCCATCAAGTTCCTGTTTCTCACCTATCTGGCCTGTAACGATGAAATCGTTGCCATGCTCCGTCATCATCCGGAGATTGTCATCATCGCGCAAAGCAATCATCCGAACCGAATCGGGGAGTTCCGCGCATTGGTACATCAACTGATGAACGAAGGTATTCGGAATCCGGTAGTGATATGCCAACATTATGCAGAGAATGAAAAGGAAGACTTACAACTGAAAGCCGCAGCCGACACAGGCGTACTGCTTTTCGATGGACTTTGCGACGGGCTCTTCCTTTTCAATAACGGAAACATTCCTTCCACAGTGGTAGAAGCCACAACATTCAGTATCCTACAAGCCGCCCGTACGCGTATCTCCAAAACAGAATACATCGCCTGCCCAGGATGCGGCCGCACCCTGTTCGACTTGCAGACCACACTGGCCCGCATCAAACAAGCCACCGCCCATCTGAAAGGGTTGAAAATCGGAGTGATGGGATGCATCGTAAACGGTCCGGGCGAAATGGCCGACGCCGACTACGGTTATGTAGGGGCCGGACGCGGCAAGGTAAGCCTGTACAAGAAGAAAGAGTGCATCGAAAAAAACATCCCTGCCGAAGAGGCGGTGGACCGGTTGCTCGCATTTATCCAAGCCCATGAGCCGGACCGTCAGGAACGGCAAAAACCGCCATACCCAAAAACATGATAGACCCCAAAACAACAAGCACATGAAAACGAACCGAATCTTCCAGGCAATATTCGTCTGCCTGTCCGCATGCTGCGCCACACTGCCGGCTTCCGCACAGAAGAACAAAGAAAAAGAAGCGCGCATGGAACGCAAAGTACAGGAAGCCATCGACACCAAACAGTACAAAATAAGGATCATTCACGTCCTGCCTCAACGCGGGAACGGACGTTCCGTCCTCTCCGACTACTCCATCGAAGTGCGGAATGATTCCCTCTTTTCGTACTTGCCCTATTTCGGTGTCGCCTACCGCATGCCTTACGGAGGCGGCAAAAGACTGATATTCGACGCTCCGATAAGCCGTTACGAAAGCAAGAAAGATAAAAAGGGAAGAAACCGCATCAGGCTCGACGTACACAACGAGGAGGACAGCTATACTTATCACATCACCCTGTACTCAGACGGAGCGGCAAACATAGATGTACGCCCCGACAACAAAGACTCCATCTCGTTCACCGGAGAACTGGACACGGAAGAGCTATAGGAAATCCTTAGGGATATTCAGTAAATGTTCCTAAAAAATAAGATGCACGTGAAGATGATGGACCATAATCCTATTTTTTCTCAACAATAGAAGTAAGCGGATGACGATTGCCCGAGACATGTGTCAGAAAGGCTTTGGCACTCCCAAAATTCAGATACATATCCAAACGGACAGGAAGATGATTGGCATCATCCGTTACATAAAATGTAATAACTTCTTTTTCCTTCCTTTTTTCACCCTTATATTCTACCAAAGAAAACACCAGACAGCGATAAACCGTACCGTTATCCGCTTTGAAGTTTTCCTTTCCTCTATAAATAAGCGTCTGGTTTTCTACCTCCGTACCAGTAGCCATAGGAAAAATCAGTTTTTGCCCGATTTCCAGATGTGAGACATCAAACGACCTAGCCCTTGCCAACAAGCTCAACATATCATATATACAACGGCTATCTGTGTACTCCGAAAAAACGGGTTCCTTTCCACGTCGGTGACGACTCTGTTTGATATGGCTCATACCATCGGAGTAAGAAAACGTAATCTCATCCAACGTATAACGTTTCCCCTCTTCAGCTCCTTTACGAAAATAATAAGGAACCAAATCTTCCGACATGATGGCGACCAACGTATCGCGCATAGTAAAAAAGAAATCGGCTCTTCTATTCCCTTTTGTCTGCAAGAATGTTTTCAACGCAGGCTTGGAGTCATATGTAGTAGATGTAGTCTGCATACGTGCCGTACCCGCTTTCACCCAAACAAATTTCCAATTAAAATGAAGGTCATACGTCAGCTTCTCACCAGCTTTCATGGCCATATTCTCCGTGGCACATTGTGCAAAGGAGTATGTACCGCAAAAAACACATAACCATATAACCCAGAATATTTTCATTCCGCTTCTATATTTATACATACCTATTTTCACCATCCATCTCACTTTTCTTCAATAGGAAACACCTTGTTTATTTCCCAAGAAAACCATTCCTATCGATTTTTATCCCTCATACGCTCTTCATTTCGGCTTTTGGCCGTTTTCTTCTCCACATCGGGTTTCTGCTTGGTTATCTCTATCGGTTTCTGCTTTTCTACAGGTACGGCATCCAAATCCCAGTCCTGCTCCACTTCCCACATAGCTTTCAAATCCAGAGGTTGGGGATAATAAAACAATTCTTCCGCCTGACGTTTGTCACCATATAGCCCGGTATTCCAAACTCCATTTCCGTTGTGGTCATTAAATAAACGCAAGTAATATTTTCCCGGTTGCAAAAAATAAATATCCGCTCTTCCATTTACCACTTTTACCTGCCGTATCGGAACATCCTGCCCGTTAAGTACCTCTACCACCGCAGACGAATCAGCCTTCGGAATATTCAGAAACAAAGAACTGTACTCATCCAACGAACGCACCTTCATGGTTTGTTCTATCCTATCGGAGAAAGCGCCATATAATCCGGTGAAAGCCAATGAATCGATAGTCAGTTTATACTCCTGTTCAGGACGCCATTCGGCAAACAACGTATAGCTACGGTTCGTAAGTTTGTTTTCTTCTATTTCATAAGGAATTTCCTGCCAAAGCGTGTCTACTTTCTGCATCAAGTGAACAGCATCCGTATCGAAACGGTCCAGCGGTTCCTCAAAATCAATGGTTACGTTCTTTGTCAAGTCAAATGCTGACGGAGCATCGACTTTTACTTTCAGAAACTCTACAGGAGGCAACGTATCATTTACTTCTCCCTGTTTTTTTTTCTTTTTCAACTCTTTTTTCCAGTCTTCCAGCTTCTGTTCCGCTTCTTTCCGCAGTTTGGCACGATTAGTCTTGGCAGCCAGTTCCAGTGTATCGGTACGTGGAACCAACTTTCCCAACGTATCGGTATAAAGGTAAGAAACCCTCATTGCCAACGTATCCAGATTATAAACCAACGAATCCTTTATCCAATAGTGAACGGTATCATTATGCAACGTATGTTCTATCACAAAAGCATCTTTCTCATCGAAATTCAATCCCTCCACTGTAGGCAACGTATCTGCCGGAACAGAAAAATATAACGAGAATTTAGGTGGTAACAAACGTTCGTTCTTTACCATATACTGAGTAACCGGATCCTCCTTAAAAGCCCTCAATACAATATTGTCAGGCATAAAGTGAGTATATTGCACCTGTCTCACCGTATCGATGGTCAATGTATCTTTCCATATCGTATCTGGTCTCATTTCTAGTTTGGAAGAAGGGACAATCATTTCATCCGTAAATGCAATCATTTCCGTTTTCTGATCGAAAACAAAATTTTGGTTTACGTCCATCAATCCATAAATATGGTAATTACCCGGCGCTATACCACGGATGGTAAATCGCCCCCTGCTGTCCGTGCGAGCGACTCTCTCAAAAGGCAAGGTTACAAAAGCAGAGTCAGCCAGATTCGAATAGAGTCCTACCAGCATCCCTTTTACCGGCTCCAGGTTCGAAGCATCCAATACCGTCCCCGACACTTGCAATGTATCAATTTCAGAGCCTGTAGAAAAAGCGAAAGCAAAATCTCCCAACGGATTTCCTTCATTGTTATCTACAATGGCATCCGAGAAATCTATCGTATAAGTAGTATTGGCTCTCAAAGAATCCATCAATTCCACAACTACTTTTTTCCCATTCACCTTTATTTCCGGAGCTTCCAATTGAGGAGGTGATACAACCACTTTCTCATTAGCCTTTTCCAGCTTGATATATTCGTCAAATTCAATAGAAATCTTCTTCTCCTTATTATTAAGCGCATAGGAAGCCGGAGAGGTTTTCAGTACTTTAGGAGGTGTTTCATCATACATACCCCCATCCGGTGTACCAATGCTGGCACAAGAGTAGAGCACGATGAGAAACAGAA
This sequence comes from uncultured Phocaeicola sp., assembly GCA_947626525.1. Taxonomy (GTDB): domain Bacteria; phylum Bacteroidota; class Bacteroidia; order Bacteroidales; family Bacteroidaceae; genus Phocaeicola_A. The sequence goes on along the minus strand of CANQSM010000004.1, from coordinate 42,343 downwards.
AAAGATACTTTCTATTCATAATTTGTCTATTTATTCAAAAGGAGCAATTCATCCATATATTCACGTGTATTACTTAAACGTGGCACTTTATGCTGACCACCCAGTTTACCTTTATTCTTCAACCAATCGTGGAACAATCCTTTTCGGGCCGGAATTATTTCCAACGGTTGCAAAGTAATGTTCTTATAACGTTTCGCCTCATAATCAGAATTAATTTCCTGCAAAACCTTGTCAAGCACTTCTGCAAAACGGGACAGAGAATCGGGTTTCTTTTCAAACTCTACCAGCCACTGATGCCGACACTTGGCATTCGCATCCATGAATACAGGGGCAGCGGTGTAATCCAATATCCGTGCACCCGTTTCATCACAGGCATACGCCAAACCTTTCTCCGCATTATCCACAATCAGTTCTTCCCCGAAAGCATTGATAAAATGCTTGGTTCGTCCAGTGATAACAAATTGATGAGGTGTTTTGTTGGTGAACTTCACCGTATCTCCAATCATATAACGCCATAATCCGCAAGTGGTACTAATCAACATGGCGTAGTTCTTATTCAGTTCCACCCCTTCCAACGGCACAACTTCCGGATTTTCCTTTCCGAACTCATTCATCGGCATGAACTCATAAAAGACTCCATAATCAATCATTAATGTCATAGAGGAACTCATCGGATCTGTTTGTATTCCAAAAAAGCCTTCACTGGCATTATAAGTCTCCACATAATGCATAAGTTCACTACGAATCAGCTGTTTATATAAATCTCGATAAGGAGTGAAATTAATACCTCCATGAAAAAAGACCTCCAGATTCGGCCAAACCTCTTCCAGTCCGATCTTACCTGTTATTTCCAAAATTCGTTTCAATACGACCAGCATCCAGGAAGGTACACCGGAAAGGTTCGTCACATTCGCCTTTATAGTGCTATACGCTATCTTTTCTACTTTTTCTTCAAAATCACTTAGCAAAGCAATCTGTTTACTCGGTACACGAATGAAATTGACCAACGGATTGACATTCTGAATCAGGATCGCTGACAAATCTCCCACCAGACTGTTTTTCAAATTGTAATTAGACGCATGACTTCCACCCAAAATCAAACCTTTTCCGGAAAAGAAACGGCTCTGCGGATTATTATGCAAATAGGAAGCCACACAATCGACCCCTCCGGCATAATGTACATCATGCAACCCCTCCTTACTGACAGGAATGAACTTGCTCTTATCATTCGTAGTCCCGGACGACTTGGCGAACCAGCGTACTTTTCCGGGCCACAGCACGTTACTCTCCCCTTGTCGCATACGTTCCACATAAGGTTTTATCTCCTCATACGTCTGAACAGGCACCTGCTGTTGATAATTCTCATAATTTCGTATCTGTCTGTAACCATGTTGCACTCCCCACTCGGTATCTGCGGCTTTGGAAAGAAGGTGACGCAACACTTTATCCTGAATTTCCACAGGCTTAACCGCATAGGAATCAATAGCTTTCTGGCGAGGGACGAATAGTTTTCCTATTAATTGGGTAGAATTCATCTTAATTTTATCGTAATTCCAAATATTCTTTTATGGGGCAAAAGTAGCGCAAAGTTTTGAAAATACCTATCTTTACGCCAAGTTTTAACGTACACATAAGAAATACACTAAAAGCATGAGAATCGGAATTTTAACTTCAGGAGGCGATTGTCCCGGAATCAACGCAACGATCCGTGGTGTATGCAAAACAGCCATCAATTATTACGGAATGGAAGTATATGGTATACACAGTGGTTTTCAAGGACTGATAGATAACGATATGGAACCTCTAACAGAAAAATCCATGTCAGGACTTCTTAATCTTGGAGGGACTATCTTAGGTACCTCTCGCGAAAAGCCATTCAAAAAGCGTCCGGCTTCTTCCACTTCCGAAGACAAGCCGGCACTCATTGCTCAAAACATACGCCGTATGCAACTGGATTGCGTGGTATGCATTGGAGGTAACGGAACTCAAAAATCGGCGGCAAAAATGGCTGCCATGGGAATCAACGTGGTTTCTGTTCCTAAAACCATCGACAACGATGTGTGGGGTACTGATTTATCTTTTGGTTTCGACACAGCCGTCAGCATTGCCACGGACGCTATCGACCGGCTCCATTCAACAGCCAGCGCCCACAAGCGAGTGATGGTTATCGAAGTAATGGGACACAAAGCCGGATGGATTGCCTTATATAGCGGTATGGCGGGAGGAGGAGATGTTATTTTGTTACCGGAACTTCCTTACAATATCCACAACATCGGAAACACAATCATCAACCGATTAAAAAAGGGAAAGCCTTACAGTATCGTGGTGGTGGGAGAAGGCATAGCCACTGACCCGGAGAGAAAAAAACGAGCAGGAGAATATATTGCCCAAGAAATCGAATATGAAACCGGTTTTGAAACACGAGAAACGGTATTAGGGTATATCCAACGGGGAGGAACACCGACCTCTTTCGACCGCAATCTGGCAACACGCATGGGTGGTCATGCCACAGAGCTGGTTGCCACGGGCCAATTCGGACGAATGGTCTCTTTACAGGGAGATACCATCGCATCAGTTCCGCTGGAAGAGGTGGGAGGCAAACTGAAACTGGTTCCCGAAAACCACGACCTGATTGTGGAAGGACGTAAAATGGGAATATGTTTCGGATGAACTTTCCTTCACTCCATGCTCGCATCTATCGGTACGGTGATCAACTCTATTCGCTTTACGAAATAGGGCAATCCCTTTCCACACGTCAAATGCAACAATTGATAGCTGCGCTCCATCAAAAAGGGCTTGCCATTGAATCGCTGGAATTCTTCGAATACGGGCCATCGAATACTTTACGCCATTTATTCGTCCGGATGAAAGGACAATCCGAAGCTATGCCTTATTTCCAGCTAGACCCGGACGATTGGAGGATTCTTGTAGAAGAACTTTCTAAAATGCCGGTGCACCGTAATTGAACATTCAAATAAAGCTTTCAATCAATCACCCACTCTTTCCGGTGTACAAACGTTTGCTTCGGATTGTAGTGCAAAGCCGCTGAATCAGGAACAGAAATAATATACACTTTTCTTCCTTTATTATGTAAAGAATATTCGCGCAACCATGGGTTTGCTTCTTTCAATTGAGAAGCGGTCAATCCATACTGTTTAGCAAACGAAGCTATATTCGTAATAGTAGAGTCTACTTTTACCTCCTTGCAAGGAATCATTGGGTAAAGATTTTCTCTTCTTAAAAGGAAACCATATCGAGAAGGATTTTTAAATACTTCTTTCACAGCCAAAATACGAAATATATAACGGGAAGTTTCAGGAACCAGCCACAAATCGGTCGCCCTCTCTGCCTGTTGGCGTCTCAACTCCTGAGAAATCCGCCCTTGTCCTGCGTTATAGCTAGCAGCTACAGTCAGCCAGTCGCCATACTTTCCATAAGCATCTTTCAAATATCTGCAAGCCGCACGAGTAGCTTTTTCCACATGATAACGCTCATCTACATTCGCATTCACTTCCAATCCGTAGTCGCGTCCCGTCCCTTCCACAAACTGCCATAATCCTGCAGCCCTTGCCGGAGAACGAGCCAGTATGTCCAGATTACTTTCTATCGCCATCAAATACTTAAAATCATCCGGCACTCCTTCCTCTTTCAATATCGGTTCTACCACCGGAAAAAAACGGTTTGCTCGTTTGATTGTCAGCATAGTGGTCGAATGCATATAGGTAAACGCAGAAAGCTCCCTATCCATTCGTTCGCGCATATCCGCGCGAGTCAACGAAATGGTTTCTCCTGCAAAATCAGTTTGACTCGGCACGGAAGGAGAAGCGACACAATAGGGTACTTCCGACTTAGGGAAGTGAGCTTCATCCTGCATTTCATACGACATACAGAACGGCACGCAAATACAAATGGAAACAAGCGCCAAATACGATAAAACACGTCTGAAATTAAATGAGATCTTCATCTTCTATTCTTTAAAAATTAAATTACACTGCCCTTCAAAACACATGAAAATGTTTTTTCGATTCCATCCGAACGGAACCATTCCAAGAAACAATCGTTCCGTTTCTACATTTCATTTTATGCAAAAGTAGCTTTTTAAACCTAATAATCGGTCTTTTTTTTGATTAACCTGCTTTTTTTCCGTTTCTTTGCAAAAAGAAAAGAACTTAAGTTCCGCAGGAACTCCGACAAGCAAATGAGGAGTACTTGCCTAATATAACTTTACTTAGCGCACAGAAATGAGCCCTTTGAACTTCACGCACATCCTGACTCAAGCAGTAGATGAACTTTCGGAAAGTGCATCCTATCAAGGTCTGTTCCACCAGCATAAAGATGGTGACCCGTTGCCTTCTGCCAAAATTCTACGTAAAATAATCGAACTGACCCGTTCAATCCTTTTCCCAGGATATTACGGAAACTCCACTGTAAACAGCCGCACTGTCAATTATCATATCGGTGTAAATATTGAAAACTTATTTAATCTGCTGACGGAGCAGATTCAAGCCGGGCTCTGTTTTGCCTGTGAAGAAAAAAACGAAGCGACGCAATGTGAAATCAGGGAAGAAGCGGCCAATCTGGCAGCAAGGTTCATTAGCAAATTACCTGAAATGCGACGCATACTGGCCACGGACGTGGAAGCTGCCTACAACGGTGACCCGGCTGCCACAGATTCTGGAGAAGTTATCAGTTGTTATCCAGTCATTAAGGCTCTTAGTAATTACCGTATGGCACATGAATTATTGAAATTAGGTGTACCGCTTATTCCCCGTATTATTACGGAAATGGCCCATTCAGAAACTGGCATAGACATCCATCCTGGAGCAAAAATAGGGCACCATTTCACCATCGACCACGGTACGGGAGTGGTTATCGGTGCCACAGCCATTATAGGGAACCATGTAAAGCTATACCAAGGAGTCACTTTAGGAGCTAAAAGCTTTCCGCTAGACGCCAATGGGACCCCAATCAAAGGCAATCCACGACACCCCATTCTTGAGGATGAAGTAATCGTTTATTCCAATGCGACCATTTTAGGACGTATCACCATCGGAAAAGGCGCAACCATCGGAGGAAATATATGGGTTACGGAAGATGTACCGGCCGGAGCCAAAATCGTACAGAAAAAGTAAAGTATGATAGACAAATGAAAGAAGAGCACAAAGCAAGTAAAAGTAAGACAAAAGAAAATATAATTGCGGAAATCCGCATAAACCTGCGATAAAATATATGGAAGAATTTGAGTTAATCGCCAAGACTTTTCAGGGACTGGAAGAAGTGCTAGCCAAAGAGTTAACCATACTGGGAGCAAATAATATTGAGATAGGCCGCCGCATGGTATCTTTCACTGGAGATAAAGAATTCATGTACCGGGCAAATTTCAACCTACGTACAGCTATCCGGATTCTGAAACCCATCAAGCACTTCACTGCCAACAGTGCCGATGAGGTGTACGAAGAGGTGAAAGCTATCGAATGGGAACAGTATCTGAACAATAAAATGAGCTTTGCTGTGGATGCGGTGGTCTTCTCCGAGGAATTCCGCCATTCCAAATTTGTATCTTATAAAGTAAAAGATGCCATCGTTGATTATTTCAGAGATAAAACCAGCGAACGCCCCTCTGTCCGTATCAACCATCCGGATGTAGCTTTAAATATTCATATTGCCCAAAATAAGTGTACGCTGTCCCTCGACAGTTCCGGCGAGTCGTTGCATCGCAGAGGATATCGACAGGAAGCCGTAGAGGCGCCTTTGAACGAGGTGCTGGCTGCCGGCATGATTTTATTGACCGGATGGCAGGGAGAATGTGATTTAATAGATCCTATGTGCGGCTCGGGAACCATTCCTATTGAAGCAGCCCTGATAGCCCGCAACATTGCTCCGGGTGTATTCCGCAAAGAATTTGCCTTTGAAAAATGGAATGATTTCGACCAGGAATTGTTCGATAAGGTATACAATGACGATTCACAGGAACGCGAGTTCACCCACAAAATCTATGGCTATGACAATAATCCTCAAGCTAACAAGATAGCTACCCACAACGTCAAAGCCGCAGGTGTAACAAAAGACATTGTCTTGAAGTTACAGCCTTTCCAGCAATTCGAAGCCCCAAAAGAGAAATCCATCCTCATCACAAATCCACCGTATGGAGAGCGTATTTCTACCAGCGACCTGCTTGGGCTGTATCAAATGATTGGCGAAAGGCTGAAACATGCGTTCACAGACAATGATGCTTGGATATTAAGTTACCGAACAGAATGTTTCGACCAAATCGGCCTGAAGCCTTCAGTCAAGATTCCTCTTTTCAACGGAGCACTGGAATGCGAATTCCGAAAATATCAGATATTCAGTGGAAAATACAAGGAATTCCTTCAAAACAGCGAAAGAGAATTCAAACCTCGTTGGACGGAGGAACGCTCTTTCAACCGCAACCGGAACACAGAGAGCCGTACGAATCCTAAAAAAGAATGTGGCTACCGTCCCGCACAAAAAAATTCATACCGTGAAAAGGGAAAAGAGTCTAAGTTCAATCGGAAAGAATGGAACTCCGACAAAAAAGAACGCTCCTTTAAAGAAAGAGAGCGTAAGTATGAAAAACGTAGGCATTCATTCGAGAAATCTTCTTCCAGCAAACGAAACAGAATTCCTCGCAAAATTAATGGCAAGAATACTCACGATTAAAATAAATCTAACACTATGAAAAAGAGAACTTATTCACTCTTGTTACTATTCATTTTATCTATGACGATAATCACGGCACAGGAAAAAAAGAGCTTCACCTTGGATGACCTGATTCCAGGAGGAAGTAACTATTACGATTGTTCCCCTAAAAATCTGTATGGAGTACAATGGTGGGGAGATGTATGCGTCAAGCCCGATGTAGAAGAAGTAAAAACCATTCATCCGAAAAACGGCAAGGAAACCACACTGTTCACTCTGGAGGAAGTGAATGATGCTATCGAACACGGTGTACTTCCTTATAAACTGGTTCATCCTCTGAAACCATTATCCCATTTAATGAAAGGTTCTTACCCATGGGCCGACCGGAATCTGATGGTATGCCAAACCAGATCACAAGACGGAACAGGACAATACATATTGTTCTATGACTTCGTCCAGAAAAAAGTCACTCACCTTTTCCGGCTTGAATGTAGCAAAGGACAAACTCCCGCGAACATAGACTTTTGTCCCGCCAACGGATACGCGGCCTATACCTCAGGAAACAATTTGTTTGTAGCGCACGAAGGTGATTTCAGTACAATGATTAATCCGTCACTTGTAGGAGAAGACAATGGTCCTGACGCTGAAAAAGACATTGTATACGGACAGGCAGTACACCGTAACGAATTCGGTATCATGAAAGGTACATTCTGGAGCCCGAAAGGAAAATACCTGGCTTTTTACCGTATGGACCAAAGTATGGTAACAGATTATCCGCAAGTGGATATCAGTACACGCATCGCTACACTGGTGCCTGACAAGTACCCGATGGCAGGCATGACCAGCCACAAAGTAACCGTAGGTATCTATTGTCCGCAAAACGGGCAAACTATCTACCTGAAAACAGGCGACCCGACCGACCGGTATTTCACTAATATCAGCTGGAGTCCTGACGAAACCAAGGTTTATATGATAGAACTGAACCGTGAGCAAAATTACGCACAATTGGTTCGATACGATGCGGCCACAGGAGAAAAAGAAGCAATCGTTTACGAAGAAAAGCACCCCAAATATGTGGAACCGCTTCATCCTATCACTTTTTTGCCATGGGATGCATCAAAATTCATTTACCAAAGCCAACGGGATGGTTTCAACCATCTCTATCTGTTCGACACAGAAATGCCGGAGAAAAAAAACATTTTCAAGCAAGGCAAGGCAGGCGGACAATATTGTGAGACCGTAAAAGTAACACCTTTGACACAAGGCGACTGGTTGGTACAAAACATTATTGGATTCAATGTAAAAAAGAAGGAAATATTGATTCAAAGCACAGAAATCTCACCTTTACAATCAAATGTTTATGCCATACGCATCGATAATGGGAAACGACGTGCCGTAGGCAACAGTGAAGGGGTACACCAAGTACAACTTTCATACAGTGGCAATTATCTGATTGACAGCTACACCACTCCAACTATTCCGCGAAACATCGACTTAGTCAGTACAACCGGCCCAACCGTACGAAATGTGTTCGCCTCCCCCAATCCGTGGAAAGAGTATCATGTACCGGAAGTAGAAGTAGGAACGATTAAAGCGGCTAACGGTAAAACAGACTTATATTACCGGATGATAAAACCTGTGGATTTTGATCCGAACAAGAAATATCCGGCGGTGGTCTATGTATATGGAGGTCCGCATGCACAGATGATCAATGCTTCTTATCACTATGGCGTACGCGGATGGGACATGTATATGGCACAAGAAGGATATGTGATGTTTACTATAGATAACCGGGGCAGTGAAAACAGAGGACTTGAATTCGAAAATTGTACGTTCCGTCATTTGGGAACAGAAGAAATGAAAGACCAGATAAAGGGAGTGGAATATTTAAAATCGCTCCCGTTTATAGATCACGACCGGTTGGGCGTACACGGATGGAGCTTTGGAGGTTTCATGACCACCAATCTAATGCTTTCTTATCCAGATGTATTCAAGGTGGGAGTAGCCGGAGGGCCTGTCATCGACTGGAAATATTACGAAATAATGTATGGTGAACGTTATATGGACACCCCTCAAACAAATCCAGAAGGATATAAAGGTTCTAACTTAAACGAAAAGGCCGGTAACCTGAAAGGTCGTCTCGAGATTATCTACGGAGGCAATGATCCTACCTGCGTACCGCAACATAGCCTCTCGTTTATCCAAAGCTGCATAGAAAAAGGAACACATCCTGATTTATTTGTTTACCCGGGGCATGGACACAACGTGATGGGCAAAGACCGAGTACACTTGCACGAGCATATTACGCAATATTTCAAGGATCACCTTAAATAAGCAAAACAACACTGATTATCTCGACCACCTGTATAAGCAAAAAGACGAATTCGAACATTAAAAACAGAAAAAGATGAAGATATTACTATTAGGTTCAGGCGGACGTGAACATGCCTTAGCCTGGAAAATTGCTCAAAGTCCCAAATTAGAAAAGCTGTACATTGCCCCGGGAAATGCCGGAACAAGCGCAATCGGTACCAATGTAGACATTCCCATGAGTGACTCGTTCACAGGTGTAAAAGAGTTTGTGCTCAATCACCAAATCGACATGGTCGTAGTAGGTCCGGAAGAACCTCTTGTAAGAGGGATCTACGATTTCTTCCAAGAAGATGAGCAGTTGCGTTCCATCCCAGTCATTGGACCATCCAAAGCAGGAGCCGTACTGGAAGGAAGCAAAGAGTTCGCCAAAGGCTTTATGCAACGGCATCACATCCCCACAGCAGCTTATAAGAGCATTACGACCGACAATCTGGAGGAGGGACTGGCTTTTCTGCAAACCTTGAAGGCGCCTTATGTGCTGAAAGCTGACGGCCTTTGTGCAGGAAAGGGAGTCTTGATTCTCCCTACACTGGAAAAAGCCCAAAAAGAATTAAAAGAAATGTTGGGCGGTATGTTCGGTGATGCATCGGCTACAGTAGTCATCGAAGAGTTCCTGAGCGGCATAGAATGTTCTGTTTTTGTGCTGACAGATGGTACGCATTATAAAATCCTTCCTGAAGCAAAAGATTACAAACGCATAGGTGAAGGAGACAAAGGACTGAATACCGGAGGAATGGGTTCGGTGTCACCGGTTCCGTTCGCTGACAGCCAATGGATGAAAAAGGTGGAAGACCGCATTATCCGCCCAACCATAGAAGGATTGGCCGAAGAACATATCGATTACAAAGGATTCATTTTCTTCGGTTTAATCAATGTACAAGGCGAACCGATGGTTATCGAATACAATGTACGTATGGGCGACCCGGAAACGGAAAGTGTCATGTTGCGTATCCAGAGTGATTTGATAGAGCTGTTCGAAGGCGCTGTTACCGGTACACTCGACCAAAAAGCATTGGAAATAGACCCTCGCACGGCCGTATGTGTCATGTTGGTGTCCGGCGGATATCCCGGAGCCTACCAAAAAGGATATCCGATTCACGGACTGGACAGCATACAGGACAGCATCGTATTCCACGCCGGTACGGCTGTGAAGAATGGACAGGTAGTAACCCATGGCGGACGGGTAATAGCTGTCAGTTCGTACGGTAACAACAAAGAAGAGGCTCTTGCCAAATCTTTTGCCAATGCCCAGCTGATTGACTATGAGAAAAAATATTTCCGTTCAGATATCGGTTTTGATCTCTAATGACAAAAAGACGATATATCCAGGAAAAAATCACCGCAGGACAGTTCACACTTCCTGTGGTGATATTTATGGTCTCCCTCATCTGGTTGATAGGTAGTTTGTCTCCTATCAAAGGAGTGGACAGCAACATCTTCTGGAACAAGCTGCAGGAAATCCTGCAAGGGTCTCTTTTAAAGAGTTTCACCGGATATCTCTTGCTCGGAGTGGCCGGAGTCCAGCTTCTGATACTCCACAACACTTTTGCACTCATCCGCGTCCATTCCAATTTTTACCTTACTCTCTTCGTTTTATTTGCCGGCCTGCTTCGTCCACAAACACTTGATATAGCTAGTTTGATCATTCCCTGCCTCCTTTTGTCCACCCATAACTTATTCAAGACCTACCAGTTACAACAACCGGTAGGTTACGTTTTTCAGGGATTCTTATTTATCGGGCTGGGTAGTATGCTGTTCCCACCCCTACTCTATTATCTGCCGTTCTTATACGGAAGCCTGGCAAACTTCAAGGCACTGACTTGGCGGACTTTCTTTGCCGGAATCGCCGGCCTCTGCCTGCCTTACTGGGGACTATTGGCTTTTGCCCTGTTTACAGGAGAGATGAATCTGTTTGATGAATTATTTCTGAAACTGATTCCGAAACTTCAGGTGAGCTACGATAAATGGACACTCTCTAATCTTTTTTCCCTGAGCTATATTCTGCTTATCACCTTGGCAGGAAGTTTACATTGCCTGATCAACAATTATGAAGATAAAATAAAGACGCGTTCCTTGCTCTCTTATTTCATTGCGCTACAAGTCTGGACACTTTTATTCCTATTGCTCCAACCACAAAATTTTTCTACCCTGTTTCCCGTTCTAATCACCGGAAGCAGTATTGTGGGAGGCCATCTGTTCGCACTCAGTCGCTCGAAAGCCTGCAACTTATTTTTCCTCCTCTGTGTTATACTATTTATCGCCATCATACTGTATAATATATGGACGCATTCGCACAATATCTATTAGACTACGGTTACCTCGGCATGTTCATTGCCGCTTTCCTGGCAGGAACCATCGTTCCGTTTGCCTCCGAAGCAGTGTTGATAGCCCTTATCAAAATGGGATTGGAACCCTACCTCACTACTTTATGTGCCACGGCCGGCAATGCGGCAGGTAGCATGACCTGTTACTGGATAGGGCATTTGGGCAATATGCAGTGGATTGAAAAGTATCTGAAAGTAAAACCGTCGACAATGCAACGTGCCGAACGCTTTGTAAAGGGACGGGGCGCATGGATGGGGTTCTTCTCATTCCTGCCCATCGTAGGAGATGCCATCACTATCGTACTGGGACTGATGCGTGCCAATATATGGATTACGATAACCGCTGTCACAATAGGCAAACTGATACGTTATACGACCTGTATTCTGGCCACGGAAGGTTTAATCTCTTTATTTTATACGATATGGAAATAGAACAGATTCAAGACGGAAGTTTCACGCCCTTCGTTCCCGAACTGGACGAACATTATCATTCCATAAAGGGAACTGTCACGGAATCCCGGCACATATTCATCCGAATGGGATTGGAACACAGCCGCGTCCCTTCACCCAACGTATTGGAGATAGGTTTCGGAACAGGTATGAACGCATTCCTGACTTTGTTAGCCAGTGAACGACTGAAACGGGAAATCCTCAGGGGAAGCAAGGAGGTGAATCATCCATGATAATCCGCGTCAAAACACATGTTCCTCATGCACTGAAACTTATAAAAGAACGAAATATGAAACAAACTTTACTCATCCTTATGACTTTGCTCATGGCGGCATGTTCCGGCAGGCCGCCACAAACAACCGAACGAATTATTACCGTCACCATAGAACCGATACGCTATTTTACCGAGCAGATTGCCGGAGACAAATTCAAAGTGGTAAGCATGGTACCGGGAGGAAACAGTCCGGAAACCTACGACCCGACCTCTCAACAGCTGGTCCACCTTTCCAGTAGCGAAGCCTATCTCCGCATCGGATATATTGGCTTCGAACAAATCTGGATGCGACGGTTGACCGAAAACGCACCACAAATGAAAGTTTTCGACTTGTCGGAAGGGATTTCCCTCATCCGGGAAAAGAAACATGTTCACGGTGACCATGCTCATGCCGGTGGCGTGGAACCGCATATATGGAATTCTCCCGCCAACGCCCGCCTCATCGTCCGTAATATTTACGAAGCTATTTGCCGCCTCGATGCTGAAAACAAAGATTTCTACACCCAGAACCTGAACAAAATAAACCAGGAAATCAACGAGACGGACAAAGAGATACGCGCCCTGCTCAACGGGAAGCACGACCATGCTTTCCTTATCTACCATCCGGCACTGAGTTATTATGCAAGAGATTACGGAATGCGGCAGGTTTGTATGGAAGAAAACGGGAAGGAGCCTTCGGCCACCCATCTGAAAGAATTGGTGGATTTATGCAAACAGGAAAATATACGAATCGTCTTCGTGCAAAAGGAGTTCGACACCCGCAATGCCGAACTGATTGCCAAAGAAACCGGAGCACGCTTGGTATCCATCAATCCGCTGAACAAAGAGTGGAAAAAAGAATTAATCCAAACCACTAAAACACTTTGCCATGAATAACCCTATCATCCGACTCGAACAGATACAAGTTGCTTACGATGAGAGAGTCGTACTGAATGATGTTAACCTGACTGTCCACCAAAAAGATTTCCTTGGAATCATCGGCCCAAACGGAGGAGGCAAAACAACCCTGATAAAAGTCATCTTAGGTTTAGTCAAGCCTCATAAGGGAAATGTCCATTACTTCCGCAACGGCAATCCGACCCATGAAATCAAAATGGGCTATCTGCCACAATACAACCAGATAGACAAGAAATTTCCCATTTCCGTGTACGATGTCATCCTTTCCGGACTCAGCAGACAGAAATCACTCTTCCACCGGTTCAGCAAGGAGCAGCACGCCAAAGTAAGCGAAGTTATCACACAAATGGGACTCGAAGGACTGGAAAAGCGTGCCATCGGTCAGTTAAGCGGTGGACAATTACAACGGGCACTGCTCGGAAGGGCCATTATCTCGGACCCTGATGTGGTAATTCTCGATGAGCCGAACACTTATATTGATAAGCGTTTCGAAGCCAAGCTCTACAAACTGTTAAAGGAAATCAATCATGAGCGGGCCATTATTTTAGTAAGCCACGACATCGGTACAATACTCCAATATGTGAAAGCCGTCGCCTATGTCAACGAAACGCTGGACTACCACCCCGGCACGGAAATACCTGCCGAATGGCTGGAAGAATATTTCGGCTGCCCCAACGCATAAACACACCCGCATCCGGTAGGGTGTTTCCTTCCTTTTCGTACACGGTGCCCGCCGGAGGCCCCTGCGTTATCCCGTTAGTCTCCTTAGGTGTCTATGCCACCATCCACAGCGGAAAACAGCAGAAAAAACAAAAACAGGTAAAACCCATACATCTTTTCTCCTTCACCTTCATTACATCTATCATGTCAATCATTTCGTCTTTCCACATGTACAGGCCAATGCTTCCGACTTGTTCTCAAAGAACGAATATGCCGTAAGTACGGAGCAAATGTGCATGATGAAATTGTGTATTGATCGGTGCCTTGAATGCATGATGTTTGCTTTGTTTTTCAGCAGGTCGTTGATGTACTCAATGATGTACCTCTTCCTGAGCACGATTCTGTTCCACATGGACATGAGCCTGTTCTTCATGTTTGCCCTCAGCCCGGGCGATGGCCCGAAGATGCCTAAAAGCCCACATGAACGAGCTTTCCTGGTCGGCCGATTTCGGATGATCACATACTATACAAATCACCCCTGCCGAAGTCAAGTTCGACAGGGGTGATACTTCACAAAAATACCTTACGACCCGATTCTAGAAAAAATTTGTTTGTTACTCAATCGGATACTGTATCAGTGTAACTGAATCCTCGTTTATTCTCTCCAATCTTCGGCACCGCTTACACGATGCCGGAGTGGAAAGAGAATTTCTCATCACTATGCAGCACGTCCTGGGTTAACAGGGATACGAACCGTTGCCTTTGCCGTGCCCCAGTAGTGTTTAACCGTAACATCGATTACGATGTAAACCGTTGTAGTCTGCAGGTCGCTCTTCTTTTTGTCGTAAGTCAGATTCGTAAGAGTGCAGCCACTGACAGTTGTGTTATCCGTTACCAGTTGGAGAGCATCGGCACCGAAGTATTCGTCAACCGACGGCCTCCCGGCTATATCTACATAAGCGTTGGCCAAATCGAATTTCATCGATGAGATCTTGTAGTATTCGAAGAGATCTGCCTGTGTATAATTCGGATTATTCGGAATTCTGATACCTGAATAGGAAACAGTCCAGCCCATGAAATCCGTCATGGTTACAGCCTTGGCAATTTCCAAAGTCTGCGTTCCCATGTAACCGTCCTCGAATCCGTCGACTGTCTCCGGATTGATGGTCAACGGTTTCACAACCTGTACCGCAAAGTCTTTGACAAGATGGTAATTGTACTTGTTGATTCTCGACCAAACGTCCACATTCATCTTATGTTCATTTTCAACCATGGCGACACCTTCATCTGTATGATCAATCGTCAGGTGAATCTTAGCTGTAGCATCGGCATCTGCCCTGTACCAGCGGTCGCCCATGGCCGCATCGTAATCGAATTTAGCGGCTACCCTACCATTTGATTTGGTTAACAACTCATATCCTTTTTGCGAATTATCTACTGCAAACCGTTGAGTATTATCAGGATTAGCGTATACATAGTAAGCGTTCGGCTGCTTGTGGCAGAATTGGATATCCCAACAGAAGCAATCGTATTTGTTCGGATCGCCGACAATTTGACCGCCATTTGCTGCAGCATCAACATCCTTGAACGAATTCTGTACATCCCAATCGTAAACCGGACTATCTCCCGATACAACTGTTGCACCCCCGCGGTTCACTGTTCCGAGGATAACCGGCGTAAACCGTATTTCATCGAAATTGTTACCATCTTTCCATGAACGGCCTTCCATCGGGGATACGAACGGCTCTTTCGGCAATTTGATAAGTACTTCGAATTGGAAAGTGACATCACCGCGCTGATGTTTGTTCCTTGATTCGCAGGTAATAGTAACAGTACGTTTAACAGGAGTACCCGGCCATACCCATATGCCATGGTCTGTATATTCGGCCTCGTGCATAATCGAACCGATCTGGTGAGCTGTCAGATACCATGTGAATACGCCATCCTCGGGTGACACGCCTCCATAATTGTAAACCAATTCTACAGGTTGCGTTCCGGCTACTTCATCATCGTCTGTTACGCTTCTATATGCAGTTCCTACACTTCCTACAACACGATCATTATTCAATGGACAAACAACCTCCTTATCCCAGTAATGTACCTTATCTTCTGTCTCGATAACCGGGGCTTTATAGAGATTCACGAAATCGTCTCTTGAAATACCGTTCTCACCGATTTGTGTCAGTACCATACGCGACATATCCTCCCACGTAAAGACGTTATTAGTGTTGAATCCGTCGCAATCAAGTGTGTAATCGAACGTCTTAACCACGCCTAATTTCTTATCTTCCACATCTTTGGATACCCACTCAACGCGGAAATACTTGACATCTACAACGGCGTTGTTATTCCTGCTGTCGCGGAGCAATACACGAACTACCGGGGTCTTGCCGATAGCCGTTTCGGATCTCTCTGCAAAGGTACCGCCTGCGGCAGGAGCCTGTGCAATCAGGAAATGGCCATCGCTGACCTTGGCATGCATTTGTTGATCTGTATTAGTAGAACCTACTAACCACGGTTCTCCTACCACATTGTATTCGAAATACAATCCTACATTCTCGCAAGCCTCTTTCGAGAATTCCTTACAGCCAGGGTGAGCGCCGTAGTTGTAGGAAGCGTCGGTGAAAGCAAGCATATCGAGAGGTTCGTTGTACAGAGCCTGAATTACAGCGGTAGGACTCATTTTCGCATCGTCATACGTTTTTGCGAAATGCAGATGCCCAGAACCGAACGCATATTTGCCTTCGCTATCCTTTGTCAATTGTGCGATTTCCGGCGTAATCACGTTTTCACTCAATTTGGCATAGTCCGAATAAACCTTGGCTCCTGTCTCTCCATCAACACACAAATCATCGGCGATAGTAGCTTCCAAGGCAACAGTGTAAATTTTCCCTGCGCCAGCCGACAAATTGGCTCCCAACTTTTTCTTCAAATCGACATCCAAAGTCTTCAGACCGTCTGTTGTAGTGTTTACCGCAAAACCAGTTATCTCAAACAGGTCTTCGGCTTTAACAGCAGCGGCACGAGTATCCTTGTCGGAAGCGGTCTGCAACCAGAATTTTACGGCACCGATACCCTCCGTCGTAACGTTGGCAGGGCTTACATGATACTTGACCGTTTTCACTTTATCCGCAGCAGAAGTTATATGGTTGCCTCCTGTTTGTGTCGGGGTAGTCTCCGTCCTTGCCGTAGCAGCAGCCACGTTTTTCCATTCCGTATAGGTTAGAGCGTTCAGCTCAATGGTTTCGATACCGTTCTCATAGGCATCGGGAATCAGCTTCAAGCTCGTCAGACGGCCTACAATCAGTTTCTGCAAGCTTCCTACAGCGGACTTAATCTGTTCGCTTATCTTCCCGTCGATTACACCATTGTTATCGTTAATAGCCGAAGTAATGTACTCTTTGATTTTGGCATCGTAATCCTTAATGGCATTTGACAGATTCTCATTGTCAACGAGTTTGGCCGCCGATACGGCTGCATCAAACTTCCCTTGGAAAGCAGCAGCGCAAGCCTCACCCGCAGATTTCACAGCAGCAGTCTGAGCAGCGGCTATCGCTGCCTGCAACTCCGAAATCTTTGTTTCAAGTTCAGCCACCTTCTCTTCTGCAACCTTATCAGCAGCAGTCTGAGCAGCGGCTATCGCTGCCTGCAACTCCGTCTTAGCATCGTTCACGGCTTTCCGCAGTTCTTCAGCCGTTTCGGCTACCGACTCGGTCGTAGCATAAGACGACAAAGTGGTCGTCAAGAAATCCTTCGAAACGAACGTAGACTCTATCTCCTCAATTTTTGTCTTAAGAGACTCTACTTCGCTTTTCACGCTTTCAAGGTTGTTCACGTCCGACTGCAAACTCGATAAATCCGACTGCAAGTTCGACAAACCCGATTGAAGCGTTTGCTGCGCAGATTGCAAATTGCCGACTGTTGTAGACAAAGAAGTCAACTGCGATTCTATGCTCGCAATGCTTCCCGTTTTCAACTCGTCTATTTGCGTTTGCAAACCATCGATGTCGTCGTCATAGTCCGAGCATCCGACACCCAATGCGATAAATCCCAATACAGAGAATATCGCCATAAACTTTTTAAATTTGTTTAACATAATAGAAAGAATTAAAAAAATGTATCTGTTATTGATATTGATTTGGTTTGATTTTGATTCCATACTCCATCGTCCTCCTCTCCGCCCCTTCCAGAATTTCTGGACGATGTTTTCGCATACATTATTATATTAAAGTACATTTCATTTCTACGCTTTTATACCTCCTTTTTTCATGGTTGTTCTACATACTATATACTATCTCTCCGTAAGAGATAGTCGCAAATTTCAAAACTATTGATTATCAAATTGTTGAATGGTATTCAAGAATCCATCGCATCGTTTTTTTTATCATTTTTCGCCTATGCGGCCTTGTTTTTCCAACGGCGTGGTCTTTCGTGTTGCCAGCCAGCTATGCAGAAGAAGGCCTCCTGCTCAGGAAAGATAGCGAACCGTCGAATCGCCGGAAAATCCCGCCCAGAGATAAAAATGAGAAAAGCGAGAAAAAAATTAAAAAAGTATTTGGCGGTCTGAACTAAACATATTACATTTGCCCACGCAATATGACTATCTCTTACGGAGAGATAGCGCGATTATTCCGAACAGATTTTCCTCTATAATTCATTCAATATTCGACTGTTGGCTTCGTCTATTTGGTTGGTATGTATCGAGGCGAGATAGATGCGCGTGGTCTCTTCGTTGTCGTGTCCCATGCCCTCGCTGATGACACTTAACGGAACATTTTTCGACTTGGCGATGCTTGCCCAACTATGACGGCTGACATACATCGTCAGCGGCGTGAAAATTTTCGCCTGTCGGGCGATTAGTTTCAACTTCCGATTGACAAACAGAATCTTGTTCAAATACTGTCTGCGCTCCATACCGTCCTGCTTCGTGATGATTGGCAGCAGACACTGTGTCGGATTTTCAGGATATTTGTCGATAATCTCCTGCATCGACCGCTCCCAGCGAATCGTAAGTTGCTGCCCGGTCTTTTTGCGGATATAGTTAACGTAACCGTTCGCAAGGTCTTTCTTGCGCAGATAGGCAAGGTCGATGAACGACATGCCGCGAAGATAAAACGAGAATAAAAACAGATCGCGGGCGAAATCTAAATCTGGTTTATTCGCAAGGTCTAATTCCTTAATCCGCTTAATCTCTTTGAGCGATATGGCCCGTTTGGCTGTTTTATCTACACCGGTATAAACCCGTTTGAACGGATTGCTTTGCTGGACAAGGCCATCTTCGACAGCTCGGTTATAAATACATCGAAGAATCCGCATATAAAAGGAGGTCGTATTACGGCTCAAACACTTCGCCCGCATATAACTCTCATATTGCTCGACCATATCGGCATCGAGCATATCGAAATATAAACCGACACCCTTGCGGAACCGCATAAAACTATGCAATGTCTGCTGATAAGTTTCGCTAGTACGCACTCTGCCGAGTTTCCTCATTCGTTCCGACTGATGATGTATATACTCAAAGACGGTCGTTTTGTCCGATGCTGATTCTTTGTAGCGGTGGATTATGTCACCGGCTGTATATGGCTTGCCAATATTCTCAAAAGATTTGACAATTTGTCCCAACTTCCTTTGCTCCCACAAAACCTTGTCGCGGAGAATCTTCAATGCCTCGTTTCGTGCCGCCGATAGCGGAAACTCTTTAACAATCTCGCCACGTTGCTTATCCCACTCATATTCAAATATGCGATAGCCAGTCTTAACCTGCTTGACTACCCGGTCGTGTATGACTCGAAAATACAACGCCCCCTCTTTCTTGCTATCCGTATGCGCTCTGAATTTTAATTTGATTGATGTCATAAAACTGTTTATTCATTATGATTTTGTTTGGATTTTGACTTATGTTTAACGTAAGTTCGAAATAAGGATAGATGGAATCTGCTGTTAAATAGAAACATAGTGATAAAAGTATTAAATTTACAATGTCAAGTTATAACATTTAAACGATTATCACTATTTCTCAGTTCTAAAGTTACAGAGATTTATTGTATGGCCGATATTTTACAAGGAATTTACATTGCGACAAGCCCAACCGCATACTCATTTCAACCCATTCGTCAAGCTTTCCCTCTGCCTCTATTCTTTTCATCGCATCATAGTCTGATGACATGATTTCTATCATTTCTTGACTTTTCGTTGTCTTTTGATGGCACCGCAACATCTTGGCAAACACTGTTGAATCGCTAACAGACAACATTCTTTCCCCATTTCGCACTCACTTTCGTTTCTTTGTTGTATCTTTGCGACTAGTTAGTGTTAATGAAACTTTATTCGTTCATGAAAACATACCAAACAGTCAACAACCTGATGGGTTGGTTTACTTTTCTTATTGCAGCCATAGTCTATTGCATGACCATTGAACCAACCGCAAGTTTCTGGGATTGCCCCGAGTTTATTACTACCGGATATAAATTGGAAGTCGGACACCCGCCCGGCGCACCGTTCTTCATGCTGACCGCCAATTTGTTCTCACAATTTGTCAGCGACCCGGACCAAGTGGCACGTATGGTTAACACCATGTCGGCCTTGCTGAGCGCAGGATGTATCCTTTTCCTCTTTTGGACCATCACGCATTTGGTACGCAAATTGGTTTGTCCGGACATGGAACGGATGAACACCGCCAAGCTGATTACCATTATGGGCTCCGGGCTGGTGGGCGCATTGGCTTACACATTCAGCGACACATTCTGGTTCAGTGCAGTGGAAGGCGAAGTCTACGCCTATTCCTCCCTGTTCACAGCCATCGTGTTCTGGCTGATTCTTAAATGGGAAGACGTAGCCGATGAGCCGCACAGCGACCGCTGGCTGGTACTGATTGCTTACCTGACAGGGCTCTCTATCGGCGTACATCTGCTCAACCTGCTGTGTATCCCGGCCATCGTATTGGTATACTACTATAAAAAGAATCCGAACGCCAATCTGAAAGGTTCGTTACTTGCCTTGCTCGGTTCCATGATATTGGTTGCCGCCGTGCTCTACGGTATTGTGCCGGGAGCTGTAAAAGTGGGCGGATGGTTCGAGCTACTGTTTGTCAATAGCCTCGGCATGCCGTTCAACACCGGCGTCATCGTTTACATCATCCTGCTGACTGCTTCCATTATCTGGGGTGTGCACGAAAGCTATACCGAAAAAAGCCGTAAGCGGATGAACATCGCTTTCGTTGCCACGATAGCCTTGCTGGGTATCCCCTTCTATGGACACGGAACGGGGAGCATTATCATAGGGCTTATCATACTGGCCCTCCTGTCGCTTTATCTGTTCGGCAAATTCGGCAAGAAGTTCATGGTAAGCGCACGTACGCTGAATACCTCTTTGCTTTGCATCATGATGATTATGGTAGGGTACTCTTCCTACGCACTGATCGTCATCCGTTCTACCGCCAACACGCCGATGGATCAGAACTCTCCGGAGGACATCTTCACACTGGGCGATTATTTGGGACGTGAGCAATACGGTACCCGTCCGCTTTTCTACGGACAAGCCTATTCCTCCAAAATCAAACTGAAACCGGAAGGAAACTATTGTGTGCCGGTAGCGGTAGAAGGCGCTCCGGTATACCAACGCAAGGAGAAAGCCACACCGGACGAGAAGGACAGCTATGAAATCGTCCGCCATAAAGTCGATTACGTTTACGCACAAAATATGCTCTTCCCCCGTATGCACAGCGACCAGCATGCCAACCAGTACGAAGAGTGGCTGGGAGGCATAGAAGGTTACCAAGTACCTTACGATGAGTGTGGCAACACCGTCATGGTGAAAATGCCCACCCAATGGGACAACATCAAATTCTTCTTCACTTATCAGCTGAATTACATGTATTGGCGCTACTTTATGTGGAATTTCGCCGGACGGCAAAACGACATACAAGGAAATGGAGAAACAACGAAAGGCAACTGGATAACCGGTATTCCTTTTATCGACAACCGGATATTGGGAGACCAGACACTTCTCCCGTCCGACCTGAAGAACAACAAAGGGCATAACGTATTTTTCTGTCTGCCTTTATTGCTCGGACTCATCGGGCTCTTTTGGCAAGCCTACAAGGGGAACCGAGGTATCCAGCAATTCTGGATAGTATTTTTTCTGTTCTTCATGACAGGTATCGCCATCGTGCTCTATCTGAACCAGACACCGGCGCAGCCACGTGAACGGGATTACGCTTATGCTGGTTCCTTCTATGCTTTTGCCATCTGGATAGGTATGGGCGTGGCCGGCATCGTGCAATTGTTACGCAAAAAAATATCCGGTATGCCTGCCGCGACCTTGGCAACGGCGCTTTGTCTCTGTATCCCGATACAGATGGCCAGCCAAACGTGGGACGACCACGACCGTAGCGGACGCTACACTTGCCGCGATTTTGGACAAAATTATCTGATGAGCGTGCAGGAAGAAGGCAAACCCATTATCTACACCAATGGAGACAATGACACGTTCCCGCTCTGGTATAATCAGGAAACGGAAGGATTCCGTACGGACGTACGCGTATGCAATCTCAGTTACCTGCAAACCGACTGGTACATCGACCAAATGCGTCGTCCGGCCTATGATTCCCCATCAGTACCCATCCTCTGGGACCGCATCGAGTTCGTAGCCGGAACCAATGAATACATTCCCATTCGTCCAGAAGCCAAAGCACAGGTGCTCAACCTGTATGTCCGTAATCCGGAAGCCGCCAAAGAGAGCTTCGGCGACGAACCGTTCGAACTGAAGAACATCCTGAAATATTGGGTACGGGCAAAGAACGAAGATTTGCACCTCATCCCTACCGATACGGTGTACATCACGCTGGATAAGGAGGCTATCGAACGTTCGGGCATGATGATTCCCGACACATTAAAAGACAGTATCCCCGACAAGATGGTGATTCCTTTGAAAAAACGCGCACTGTACAAAAATGAACTGATGATGCTTGAGATGTTGGCAAACACCAACTGGGAGCGTCCTATCTATATGGCTACCACAGTAGGTGAAGACAATCATCTGGGACTGGCTCCTTTCTTCCTGCAAGAGGGGTTGGCTTACCGCATTACTCCATTCAACTTCCAGCAACTGGGATACGGGCAGAATGTGCGCGACGGATATGCCATCGACACGGACAAAATGTACGACAACATGATGCATAAGTTCAAGTTCGGCGGCATTGAAAATCCGGATATTTACCTCGATGAAACCATTACCCGCATGTGCTATACCCATCGTCGCATGTTTGGCCAGCTGATTACCCAACTGTTGAAAGAAGGCAAGAAAGAGAAAGCACTAAAGGCACTCGACTATTGCGAACAGGTGATTCCGAACGAAACGGTGCCACATGATTTCCAAAGCGGTTCGATGACATTGGCCAAAGCCTACATGCAACTGGGAGAAACAGCCAAAGCAGAAAAGATATTGGATGCGATAGCCAATAAATCCGTTGAATACATTACTTGGTATCTGAATCTCAACGACAACAGACTAAGAGAAAATCTGGAAGAGTGTATGTATCATCTCTATTTGTTGGATGAAACCAACAAGAGTCTGGCAACCGGACAGAGCAAGTCGGGTATGGCAGAGCATTACAGTAAAAAGTTCAACGAACTGTACACCTTATACAAAACACGTGTAACTGAAGAATAGAAAAACACAATGTTTATTGAACAACCACCCCAAATAGTGCGCTGGCTATATCCCGGCGCACTATGGAGAATGAACCCCAACGAGAAAGCCGTTTACCTGACCTTCGATGACGGTCCCATACCAGACGTTACACCTTGGGTACTCAACATATTGGACCAATACAGCATAAAGGCCACTTTCTTTATGGTAGGGGACAATGTACGCAAACACCCCCTTGAATTCGAGATGGTCAAAGCACATGGTCACCGGCTCGGCAACCATACTTACAATCACATACGCGGATTCGAATACCTGACCAAGAACTACATGACCAATACAGAAAAGGCGAATGAGAAACTTCAAACGAATTTGTTCCGCCCGCCTCACGGTCACATGCGTTGGCTGCAGTATGAAGTATTGAAATGGAAATACAAGATTGTCATGTGGGATTTGGTGACACGTGATTACAGCAAGCATCTCAACGGAGAAGAGGTGTTCGAGAAAGTGAAGCAATACGCCCGCAACGGCTCCATCATCACCTTTCACGACTCTCTGAAATCCGAACAGAATCTGAAATACGCTCTTCCTCGTTCCATCGAATGGTTGTCGGGACAAGGGTATACATTCAAGGTTTTCGATTAAGCACGGGATGAAGAGAGCTTTCGAACAATCCCTACCGGCTACAAAGAAAGCCGGAGATTTTAATGCCAAAGTAATCATGGAAACCATGCAAAAAGACCTTTCCCAATATATCAAAGCCGAAGCCTTACGCCTCGGCTTTGGCGCATGTGGCATAGCCCATGCCGACAAAGTGGACGCTGCC
Organism: uncultured Phocaeicola sp.; assembly: GCA_947626525.1. Lineage (GTDB taxonomy): Bacteria > Bacteroidota > Bacteroidia > Bacteroidales > Bacteroidaceae > Phocaeicola_A. Next base: position 18,231 of record CANQSM010000004.1, on the reverse strand, counting down.
TCACAAAAAACTTTGCAGGAGTGGCTTATGCAAGGGAAACAAGCAGGAATGGCTTACATGGCAAGCCATATAGACAAACGCCTCGACCCCCGTCTGCTGATGGAAGGCGCACAGAGTGTCATCTGCGTAGCACTGAACTATTATCCACCGATTGCCTTAAAAAAGGAACAGTACCAGTTTGCCTGGTACGCGTATGGTAAAGATTATCATGATATCATGAAAGAGAAGCTCCATGCATTGCTCTCCGGTATCTGTCAACAATCCCCCGGAATAAACGGAAAGGCATTTTGTGATACGGCACCGCTATGGGAACGGTACTGGGCTTGGAAAGCCGGACTCGGATGGATAGGAAAAAATACACAACTCATTATTCCACAAGCCGGTTCCACCTTTTTTTTAGGTGAGATACTCTTAGACACCACACTTTGCCACGACACGCCTCTCCCCAATCGCTGCGGGAACTGTTCCAAATGTCTGGAGATATGCCCCACCCACGCATTGGAAGCCCCCTATCGTCTGAATGCCGGCCGTTGCCTTTCTTACCTGACTATTGAACATAGAGGAGAGATTCCGGAAGATGCCGCAGAGCAAATGGGCAACTGCGTGTACGGCTGCGACCGCTGCCAGCAGGGTTGTCCTTGGAACCGCTTCGTCCGACCGACCGCCGAACCCAAACTACAAGCCTCCGAAGCGTTTCTGCGTATGATGCCGGAGGAGTGGAATACCCTCTCCATAGAGCGTTACCGGGAGTTATTCAAGGGATCCGCCGTGAAACGCGCCAAATACGAAGGACTTATGCGGAATATACGCGCCCTCCGGAAAAAGCCTAATCCTGCTTCCTTGGAAACCGAAGGCCTACCCAAAACCGATTGGGACTGAAAGAGCCTCCTCGGGAATTGTCTGTCCGGCAACGGTTGCATCACTTCACCAGACCATTCAAATAGACTTCCAAATTGGTGTAACCTTCATCCAATATACAGGCCGCACTGTCGGACGCATCGCTCGGATTCAAGCCATGAGCGGTCTCCCACTTATCGGGCATACCGTCACCGTCGGTATCGGGAAGGGCGGCAACATTCTGGTAAGACGGGTATCCCCCTACATCGGACGGGCTGTCAATCAGTCCGTTCATGCTTCCTTTAGAACCCTGGAAAGAGAACGTGCCTCGTTTCACATCGGCTATCACCCGATTGTCCACCGCATCACGCACCAACGAAGCGCCTACACGAGCCAGCACCTCTCCGAAAACCTGAGACGAAGATTCCATCGGATAAGCCGGGACCTCAAACTCCCGTTCCGAGCGGATGGCTTCCGCTCCTTTCCAACAGGGCTCTTTCGCACGAGGCTCCACTCCCCGCCAGTTATCCTGATTGACAAGCTCTATCAACGCTTTATGCTCCTCGGTAAGATGAGGCGAAGACGCATCAAAGAAATTGCCTGCAATATAGAAACGGCCCCACGTACCCTTTGCATTCTTCAAGCTCCCGTCATCGGAATTCGGATTGCAGATACGGTTAACCAACTGCTTCTTCGTGGCCGTGGAAGGCCCCGGTTTGAAATAGTTGTCCACAATATTGTAGACTCCGCCCTCTCCGGCATACATGCCATTCGTCGGCCCCCAATTATAGAACACGTTGTTACGGATGTCCACCCGCTCCTTCTCCGGCATGCCCGAAAAACGGCTTCCGCAAAGACGAGGGGTACGGCTGCCGTGATTGGCCATCAGATTATGATGGAACGAAGCGCCCCGGCCGCCCCAAATTCCCCCGAAGCCATGCCTGCCTTTAGAATGTGTGGAGTAGTTCAGACTCTCGGAAACGAGACACCACTGCATGGTAAAGCGCTCATTATCGTAAGCCGTCGCCGTCTCATCGTTACTCCAGCTGAAACTGCAATGATCCACGATAACGTCCTTGCGCCCGATACAGGTAAAAGCATCCTGCTCCCCCGCCACCTTGTCGCCCGGGCGTACTCTCAGATAACGGATGATTACATTATCTGCCTTGACTTTCAGGCCATAGTTGCGCAGACAAATACCCATCCCGGGAGCCGTCTGTCCGGCAATCGTCACATTGCCTTTATTGATGTCGAGCGAACGTTCCAAATCAATGTATCCGCTTACAGCGAAAACAATCACACGGGGCTCATTCTTACCCAACGCCCAACGGAGGCTTCCCTCGCCAGAGTCGTTCAGATTGGTGACCACCACCACTTTACCTCCTCTTCCGCCGGAGGTGTACTTGCCATACCCTTCCGCACCGGGAAAAGCCGGAAGCCGGGCGGCGACTTGAAGGCCGCACCAGCAAAAGATACCTAACAAGATCTGTTTCATCCTTATCATTTATTTGCTTTTCTTCTATGCAACCACACTGAATGAATCATCAGAAAACGCCGCAAGTTACTAAATATATGTGAGAACATCTCCAAAAACTGACTTCTTTCTCGTCCGGACGCGGCTGCTCCACAAAACATAAATAAGAGGGGGGGAGCAAAAATTCCCTGGAAAGCAATAAACCCATTCGGAAAAAGAAATTAACGCAGATTCTGCAACCAAATAGATTGCCTAATCCGCGTTAATCCTTTATATAAGATAGCCTCGCCAAAACAAGAGCCGGCTATCCTCATGTATCACTTCATTATTTTAATGTCACAGTCAATGGATGGCGTACTTTCTGAGCATACTCATTCAAATAGTCAGTCCACTTATCCATAGAGTCCATACCGGCTTTGCTCCAACCCGATCCCCAATAATAAACATACTCAGAATCAGGATTGTAATCACTAACAGCTAAAACATGACCTGTGGCTCCCCCACGTTCGTCTTTGCTTTCTTTTTCGGAGAACAATACGGCCTTTGCCTCTTTCACCAATGCCGGAAAGACGGCACCAACATAGATTTCACCGTTGTTATTATTTACATTGTCTGTCAAATCCTGATAGGCAATGTATCCTTTTTCCGCTTCAGCCTTATAAGCCTCCGGATTTTCCGGATGAATAACCAGCCCTGTCACAACAGGAGTCGCATTATTCAGATTCTGATAAGATACAACCGTTTTATTCAGGTGAGAACCTTTATCCAGTGAGAGAATACGCGTTTCCACTACATCCGAGTCTCCATTCACTACCAACGGATTATATACCAGTTTCACCTTAAAACGAAGCGGTCCATTATCCAGTATTTCAAAATCCTTGTAACAGTAAGGATAAACAATAGCAGCGTCATGATCCAATAATGCCGCGGTTCCACCACCTAATGTAGGGCCTACCTTATAACAATCCAATCCGTTTCCATGGTCTACGTGATAACTTACCGACTCATACAATTCATCAGCCGCTTTCGGATCGGTCTTTCTCAGCTCCGCGATTTTAGCCATTGTCTCAGGATTCAACTCACTTGCATAACGAGCTTCCACGACCATTTCCGGGACATTCTTTACCCATACATCATAACCGAAAGCCCGTTCTCCCGTAGCCTGCAATGCAGGTCCGTAAGTACGAAAAGCCACTTTGTCATTCTCCCAGGCAATATCATCCACACGCTCAGGATATTGGCGCCCACAAGCACTGGTTTCTACCGTCATGGGCGTTCCCGCTTGAATTGTATAATCCACCGAATCATTCGCTCCTACCGTAGCAGGAAAGATCAGTTTTCCATCACTGGTAACCTGGGAAGGAACTTGCTGGCCATTTCGGTCCAGCACAACCACCTCTGCCGTATCAGGTAACTGAAGCCTCTGACTTAAATCATCCATCGGGACTTCTACCATTTCATCGGCTCTATTCAAATCTGTAGAGTTGGCAACCGTAACGGTTACGGCTTGTTTTTGTCCGCAAGCGCACACCATCAACAAAGCTGCAACCCAAATAAAACACTTTTTCATCTTTCCTATTATTTAGGTTGTTTGCCGATATAAGCCAAAATACCGCCGTCTACATAAAGAATATGGCCATTTACCGCATTCGATGCTTCTGATGCCAAGAATACAGCAGGCCCTGTCAGTTCTTCTGCTTGCAACCAACGTCCGGCTGGAGTCTTCGCACAGATGAACGAATCGAATGGGTGACGAGAACCATCCGCTTGCGGCTCACGCAAAGGAGCTGTCTGAGGAGTAGCAATATATCCCGGGCCAATGCCATTACACTGAATGTTGTATTCGCCATATTCGGAACAAATATTGCGGGTAAGCATTTTCAAACCACCTTTTGCCGCCGCATAAGCCGAAACAGTCTCACGGCCCAACTCAGACATCATAGAACAAATATTGATAATTTTTCCATGTCCCTTCTTCATCATAGCAGGCAACACGGCTTTTGACACAATAAACGGAGCATTCAAGTCGATATCAATTACCTTACGGAAATCAGCGGCCTCCATTTCATGCATCGGCACACGACGGATGATTCCGGCATTGTTCACCAGAATATCAATAGTACCTACTTCTTTTTCAATGGTTGCAACCATCGCCTGTACGGCCGACTCATCTGTCACATCGCATACATAACCATGCACTTTGATACCTTTAGCCTCATACGCTGCCAAACCTTTGTCCACCAGTTCCTGATTGATATCGTTAAAACAAATTTTAGCACCTTGCTCTGCAAAAGCCGAAGCGATAGCAAAACCAATACCGTAAGATGCTCCTGTAACAAGAGCTACTTTACCTTCCAATGAAAAATTCAAATAAGGATTCATAATTTTTTGTATTATAATAATTCAACATTTTCTTTTCGAATGTTCTCCAATACTGAACTTTTACGGATTAGCACAGGCAACGACAATAGTTCGGACAGTATGTTTCTCTCACCTGATGCGACACCCCTCATTCGGATCGCGTTTTCATGATAACGAGACTGGTACCGAGTCACTTCAAACCTAATTTATCCGTGTTAATCCGAAAAATATCTGTACTAAAAGACTATTTCAAGTCGGTAATCAACGAGAAGTCCTGATCTCCATAATCCAAGTTCTCACCACCCATACCCCAAATAAAAGTATAGTTATGTGTAGCGGCCGCGCTATGAATAGACCATTCGGGAGACAATACTGCCTGATCGCCTTTCATCCATAAGTGACGTGTTTCATTCACTTCACCCATAAAATGGCAAACAGCCTGATCTTCCGGGACTTCAAAATAGAAATAAGCTTCCATACGACGACTATGTACATGAGCAGGCATCGTATTCCATACAGAACCTGTATTCAATTCAGTCATACCCATCTGAAGCTGACAAGTAGGCAATACCTGATTGACAATCATCTTATTGATGTTGCGCTCATTAGATCCTTCAAGTGAGCCCATGTGAGCCACCACGGCATCAGCCTTGGTAATTTTCTTGTCGGGATAGTTACAGTGTGCAGTGCAAGAGTTAAAATAGAATTTTGCCGGGTTCCCTGCATCCTTGCTTTCAAAGGTAATCTCTCTGTCACCTGAACCCAAATACAATGCTTCTTTATAGTTCAGTTCAAACACGGCATCACCGGCCTTTACAATACCCGGTCCACCTACATTGAACATACCTATTTCACGACGGGTCGTAAAATAAGGAGCCTTCAACGGATCAATGGCTTCCAGTTTCAAAGTTTCCTTTACCGGCATAGCTCCACCTACAATCATGCGGTCGTACATAGAATACACCATATTCACCTCATCAGCAGCAAACACACGCTCAATCAAAAAATCCCGACGGATTCTTGCAGTATCGTAGCTTTTCGCATCTTCCGGATGCGCAGCATAACGAATTTCATAATTTGTTTTCATACTCTTGTCGTTATTTAATCATACAATTTTCTAAATGGGATAAGCAAAGATATGGCATTTGTCACGGAATAACAATTATTTAGAAGTATTTAATAAAAAGAGGACAAAAGATAAACGCGGAAGACTGTAAAGAACCGCTGGAAAGGGACACGAAGCTTATAAAAAACAGGTACGAAAAATGGCAACCTGCCACCACTCTTCGTACCCGCGTTTTCCAATCCTAATTTGCCGAAGTCCCGTTTTACTTATTCAGCCGCCAAGTAGCTCCTTCCTTCGTATCTTTAATCTCAAAGCCCAAAGCCGTCAACTCATCACGTATCTTATCACTGGTAGCCCAGTCTTTATTTGCTTTAGCAATCATACGTTGTTCCAACAACATATCCACAACTTTGCCAAAAGCCTCCTCCCGTCCGGCATCGGAAACATGATCTTCTTTCAAGCCCAAAATTTCAAACATGAACAAACGGAACACACCTTTCAGTTCTTCCAAATCTTCAGCACGAATGGTCGCCTTTTTATCGAGCAGTGTATTAATCATGCGGCATCCGTCAAACAAATGGGCAATCACGACCGGAGAGTTCAAGTCGTCATTCATCGCCTCATAACACTTCGCACGCAGGCCGCCCACATCCACGGTAGAAGTAGCGGCGGGCTGTATGCGATCCAAATTCCTCACAGCTTCCGTCAACCGTTCCAATCCTTTCTCCGCAGCCTGCAAGGCTTCATTACTGAAGTCTACCGTACTGCGATAATGCGCCTGAAGAATAAAGAAGCGTATAGTCATCGGACTATACGCCTGAGTAAGCAATTTATGCGTCCCATTGAAAAATTCGTCCAACGTAATAAAATTCCCCAAGCTCTTCCCCATCTTCGTGCCATTAATGGTAATCATATTGTTATGCATCCAATAATGCACCATATCATCTCCCTGTGAGGCTACGCTCTGGGCTATCTCGCACTCATGATGCGGAAAGATCAAATCCATTCCACCTCCATGAATGTCAAAATGAGCGCCCAAATACTTACGTCCCATTGCCGTACACTCACAGTGCCAGCCTGGAAAACCATTGCTCCACGGACTCGGCCAGCGCATAATATGTTCCGGCTGGGCACATTTCCACAAAGCGAAGTCGGCGGGATTATGTTTCTCCTGCTGTCCGTCCAGCTCGCGGGTTGTATTCAGCACATCATCCAGATTACGTCCGGAAAGTTTTCCATAATGGTGATCCTCATTGTACTTGGCGACATCGAAATATACGGAACCTTCGCTTACATAAGCGTAGCCGTTATCGAGAATTTCCTTTACCAGTTCAATCTGTTCGATAATATGTCCGGAAGCATGCGGTTCTATACTAGGAGGCAACACATTCAGCGCTTCCATCGCCCTATGATAACGATTCAGATAATATTGCACTACTTCCATCGGCTCCAATTGCTCCAAACGAGCTTTCTTGGCTACTTTATCCTCACCGTCATCGGCATCATGTTCCAAATGACCGACATCGGTAATATTACGCACATAACGTACCTTATATCCGATATGTGTCAGATAACGGAAGAGCAAATCAAAAGTGATGGCCGGACGGGCATGCCCCAAATGAGCATCCCCATACACCGTCGGACCACAAACATACATTCCCACATGTGGAGCATGCAGAGGTACAAAGGGTTCCTTTTTCCGCGACAAGGTATTGTAAATAATCAGTTTCTGTTCCATATTTATTCTATCTATTTTATCATTCTTGCGAAGCCATACAGAAAATTCCCGTCTGATTCTTTAAGAACAACCGGATACAACATTTCCTTACTTTTCCGGGCAAAGATAGCAAGATTTCCTCCGAAAGCCGACAATCTGTCCACTTTTTATTGATTTATCATAAAAAAGCGCCGCACCAACTAAATGGGCGACGCTTTCAATTTCTTTCAGCTTTTGTAAATTACTTACGCAAACCAAGAGCTTTTACAATCGCACGATATCTTTCGATATCACGGTTTTTCAGGTAGTTCAACAATGCACGACGTTTACCTACCATAGCCGTCAAAGCTCTTTCCGTGCTATAATCTTTACGGTTCACTTTCAAATGTTCCGTCAAATGGGAAATACGGTATGAGAACAATGCTATCTGAGCTTCTGGTGAGCCTGTATCAGTGTTAGACTTTCCGTATTGTCCAAAGATTTCCTTCTTTTTTGCTGGATCTAAATACATACGTTTTTAATTAATTGTGTATAAACTTTCTTTAGCGGCTGCAAAGATAGAGATTCTTTTTTGATGCGCAATGATTTTTCAAATATTTTATTGTAACTTTGCGCCCAAATTATAGGTATAGTATGCAGAATATTAGAAACATCGCAATCATCGCGCACGTCGACCACGGAAAAACGACACTCGTTGACAAGATGATGCTGGCCGGACACCTGTTCCGGAACGATCAGACAAACGGAGAATTGATTTTGGATAACAACGATTTGGAACGCGAACGAGGAATCACCATTCTCTCGAAAAACGTATCCATTCAATACAAAGATACAAAAATTAATATCATCGACACCCCTGGACACGCCGACTTCGGCGGAGAAGTAGAACGTGTACTGAATATGGCTGACGGATGCATTCTTCTGGTAGACGCATTCGAAGGCCCCATGCCTCAGACACGTTTTGTACTCCAGAAAGCTTTGCAAATAGGGTTGAAACCGATTGTAGTAGTCAATAAGGTAGATAAACCCAATTGCCGTCCGGAGGAAGTATATGAGATGGTATTCGACCTGATGTTCAGCCTCAACGCCACAGAAGACCAATTAGATTTCCCCGTGCTCTACGGTTCGGCCAAAAACAACTGGATGGGTGAAGACTGGAAGACTCCAACCGACAGCCTGACTCCGCTATTAGACGCCATTGTGAAATATATCCCAGCACCTAAACAGCTGGAAGGAACTCCGCAAATGCTCATCACTTCGCTCGACTTCTCTTCGTACACCGGACGTATCGCAGTGGGACGCGTACACCGCGGCACGCTGACCGAAGGCATGAACGTGACGTTAGCCCATCGTGACGGAAGTCTGACAAAAGCCAAAATAAAAGAGCTCCATACCTTTGAAGGATTAGAACGCAAAAAGACCAATTCCGTCTCATCGGGCGATATATGCGCCATTGTCGGCATCGAAGGATTCGAAATCGGGGACACCATTTGCGACTTCGAGAATCCGGAACCTCTTCCACCTATCGCCATCGATGAACCTACCATGAGCATGCTGTTTACCATCAACGACTCTCCATTCTTCGGCAAAGAAGGCAAATATGTTACCTCACGCCATATCCAGGAACGCTTGGCCAAAGAGCTGGACAAAAATCTGGCCTTGCGTGTACGCAAAAGCGAAGAAGACGGCAAATGGATTGTATCGGGACGAGGTGTGCTGCATCTTTCCGTGCTGATTGAGACCATGCGTCGTGAAGGATATGAACTGCAAGTAGGGCAACCCCAGGTTATCTTCAAGGAAATAGATGGTGTAAAATGTGAACCGATTGAAGAATTAACCATCAGCGTTCCGGAAGAGTTCTCCAGCAAGATGATTGACATGATCACTCGCCGCAAAGGAGAGATGACTTCTATGGAAACGCAAGGAGACCGGGTAAATATTGAGTTCAACATCCCGTCACGCGGCATCATCGGCCTGCGTACCAATGTACTCACCGCTTCGCAAGGAGAAGCCATCATGGCACATCGTTTTAAAGAATACCAGCCGTACAAAGGTGATATAGAACGACGTACCAATGGTTCCATTATCGCAATGGAAGGCGGAACAGTCTTTGCATACGCCATCGACAAACTGCAGGACAGAGGTAAGTTCTTTATCTATCCGCAGGATGAAGTGTACGCCGGCCAAGTAGTGGGTGAACATGTACACGACAATGACTTAGTTGTCAATGTCACCAAATCAAAGAAACTGACCAACATGCGCGCTTCCGGCTCCGATGACAAAGCACGTATCATTCCGCCGGTCATCTTCTCTTTGGAAGAAGCTTTGGAATACATCAAAGAGGACGAATACGTAGAGGTTACCCCGAAGAGCATGCGTATGCGCAAAATCATTTTGGATGAGAATGAACGCAAGCGTGCCAACCGCAGCTAAAAGATTCCTCTTTTCTGATTTCATTTCGGACTCACGTTATATTAAAGGCATAGAAAAGACGGTTGCATAGTAATAACAAGGAAGCATCCCTCACCGTCCAACAGTCCGCTGGACGGTGAAGTCAGATAGCTGCGAAAGCCGATGCACCTATCTGCATGGACCGTCCAGCGGCCGCTGGACGGTGAACGGAGATACAAGGAACAAACAAAACACATCCGTAACCATGGCGATTCATATAGGTTGGCAGGTATTGCCATCCCCATGCAGGAAAAAGGGGAGCAATCATAGAGACCCCGACTGGTTGACAATTAAAATTCGTCGGACTCACGTTAATATACATCAGCAAAGTTAACAAAGAAACCGCCTATCCTTGTCCTTGCGACATAGATAGGCGGTCGTCCCTTTGTATCGTGCATGTCAATCCATAAACTTTACCTTTTCCATATCACGGGGTTTCGCAGCAGGCGTTTCATCCGGATAACCAAAACCTATGCAATAAAGCAACTCATATCCTTCACTAAAACCCAGCTTCTTCAGATATTCTTGAGCCGCAGGAACCGTATTCATAAAACGCACGGGGCTTCCCAGACAAACAGAACCGACACCCATACTCCAAGCAGAAAGTATCATATTCTCGCCCAACAGCCCACAATCTATCCTCGAAAGATCGTATCCCGGATCATTTGCGATAAATACGACTGTCGGCGCATTACGAAACATATTCTTGAAAGTCGGGTCCTCCGCAACTTTGGGATTTTCTTTCTTGAATACTTCCGTAATACCGTTCAGAAACTCCGGATTGCTGACTACACGCACCTCCCACGACTGTTTGTTCTGGCCGTTAGGAGCATTGATTCCACAATTCACAATCACATCCATTTTATCCCGCTCCACAGGTTGCGGCTTATACTTACGAATACTACGACGAGACATGATGGTTTCTACCACTACCGCGCTGTCTGATTTTCGTTCGCTCTGTTGTGATATTTGCTCAGAATGCGAAGGAACACAACTACACAAGGCATACACACCGATACCTAACATCATTGACTTTAAAGTTTTCATAGACGATTTGCATTAAATGTTTATACAAACATACAGATTTCTTTTTATTATCCGTATTTTTTCCCTTTCTATTTTCAATACTTAACAAAAGATGCTTTCACCCCTTCTCTACCTTACTTTTATGCTTCTTCACCTATTCTACTGCTTCCGAAACAATGGCCCTGTTTTCAAAACGATGGAAATACCAAAGTTAATCCTCATAAACAGCCGACTCCATACAATAAAAAACAGAGATGCCCGACTGAATTGCAATCGTGAACATCTCTGTCCCTATTAATATGGAATTATTCTTTTAGAAGCTATATCCCAAACGGAAATATAAACCGTTCATTTTAGCAGATGCACCACTTACATCCACAAAATTAGCCAAGCCAAATTCATAGCCAACTTTCAATGAGAACTGCTTGTACATACCCTGTACACCTACGCCGATACCGTAGTCTAATTTCTTCATATCTTCCATATCATCATCATTAATCGTATAACCGATATACGGGCCGGCCAAAACACCAACTTTCACATCGTCATCAGCCAAGAAATTATAATGAGCATTGACATCAAGCTGAATCAATGAAGGATCCCATTCTTTACCACCTTTAGTTACATAAGCCGCGCCTACAGACCAATCGAACTGATTGGCAATAGGAGCTGTATAAGTAACGCCAAGGTTCAAGAACTTAAACTCAGAATCAATGTCCGCATCACCAGAGACTTTAGCCATATTAGCACCATACCATACAGTAACTTTCTGTGCATTGGCGCATACTGCCATTGCGCATAAACACATCATCATAAATAACTTTTTCATAATTCAAATCTTTTAAATTAATATATTTATTAAAAAATCCTTTTCCATTTAAACTTCACCTGATATAATGTTCACAAAAACAAAAGCTACTTCACAAATTGTTCATCAAGAAATATCTTTTCTTTAATTTTTGGCAAAGATAAATAGATAAATCTAAAGATTACCCCCCCCCACCTATTAAAATATGTTAATGCAAACAAAAAACTAGACAATAAATAAGGGGGCTACCCGAAATCGGATAGCCCCCCGTTGCATTATCTCAGTTCTCTGTCTTCTTAGAGTTTCGGACCAGCAGCAACCAAAGCTTTACCTGCCTCGTTCCCTTCGAACTTCGCAAAATTCTTAATGAAACGTCCTGCCAAGTCCTTTGCTTTCTCTTCCCACTGACAAGCGCACCCGTAAGTATCACGAGGATCAAGAATCTTCGAATCTACACCCGGCAATTCTGTAGGAACAACAAAGTTGAAGTAAGGAATCACTTTCGTCGGAGCCTTGTCGATGGAACCGTCAAGAATCGCATCAATGATACCGCGCGTATCACGGATAGATATACGTTTCCCTGTACCGTTCCAGCCAGTGTTCACCAAGTATGCCTTGGCACCTACTTTTTCCATCTTCTTCACCAATTCTTCACCATACTTAGTCGGATGCAAGCTCAAGAAAGCAGCGCCGAAGCATGCAGAGAAAGTAGGAGTCGGCTCAGTGATACCACGTTCCGTACCTGCCAATTTAGCGGTAAAACCCGACAAGAAATAATATTTAGTCTGTTCTGCATTCAAGATAGATACCGGAGGCAACACACCGAATGCATCAGCAGACAAGAAGATTACCTGCTTTGCGTGCGGACCCTTAGATACCGGTTTAACGATATTCTCGATATGATAAATAGGATAAGAAACACGCGTATTCTCCGTCACGCTCTTATCAGCAAAGTCAATCTTACCCACTGCGTCAACCGTTACGTTCTCCAACAGAGCGTCGCGTTTGATGGCGTTGTAAATATCCGGTTCGCTTTCTTTATCCAAATTGATAACCTTAGCGTAGCAACCACCTTCGTAGTTAAATACACCTTCGTCATCCCATCCGTGCTCGTCATCACCAATCAACAGACGTTTCGGATCGGTTGACAAAGTAGTCTTACCCGTACCTGACAGACCGAAGAAGATGGCAGTGCTCTTGCCTTCTTTATCGGTGTTAGCCGAACAGTGCATGGAAGCGATACCACGCAACGGATTCAGATAGTTCATGATAGAGAACATGCCTTTCTTCATCTCACCGCCGTACCAAGTATTCAAGATAACCTGCTCGTTCGTTTTCAGGTTGAATACAGTAGCTGTTTCAGAGTTCAAACCCAATTCTTTGTAGTTATCCACTTTTGCCTTAGAAGCATTGAATGACACGAAATCAGGTTCTCCGTAGTTAGCTAATTCCTCAGCAGTCGGACGAATGAACATATTCGTTACAAAGTGAGCCTGCCATGCAACTTCCATAATGAAACGAACTTTCAAACGAGTCGCAGGGTTTGCACCGCAGAATGTATCCACAACAAACAGACGTTTGCCGGACAATTCCTTCACAGCTTTTGCTTTCAAATCAGCCCAAGCTGCTTCAGAACAAGGTTTATTATCATTTTTATATTCGTCAGAAGTCCACCATACGGTATTCTCGCTGGCTTCATTCTTAACAAAGAATTTATCTTTAGGAGAACGACCGGTATAAATACCTGTCATTACATTTACAGCCCCCAGTTCAGTTACCTGACCTTTCTCATAACCTTCCAATCCCGGTTTAATTTCCTCTGCAAACAGTACATCGTAAGAAGGATTGTGAAGAATCTCCTTCACATCGGTAATACCGTACTTGCTTAAATCTAAATTTGCCATTTCTTGATTTTTTAATTTAATATTAATGATTATCTTTTCACCTAATTCCTTAAAAATGAGCTCTTCCATGAGCTATTCATACTATTTGCTTTTGTCATGCCCTTGTTCATCCGCTACAAAAATACTACATTATTTCTTCTTGAAAAAATATTTAGAGAAATATTTCTTTAATCATTAAAGCATTAAGACTTGTATAACATATTTGCCACATAGAGTTTACAATACATACATCAAATTTCTCCGTATTTCTTTTTATTCTTGAAAATAAATTTGTTCTTTTGTACAATAAACATTTTTAGACCTATACAAACAAAGCTGTAACAGGAAACTTACCAGTTTATGAAACCTAAAATCCTTATTGAAAAATGAAAATTGTGAACTTTAACGAATCCAACTCTATCCTAAATCAGTACGTAGCGGAAATTCGAGATATAAATATACAACATGACCGGATGCGTTTCCGACGCAACATTGAACGTATCGGTGAAATCATGGCTTATGAAATCAGCAAGACCTTGCATTACACTGCTCTACAAGTAAAAACTCCATTGGGAACCGCAACAACCAATGTTCCCGACAATCAGGTTGTTCTGGCTACTATCCTGCGGGCCGGACTGCCTTTACATCAAGGTTTCCTGAATTATTTCGACCGGGCTGAGAATGCTTTCGTTTCCGCCTATCGCAAGTATAAAGACACTCTAAAGTTCGATATCCATATTGAATATATAGCTTCTCCTTCCATCGAAGGGAAAACATTAATCCTAGTAGATCCGATGCTGGCAACCGGAAGCTCCATGGAACTCAGCTACCAGGCCATGCTCACCAAAGGAACACCGGCAGAAATACATATCGCATCGGTCATTGCCAGTGAACAAGCCTTATCCTATATATCCGACGTATTTTCCAATACGCATACTACCATTTGGTGTGCTGCGGTAGACCCTGAACTGGATGAACATTCCTATATAATTCCCGGATTAGGAGATGCGGGAGATTTAGCTTTTGGAGAAAAAAAGTGAAATGCAAAATCACCGTTGTGACTGATTTCTGTTTGCCTGCTATTCGGTTTGCGTATTAGCGATATTGCGGCTTTACGCTGACGCAATATAACCGTGAATGACGGTCAATGGTATGTATCGGTCATCATGCATAAAAACTCGAAGCCATCGGCATGCTTGACAGACTATTCGAGCAAAAAGGATCAGACCGTTGACATAAGAATGATTCCACACGATTGACTTTATCCATCATAAAAGTGTAGATAAAGTTCGTTGAGCGGGCGTTTATGCATTTTTGCCCTCTCAAAGGACTTTTGATTGTTAGGGGTCAGCGGATATTTCAGGTTCAGGCTTGCCACGCAATATGCTTGATACATTATGGGGTACCAACCTGAAATATCCGCTGACCCCGAAGATCCGATAGTCGCGATTCTGGTTGGCGTATGAAAGCGTGGCCTTTACAATTGGCTCACGACCTAATCCAAGGTGATACTGCTTTGCCTGATGCGCTTCGAAAGCAACAATCAAGTCACGCAGGCTCTCGCGATTACTTAGTTGACCGAACATCATTGCGAGCAACTGGTTCCAACAAGTGAAGTGCTTCACATAGCGGTTACCATCATACTTACGAACATAATTGTTGAACTGAGTTCTGTTTAGGAAAGCTGTTAATTGAGCAAAAACGTATTTGTCTTGGAACATAGCAGTCATTAAAAATGTGGCTGCAAAGTTACGGAATCAAGTCCGTTTCATTTCAAAAACCAACCTAACTGACTATATCTCAATTATTTCAAAGAACGATTCTCCAACTTTTATTGGACAGTAGTGATTTTGCCTTATAGCAAAAATAAAGTTAAAGTCGGCAGTAAATCATTGTTATTACCGACTTTATAACTTTATTCTTGTATCTATCTTTTTGTCTATTTTTCTTTATTTCTATCATAAGATAGTATTTGTCTCTCAAAAACCGCAGCAAAACGTTCCTGCTCATTTTTCGCAATTCCCAAATTCGTGGCTAATGTTCTCCATTCCATAACTGCATTCAACACCTCACCGATGATTTGTTGAGCTGTCTCTTTCGGAAGCATATACTCTTCACAAGAATCCAACAATTCTTTCAGATCCGATTTATTGGTATAGCTGTTAATCAGCAGACTCTGATATTCGTTTAAGGTAGGGTTCATGTCATATGCCGGTGACAGAGTCCATCCTTTGGCAGTCAGGAGAAAACCATGGTTACGAAAATGATCATCCGTGTTGCCGATGCAAATGTTGAATGCCACCCTACGATACAACTCTTTCAAATTGTCTTCCACATTGGTGCAGTTCTGGAGTATGAAATCGACCATATCCAAATAACCATGACTGGTATTGGCATTATCCCCATCATTCAAACCCAATAAAGTCATGGCTGAAGCAAAGTGTATGCGTTTACCATCTGCTCGCCTGTCAAATCGTCGGGAGAGCAACGTGTGATATTTATCACTTGTGGAGATTACTCTTGTGTCCGCCGCATTAATCCCGGCGTTCTTTGCCAGAAGATGTGAGAAATGCTCCCAAAGACCAGCGTCATAATCATCCTTGCGAGATGGAAACTTTGCTATACAAAGATTCTTGTTTTCATCCATCACACTTGCTTTGGGACGTGCTCCACCAAGCGAAGAGCCCGGCTGCACCAACTGTGCAATCCATCGCATTTCAGGAAGTTGGTCCTCTTCTTCGCTTTTCTCTATTTCAGAACTGGCTGCAATCAACTCACGTATGTCTGTCAATGGAGGAACGCGCAAGGTTTCGCTTGCATTAATATACTCTCCATCCATGGATTCTTTGAAACGGAAACCTCCCATACGAGAAAAGTCTTCAATTCCTATAAGATAGTCAAACGAAGAAAGCCTACGCACCGGGCGTTTTTCATCCTTTGCTAAAATCTGCTCCCTACGATTTATCAATGTACGTCCCCACCTGTCTGGAAGAGCATCAGAAAAGCAGCCGAATATATCCTTGTCTGGAGTCGTGTACTGCTGGCCAGGATAATTATTCAAATCATCACTAAGAAACAGACTACCATAATCCTTTAACCACTCATTACTATAACAAAATCCATAGCTGTCAGAGCCTCGAAGTGATTCGTAACTTAACTCTCCAACGAGCCTTGGTTCTTTCAGCCAATCGAAATCGGCAAATACATAAAGTTTCTTCATCGCTTATTCTTTTTTGGATGCTCTTTCTCGTTTCTTAAGACTCAAATCCTGCAAGGCCTTTCCCATTGCATCTTCTTTTGCAAGCAGCAGAATATCATCATCCAGCTGAAGTGCATAAAGCACCCTTAGATAAATACCAATTGCCACAGTCGGTGTGCCTTTCTCTATACGTGAAACCGTTAGAGGCGAACAGGTAGCACGTTCAGCTACCTGAGCGACACTGAGATTCCTGCGAAGTCTGGCCAGCTTGATCTGCTCACCAACTATTTGCATTTTCTGCTCTAATTTTCTTGGCAACTTTGTGCCCATCGTTGTTTTTACCATATCTCAACCCATCATATAATATGCAAATATAACAAATTATCTTTATTTTATGATGTATTGATAGAAAATTTAATTCCAAATTATCTACATCGAGGACTAATACCCATGAACATACTTATATTGATATTTTCAGCAAAGAGAGAAAGAAAGGCAATACCAATTGATCCACAAATGGACCTCGGTCCTACTCTGGCTTATTGCAAGTTTAAAGTTTAGATTTACCCATGCATATATACGTGAGTTCGGGATAATAATCCGATTGTAAAAGTCGGTAACCATTGAATTATTTTGTATCTTTAAGTTTGATAAACAACGAATTACAAAATTTAATAACAATGATTACCAAGAATAAAGTTACAGAAATTTTCTGTATTATTGATGAGTTTGATAAGAATTTTGAGTTTGAATTGAAGAAAAGTCTTCTTGCATTCGTGAACACATGAAACATGATTTCCCTAAAGCGGTATCATATAACAGATTTGTAGAATTGGAACAACGCATATTCTTCAAACTGGTTTTCTTCCTCAAACTTTTTGCGTTTGGGAGATCACGGGTATAAGTTTTGTTGACAGCACCATGATACCTGTGTGCCATAATCTAAGACGTTATGCCAACAAGGTATTCAAGGAAGTGGCCACCGATGGCAAAGGCACAATGGGATGGTTCACGGATTCAAGATTCATCTGTTGTGTAACGACAGAGGAGAAATCATAACATTCCGCCTTACAGGCGCTAATGTAGACGACAGGAATCCTAAGGTACGGAAAGTATTAACCAAAGAACTGTATGGAAAGGGCTTTGCAGACAGAGGATACATTTCTCCCAAGTTGTTTGATGCCTTGTTTGATGACGGCATACAGTTTGTGTTAAACTTTATAAGTAACTGGAAATCACATATAAAGATACAAAATATATCTCAGATTACCAACTTTTTAGACAACTTTCTTATCCCGAACTGACGTACCGAATTCGTATTTCTTATGTTCTTTGCCCTTGCTGATACATTGTACTTCCGGCTCATGAATGGAATAGATCTTTTTCCGGCTATTACGCCTTTGGAAAAG